>WLNW01000008.1 GCA_009699605.1 Actinomycetota bacterium | reverse complement strand
CAACATCTCGGAGCTGCTCGCCCACTACGAGCAGGTGAGCGGCATTGCGGTCGATGTCACCAAGGTGAAGTACTACTGCGCGCACCTCTACATCCGCTCGGTGATCGCACTTGCCGCAATCACCGAGCATCTCGATCCGCACAACCCAGTCGCGCTGAACCTCGCGTATCGCATCCTGAACGATCGCCTCACCTGCGAGGCGATCGCCGATGCCATGGGGGTCACGCTCGAGCGACCGGCGTTCCCCGATGTGGCCGCGGGCCCGACGTCGCTCTACGACGTGGTCGCGGCGAACCTCCGCACGGAAGTGTTGCCCGCCGTGACCGGTGACTTCGCCCGCAACCGAGCGGAAATGGCCGCCGTGCTCACCGAGACGCTGGAGCGGTTGCACCGAATCGGTCCGGCTGTGGCGGCGATCGAGTGCGCCGAGCTGACCGAGCTGTTGGGGATGTCGGTGACCGACATGCCGGCTGGCCTGCGGACGCTCGACGCGCTGCTTCGCAACGAGAGCGAGGTAAGCGAGGTGAGCGAGCTCGCCGTGCTGCGGTACCTCTACCGGCGAGCGGTGCGCACCGAGGAGCTGTATGCACCGGTGGTGCGCCTGTTCCCGGCGATGTGCATCCGGCCCATTGACTGAGGGCCGGCGTCAGCTCGCCCGGAACGGTGGGAGCCCGTTGCCGACCAGCCGCCGCGCCGCCAAAGAGGCTGGTGCTTCGCCACGGCCCGGGATGCGGATGTGCACTTCGACCACCTCGGCCGGCTCGAAGGAGGCGTTCATGACCACGCCGCGCCAGTGCGACTGCAGCGCGTCGGTGAGATCGACGAACTCGTGGAGGTTGACCTCGACTTCACACGTGTGATCGGGGAGGACCAACTGCGCAGGACCAACGTAGGAGCTCATGGAGCCGACTTTACGTAGGGGGTCTGACACTCGGGAAGACGTGCCCTGAGCTGGGGGAGGCCCATCGTGGATGACCGCAGTTCACCGATGTATCCACCGGGCCACGATGATCGCTGGAGCAGTGAGCTCCTGCACGATCGCGGGGCCGCCGTCACCAGGGGCGCGGGCACCGCGCGGTTGGGGGCGCATCGTCAGTCTTTCCTCGGTCGAGGGCAAACGCGCCGCGCCCGGCCACGTTGCGTTGAAAACTCGTCAGCGGCAATGGTGCTCAGCTATTGCGTGCCGAGCGCACCGCGTCGGCGACCACGGTGCCTTCGAAGAAGTCGGGGTTCACCGCGGTGTGCAACTCGTACGGGTTGCGGAACGTGAACGCCTCGAACTGCTCGGGCGTGAGGATGCCCGACTCGACCAATGAGTACGCGTGGGGCAGCACGCGGTTCATGTCGCGCACGTCCCAGTGGCTGATGTCGGAGCTGAGCACGGCGCGCAACGACGCGCCGAACTCGTTGGCCGGCGAGAATGCGAACGCGGTGGTGCGATCATCGGCCTCGCACCCGAAGTAGAACGAGTCGACGAATCGCGTGCGGATGTCCTCGGCCTGTTCGATCGCGACGTGCACCCACTCGTCGAGGCAGTCCGGGGTCATCACCGGGTTGGCCAACGGTGCGATGTACTCGGCTAGCCGATCTTCGAGCGACGCGAAATCGCCAGCATGCGCGCGCATGAGCCGTTCCATCTCGACGAGGTCGAGGTTCGCAGGGTTGGTCCACTCGATAGCGTCGCGGCTGCGCTTCTCCCAGTGCTCGACGAGGTCATGCAACATGAAGCAGGCCCACGCGACTCCGCACTCGAGGTAGGCGATGGGCAGGTCGGGAAAGCGCGCCGTGACCCCGCCGAGGAACATCGACTTCGCGAGCGGGTACATCATCGCCACGAAGGAACCCATGTGGTTGTACGTGAAGCTGCTGATCGAGCTGTACACGCCGACTGGCAGCGTCATGCCGCCGTGCGCGGTGATCGCGAACCCGAGGTCGCGGTGGCGCTGCCACACCGGGTCGTAGTCGAGGTTGCTGTCGAGGCCGAACGTGTCGACCCAGTGACGCTGGCCCGGCCACAGGTACGGCGACTCGTCGGTCACCAGCGGCGACGGAATTGGACGCGTCACGCCGTGCGGGATTGACACCACCTTGAGCCCGGCGGCGTGGCAGAAGTCGAGCTCGGCGAGGGCTTCGTCGACGGTGTGCATCGGGATGAGTCCGGCCACGGTCATGCGGTCGCGGTACGGGCCGTACACATCGGCGAAGAACTCGTTGTACCCGCGCACCAGGCCGAGCCGAAGCTCGGCGTCATCGATGCCTGTGGTGCCGAACGCGAGCGTGGGGTACAGCACTGCGTAGTCGAGCCCCAGCTCGTCGAGGCGGTCGTACATCAGACGCGGCGTCTGCGCGGTGGTGCGGTCGAGCGTGTTCTTCGTGGGCGACGCCCACCATGCTCCTTGCGGCGCGCGCGTGCGCGCCCGCTCGGCGGTGCCCCCGCCTTGGTAGCTCCGGGTCAACGCCGAGCCTTCGGAGGTGAACCGATCGAACAATCGCTGCCCGAGCGACTCGCGCAGGTAGGGCAACACCGCGGGCATGAACTCGCGGATGTGCCCGTCACAGTCGATGATCGGATGATCGAGTTGTTCGCGGATCTCCGCAGCCGTTGGCATCTTCGGAACCCCTTCCGTATGTCGGCGATCGTAGAGCGAACGCCTCCCTCAGCGCGGAGCGGCCACGTGCGGCGCGGTGATCGGTTCTTCGGACATCTCACTACGCCGGCCGTAGTCAGATGTCCGAAGAACGATTCGAGGCGCGCGGGGATCGCGTGAGGCGCGGGGGTGCGCAAGCGAGTACAACCGGGCTATGGCGTCCTATGACCCGATGAGCCCTGAGGTGCTGGCCGACCCGTTCCCGGCTTACGCCACGTTGCGGACCGAATGCCCGGTGCACCACCACGCTTCGTTCACGCCGCCGTTCTTCACCGTCACCCGCCATGACGACGTCACCGAGGTGCTGCGCGACGTCGGCACGTGGTCGATGAAATACGGGCCGAGCCCGCAGTACACGCGCGGCAGCGGGCTGGTGAGCGACCCGCCGGAGCACACCGAGTTTCGGCGTCTGTTCATCCGTGGATTCACGCCGCGCACGGTGGGCGCGCTCGAGACCGAACTCGAACAGATCGCCGGCGACCTTCTCGATCAGATGGCACCGCTTGGGCGCGCCGACTTCCACGCGGCGTTCGCGTATCCGTTCCCCATGACCGTGATCGCGCGGCTGCTCGGCATCCCCGAGGTCGACCTCGCGTTGTTCGCCGAGATGTCGGACGACCTCACGCGCACCTACAACCTTCCCGATCCACATGCATCAGGCCCGGCGCGCGCTCGCCTCGACGCGTACTTCCAGGGCGAGATCGACCGGCGCCGCAGGCTGCTTGCGGCGGCTGGCATCGACGAGCCGGGGGAGGAGCACCTCGGCGACGTGGTACCGAACGACATGATCTCCGGGTTCGTCGTGGCCGAGTACCAGGGCCGCCGCCTGACCGACCACGAGATGCAGTGGGTGCTGTTGCTGTTGATGCTCGGGGGCAACGAGACCAGCACGGCGCTGCTCACGAACGTGGTGTGGCGCCTCCTCGAGGACCCGGTTCGGTGGGCCGCGGTGCGTGCCGATCGGTCACTCGTCGACGTCGCCATCGAGGAGTCTCTCCGCCACGACCCGCCGGTGCTCGGGTTGTTCCGCACGGCGACCCGCGAAGTCGAGGTGCACGGGGTGACCGTGCCCGAGAAGGCGAAGATGATGGTCTGCTACGCGTCCGCCAACCGCGACTCGACGTACTGGCCGAGGGCCGACGAGTTCCTGCTCGACCGCCCGCTCGAAGACGTGCGAAAGCACCTCAGCTTCGGGTTCGGACATCACTTCTGCCCGGGCGCGACCCTCGCCCGGGTCGAGGGCCGAATCGCACTGGGACTGCTGCTCGATCGCTTCCCCGACCTGCACCTCGACGGTGCGACCACCCGAATCGAAGCTTTCAACCTCTGGGGTCGGGCGACCCTCCCACTTGCCTGGTAATGGGTGGTTCGCGGCCGGTATCGTTGCGTGATGACGGACATCGACTTCTTAGCCTTCGACGCCGACAACCACTACTACGAGGCGGTCGACGCCTTCACCCGACACCTGCCCGCCAAGTGGGCCGACCGCACCGTGCAGTGGTGCGAGATCAACGGCCGCAAGTACCAGATCGTGGGCGGCAAGCTGAGCAAGGCCGTGGTGAACCCCACCTTCGATCCCATCGCCAAGGCCGGCGCGATGTACGAGTACTTCCGGGGCAACCCCAACGGGAAGTCGCCGATCGAGTTCCTGGCCGACCGCGAGCCGATTCCGGCGTACTACCGCCACTCGGATGCCCGCGTGAAGATCATGGACAAGCAGGGGCTCGAGAAGATCTGGTTGTTCCCCACGCTCGGTGTGCTCTACGAGGAGCTGCTGAAGAACGATCCCGAAGCGGTCGGTGTCGCGTTCACCGCGTTCAACCGCTGGCTCGACGAGGACTGGGGCTGTAACTACGAGAACCGCATCTTCGCCGCGCCGTACATCGCCATGGCCGACGTCGACCATGCGGTGGCCGAGCTCGAATGGGCGCTGTCGCGCGATGCCCGTGTCGTATGCATGCGGCCGGCGGCCCCCACCACGGCCCACGGGCAGATGTCGCCGTTCAGCACGTACTTCGATCCCTTCTGGGCACGCGTGAACGAGTCGGGCATCGCCGTCGTCGTGCACGCCGGCGATAGCGGGTACTCCTCGCAGGGCTACGCCGACGACAAGTTCGGCGCCTCCTTTGGTGGCGGCTGGGCGCCCTCGGTCCGCACGTTCTCGATCGAGCGCGCCGCCTACGACTTCCTCATCACCGCCGTGTTCGAGAAGCTCTTCATCCGCTTCCCGAACATCCGCCTGTGCTCGGTCGAGAACGGCTCCGAATATCTCGGCGACCTCTTCAAGAAGCTGGCGTCCACGGTCAAGAAGATGCCTGGCTACTTCCGCGAGGAAGACCCGGCCGACACCTTCCGTGAGCACGTGTGGATCAACCCGTTCTGGGAAGACGACCCGTACGAGGTCATCGAGTACATGGGTGCCGACCGCGTGATCTTCGGGTCCGACTGGCCGCACATCGAGGGCATGCCGCAGCCGCTCGACTACGCGACCGAGCTGAAGGAGCTCGACCCGGCGAGCCTGAAGCGCGTGCTGCGCGACAACGCGATTGAGCTCACCGAGCGCCGCTCTGTCTGAGCATCCGCCCGCGCGCCCCGTGGCTCGTGAGCGCCTCCACCCGCGCCTTGCGGGTTTCGGGGCCACCATCTTCGGCGAGATGTCGGCCTTGGCCGCGCGCACCGGTTCGATCAACCTCGGTCAGGGCTTTCCCGACACGGACGGCCCGGCCGAGGTGCTCGAGGCGGCTGTCGCCGCCATGCGCGACGGCCAGAATCAGTACCCGCCAGCGTTGGGCATCCCCGACCTGCGGCTTGCGATCAGCGAGCACCAGCAACGGTTCTACGGACTCACCTACGACCCCGACACCGAGGTTCTCGTCACCACCGGGGCCACTGAGGCGATCGCCGCGACCATCCTTGCGTTGTGCGGCCCGGGCGACGAGGTCGTATCCCTCGAGCCCTATTACGACAGCTATCCGGCGAGTATCGCCATGGCGGGCGCTCGCCGCGTACCGGTGACGCTCCGCGCGCCTGACTTCGCGTTCGACGTCGATGCGTTTCGGGCGGCCATCACCCCGGCTACGCGTCTGGTGCTGCTCAACACCCCGCACAACCCCACGGGCAAGGTGTTCACCCGCGCGGAGCTCAGCGCCTTGGCCGAGGTGTGCATCGAGCACGACCTCATCGTGCTCGCCGACGAGGTGTACGAGCACCTCGTGTACGAAGCGGTGCACCTGCCCATCGCGTCGCTGCCCGGCATGCGCGACCGCACCATCACCGTGTCGTCGGCCGGTAAGACGTTCTCGTTCACCGGCTGGAAGGTCGGCTGGCTGTGCGCGTCACCCGGGCTGGTCACCGCGGTGCGTACCGTCAAGCAGTTCCTTACCTACGTGAGCGGAGCACCGTTCCAGCCCGCGGTCGCCACTGCGCTACGGTTGCCCGATTCGTACTTCACCGCTTTCGTCGACGACCTCCGATACAAGCGCGACCTGCTCGCGGCTGGGCTGAGCGCCGCGGGCTTCACGGTGCATCACCCACAGGGCACGTACTTCATCACCACCGACATCCGCTCCCTGGGCGAAGCCGATGGCATGGCCTTTTGTCGCGCGCTCCCCGAACGCGTCGGCGTGGTGGCCATCCCCGCTGTGGTGCTCTACGACGACGTAGTCGAAGGCGCCCCTCTCGTACGATTCGCGTTCTGCAAGCGACGAGAAGTGCTCGACGAAGCGATCGCCCGACTGGGAAAGCTGTGAGGACCTCGTGAGAGTCGCCGCGATACAGCACGACATCGTGTGGGAGAACCCCCAGCGCAACTTCGAACTGCTCGCGCCGCTCGTCGCCGAGGCCGCCTACGCCGGTGCTCGTCTCGTGGCCCTCACCGAGATGTACGCGACCGGCTTCTCCATGGCCGCCGAGCGCATCGCGGAAGATGCGGCGGGCCCCAGCACCCAGTTCCTCGCCGAGCAGGCGCAGCTTCATCAGGTATGGGTGTGCGGTTCGGTTCCCACCAAGGCACGACCACTCGCACCGTCGTCGCGGCCGACCAACTCATTCGTTCTCGCGTCCCCCGACGGTGTGGTGCAGCGCTACGACAAGCTGCATCCCTTCAGCTACGCCGGCGAGGACGAGCACTACGGCGCAGGCGAGCTCACGTTCACCTTCGATGTCGAAGGCGTCCGGGTCACGCCGTTCGTCTGCTACGACCTCCGCTTCGCGGACGCGTGGTGGGCCAAGGCTGCCTCGACCGATCTGTACGTTTGCGTCGCCAACTGGCCTGCGGCGCGGCGCATGCATTGGCAGACGCTGCTTCGGGCACGCGCGATCGAGAACCAGGCGTACGTGCTCGGGACCAACCGTGTCGGCCAAGGCGTCGATCGATCGGGCGCGACCATCGAGTACCTGGGCGACTCGCTTGTCATCGATCCGTTGGGCGAGATTCTGGCGGCAGCCGATGCCGGCGTCGAACAGGTCGTCACCGCCGTGGTCGACCCACAGCAGGTGGCCGACGTCCGATCCTCGTTCCCGTTCCTGCGCGACCGGCGCTCCTGAGCGGCGCGACCAACGAAAGAAGCACCCATGGCTGCACTCGATCGCTTCCGGCTCGACGGCAAGGTCGTCCTCATCACCGGCGCAGGACGTGGTATCGGAGCGGGGTGTGCGCGGGTGTTCGCCGAAGCGGGCGCCGACGTGGCGATCACCGCTCGCACGCTCGACCAACTCGATGCGGTGGCCGACGAGGTGCGCGCGTTCGGGTGTCGCGCACTCGTTGTGCCGGGCGATGTCACCGACCTGGCGTTCCTGGCGGAGTTCGTCGGGCGGGCCAGAGCCGACCTCGGCCGAATCGACCTGGTGGTGAACAATGCAGGTGGCGGCGGTATCGGCGCGCTGCTCGGCGTGTCGGCCGCCGAACTCGAGTCGCAGTTCCACTTCAATGTGACCACGGCGTTCGAACTGACCAAGCTGGCCATCCCGCACATGCTCGAGGCCGGGGGTGGCAGTGTGGTGAACATCTCGTCGTTCATGGGCCGCATGGCCGACCGCGGCTTCGTCGCCTACGGCACCGCGAAGGCTGCGCTCGCGCACATGACTCGGCTGATGGCGTTCGACTGCGCGCCCAGGATCCGCATCAACGCGATCGCCGTCGGTTCCATCGCCACGTCGGCGCTCGAAGGTGTGCTGACCATGCCGGTGCTGCGCGACGAGATGGTGGCCAAGACGCCGCTCGGCTTCATTGGCGTGCCCGAGGACATCGGTCTGTGCGCGCTGTACCTCGCGTCCGATGCGGGTCGCTACGTGACCGGCAAGGTGATCGAGTGCGACGGCGGCACCGAGGCCGCCACGCTCGACCTGCGCATCCCCGACCTCAGCTGAACCGGCGCGCGCCTGGCGTGGCGGCCGCGTCGACGAACACCGGCGGGTGGCTCGACCCATTCGGCCGCAGTTGGAACGCGTGCGTGGCGGGCAAGGTGGGGTCGCCATGGAGAACACGGTCCGTTTCGCGTCGGCGATGGTTTTCGCGAGGCGGTTCAACACCTCGGCGTCGAGGGTCTTGCCGCTCGCGGTGAGCGAGTTGCGCGCGTCGCAGAGTTCGATGCCCTGCGGCGCGGCCTCGCATGCGTTGGTTTGCCGCAAAGCATCGCGACTCGACTGATGCGTCAGTCAAACTCGACTGATGCGTCAGTCAGAATGCGACAAAACCCCTGGTCAGAGAGCTGATCTGCGTTGTCAAACTGACGGATGCATCAGTCAAGATTTCTTTTTCTCATCGATACTTGGTGGCCTCTTGCGCATTGCTGCGAAACCGCAATAATGATCCGGCTCTACCCCGACCCCTTGAAGGAGTCTCGTTGACCGTACGCCTGCGGCAGGTTCCGCAAAACGCCATCCGGACCCGTTCCACCACACGTCTCGACGACTTCCTCGCCGAGAACACGCTTCCCACACCGTTCGTGGTCGTCGACCTCGACATTGTCGCGGATCGCTACCGCAAGCTTGCCGACGCACTCGCGTGTGCCGACATCTTCTATGCGATCAAGGCCAACCCGGCTCCGCAGATCCTCGAGCTCCTCGTTGAGCTCGGTTCCAGCTTCGACGTGGCCAGTCCGGCCGAGATCGACATGGTCCTCGCGGCCGGCGCCGATCCCACGCGGATCTCCTACGGCAACACGGTGAAGAAGCGCGTCGACATCGAGTACGCGTACGACAAGGGCGTTCGCCTGTTCGCATTCGACTGTGATTCCGAGCTCGACAAGCTCGTCCAGTCGGCGCCCGGTGCCACCCTCTTTTGTCGCGTGATGACCGATGGTGGCGGGGCCGACTGGCCGCTGTCGCGCAAGTTCGGCTGCGGTCCGGAGATGGCTATGCACCTGCTCACGCGTGCGACCGAGAAAGAGCATCCGGTCGGCGTCTCGTTCCACGTCGGATCGCAACAGCGCGACCCCGAGGCCTGGAACGCAGCACTCGAGCGCGTCGGCCGGGTGTTCGATCACCTGCGTTCGCTCGACGTCACGCCCGCCCTGGTCAACATCGGCGGCGGGTTCCCCGGGCACTACAACAACGAGGTCCCGGCAGTCGAGACCTACGCCCGGGCCATCAACACCGCACTGCACCGCTGGCTCGGCGACGACCTGCCCCGGGTCATCGCGGAGCCTGGCCGCTACATGTGCGCCGATGCCGGTGTCATGCAGAGCGAGGTCGTGCTGGTGTCGCGCCGTTCCCTCGAGGACGACTGCCGTTGGGTGTACCTCGACGCCGGCGTGTACACCGGTCTCACCGAGTCGCTCGGCGAGTCGATCAAGTTCCGCATCACCACGCCGCACGACGGCGGCCCCACCGGTCGCGTGTGTCTCGCCGGGCCCACCTGCGACAGCGCCGACATCATGTATGAGCACGCCGACTACCAGATGCCGCTCGCGCTCGAAGCCGGAGACCGCGTCACCATCTTGTCGACCGGCTCCTACACCACCACGTACTCCACGGTGGGCTTCAACGGTTTCCCCGCGCTACGCGACTACTACCTGCCGCGGACCGCGGTCTGATCGTTCCCGACCGATTACCGTCCAACTGGTAGTTCGAAGGCGCGCCCCGGCACGCTCTCGAACTACCAGTTGCGGGTTTTGGACCAGAACGGGGGCGATCATGAGCGTTCGGCTCGATGCTGAAGAGGCGTGGGCGGTGCTCGAGCACGCACACACGGGCATCTTCACCACGTTGCGACGCGACGGGATGCCGATCGCGTTGCCGGTGTGGTTCGTGACGCTCGATCGCACGGTCTGCCTCGCGGCTCCGTCGCGCACCAAGAAGGTGGCTCGGCTCCGCAAGGACTCGCGGGCGTCGTTTCTCGTGGAATCGGGCGACAGGTGGGTCGAGCTCGAAGCCGTGCACCTCACCGGACAGGTCGAGTTCGTCGAGGACGAACCGACGATGGAGCGCATCAGCGACGCGCTCGACGTGAAGTACGCCGCGTTCCGTGGTGAGCGGGGCGCGATGCCGGAGAAGACACAGGCGCACTACGCGGGCCGCACCTTCTTCCGCCTTGTGCCCGACGAGCGGATCATCTCGTGGAACAATCAGCGCATTCCGATGAAGGGCGCGTCATGAGCGACGATCTCCTACTCGTCGACGACGCCGACGGTATTCGCACCATCACGCTCGATCGTCCCGAGGCGAAGAACGCGCTGACGCTCGCGATGCGGCTCCGACTCTGCGAGCTGTTGTCCGAGGCCGAGCAGGACCCTGCCACGCGGGTGGTGGTCATCGGAGCGGTCGATCCGGTGTTCAGCGCCGGCGTCGACTTCAAAGAGGTCGCGGCGACCGACTCGCCGAAACCGTGGAACGCGTTCGACGCGCAGTTCAACGTCAACCCGGGCAAGGTGTTGCGCGCCATGACCACGCCGGTGGTCGTCGCGGTCAACGGGGCGTGCGTGTCGGGTGGGCTCGAGATCGCGCTCTCCGGATCGTTCATCGTGGCCTCCGAACGGGCGCGCTTCGCCGATACGCACGCGCGCCTCGGCGTCGTGGCCACGTGGGGCCTCACCGCGTTGCTGCCCCGCGCCGTCGGGTTGCGCAAGGCACGCGAAATGTCGATCACCGGCAACTTCGTCGCTGCCGACGAAGCGCTGCGAATCGGGCTCGTCAACCACCTCGTGCCCCACGACGAGCTCGCCGTGTTCGCCCGCTCGTTGGCCGCCGATGTCGCGGCGACCGGAGCAGTGAGCGAAGTACTGAGGCTGTACGCCAAGGGCGACGGCTTGTCGCTGGCGGACGCGCTCGCGCTCGAGGCCGAGCACACCTGCCGACGTGGCGCGTTCGATGCGAAGGCGTTCGGTGAGGCGGGCAAGACCACCGCGGCCCGCGGGTCGCAGTTGGCCAAGGACAGCTGATCAACGCCGGTGATGCCTTCGGCCACGGCAGTGTCGCAATGCTGCTGTCGCCGCACGACCTGCCACCCGTGGCGGTCGTCGACGAGATGCTCATCGACGCACGGTTGGCCGAGGACGCAGGCTTCGACGGTGTGCTGTTGAGCGAACACCACGGCGGTTTGGCGGGGTATCTCCCGAACCCGTTGCAGTTCGTCGGTTGGGCGCTGGGCGCGACCGCTCGTGTCTGGGGTGCGCCGTGCCCGCTGCTGTTGCCATTGCGTCCATCCGGGCTGGTGGCCGAAGAGACTGCGTGGCTCGCTGCTCGGTTCCCCGGCCGGGTCGGCCTCGGTGTCGCGGTCGGCGCAGCGCCAGCTGACTTCGAGGTGGCGGGTGTCCCCTTCGAGGAGCGCTCGTCGCGCTATCGGGCTGCGCTCGGCGAGCTCGTCGGCGCGCTCAGGGGCCACGCGGCGGCACCGCTCGGGGGCGACCCTGCGTTGCAGCGCTGTCGCGAGCACCCGGTGCCGGTGGTGTGTGCGACCACGACGAAGTTCGGGGTGAGGGTGGCTGCTGCGGTGGGGGCGGGGGTCATGCTCGACGGCCTGTCGCCACTGGCGTGGTCGATCGAGCTTGCGGCTGCGTACCGCGAGGCTGGTGGACTGGGGCCCGTCGTGTTGAGCCGGCGCGCCTGGTTGGGTGACGCACCGGTATCAGCGGCGGCCGACGACGCGCAGCGCTATGCAGCGTTCACGCCAGCGAACGACCACGAGCGCATGGTCGCCGGCGATTCGATGCTCACGGACCACGACGCTGCCGAGCTCGCGGGGCTGCTCGCCGCGGCGCTCGATGCAACCAGCGCCGACTGCCTCAGTCTGCGGTTCAACCTGCCCGGCACCGCGCCGTCGGCGGTGCGCGAGCAGATCGCCCGTTTCGGCGCCGAGGTCCTACCCCTCCTGCGCGTCGCTGCTACCTGAGCGCGCTGGCTCACGAACCGGGCCACTCCGGAGTGCGGTCCTCGGCGCGAGCGGCGCGTCCTTCGGCAGCGTCGTCGGTGGCTGCGGCAACCTTGCGCATGGTTTCGCCGAAGCGCACGGCGTCGGTCCACGGCAGGCTCCGGCCGCGCATCGCGACTTCTTTGATCGCGCGCGAAGCGGTAGGTGCGCCGGCGCACAACCGATCGGCCAGCGCGTTTGCCTCGTCGAGGAGTTGCTCGTGGGGCACGACGCGCCAGGCGAGGCCGATCTCCTTCGCGCGGGTCGCGTCGATGCGCTCGCCAGTGAGCAGCATCTCCATCGCATCGGCCCACGCGACCCGACTCGGCAGCCGTAGCGCGCCGACGATGGTGGCCATGCCCATCAATACTTCGGGGTAGGCAAAGCTGGCACGATCGCTGGCCAACACGAAGTCGCATGCCAGCGCAGCGGTGAGCCCGTAGCCGATGCACGCGCCGTTCACCGCGGCAATGGTGGGCTTGTACAGCTCGAGCCCGCTCTCGAAGCTGTTGATCGTCGGGATCTCCCAGAAAGTGCCGGCGAAGGTGCCGGTGGAACCCGTGCCGTCGCGCAGATCGGCACCACCGCAGAAGATCGGGCCGTTGCCCGTGAGAATGGCCACCCACGCGTCGCGATCGTCGCGGAAGCGGTGCCACGCCGCGTTGAGCTCGTCGCGCATCTCGCCGTTGATCGCGTTGGCCGTGTGCGGGCGGTTGTACGCGATCGTAACTACGTGGTCACGCTGGGAATATTCGACGGTGCTCACGTGAGGCCGCGGCGATCCGGCTCAGGCCTCGGTGACGCTGTCGTCGAGGCCCCAGTCGGCAGGGCCGCAATGGGTGCCCGGCGCGGGGGTCATGAGCTCCTCGCGAAAGCGGGTGGTCCACTGGCGCATGGTGCGGTTCCAGTCGACGATGCGGGAGTCGCCGGCCACCCCGGCGGCATCTTCGGAGAGCAGCCCGCGCGCGACGTCGTAGGCCTTGCCCAGCTCGACGTGCGCGTCGACGTCGGTGGCCCACACGGTGCACACCTCGTAGTCGTTCATCATGACCTCCCACAACCCCACGAGGCGGTGGCCGTGGTCGTTGAGAATGGGCTGGCGTACCTCGCGTACCGCGTCGAGGTACTCGAGCGCGGTGCCCGGCTGCACCTCGGTCATCTCGTGTACGAACAGCGTGCCCTTCACGCCGTTGGCCGCGAGGCTGGCCATGTTCGGGCCGCCGGCCGCGTTGGCAAGCAGGCGGTCGAAACCACCGGTGCGGTAGGTGAAGGCCTTGTCCCACCACTTGTCGAGATGAGCGTTCGTGCGCCGCTTGAGGTTGAGGCGATCGACCTTGCCGTGCCAGCCGTCCCAGCCGCCGGGGATCTCCCAGATGTTGATGACCTGCGGCCACCGACCCGTGATGCCCATCGTGTACCAGGTGCCAAGCAACTCGAAGTCGACCTTCTCGTGGCCGGCCTGCGCCTTGGCATGCTCCATGTAGTCCCACTGGTTCTGGGCCGTGATGTCGATGTACTCGTGCAGGTACAGATCCCGGTCGGTCATTGCCTACCCCTTGTTTCGCGAACGTCGTGCGCCCGCATCATGGCCCACCTGTCGATGCCGGCGACGAAGCGCGTCGCCGAACACACGAGCGACGTACGGTTCGCGTGTTCGCGTCCGTCCGGGCGCCGCGCGGGTTGCCACGCAGCACGACCCCGCGTAGAATCTGACACACCGTCAGGTTCAGGAAATCGAAACCGTCCGCGAAGGGGAACAGCAATGACGATCACCGCTCCCAATCCCGTCAACACCGAAACGCCGGTCATCCCGCTGATCATCAGCGTCGATGATCATGTGGTCGAGCCGGCCCACCTCTGGCAGACCTGGCTCCCCGAGAAGTACCGCGACAAAGGCCCCAAGATCGAGCGTCATCGCATCGGCGGCCTCTTGTACAAGGGCGGCCTCAACTACGAGTACGAGGTCGACCCCGAAGACGGGACCGGCGACGTGTGCGACATCTGGTTCTACGAGGGCAACATGTACCCCCACAAGCGCCACGTGGCCGCGGTGGGCTTTGCCCGCGACGACATGACGCTCACGCCCATCAGCTACGACGAGATGCGTCAAGGGTGCTGGGACCCCAAGTTCCGCCTGCTCGACATGGACATCGACCATGTCGAGAAGTCGCTCGCCTTCCCCACGTTCCCCCGCTTCTGCGGCCAGACCTTCACCGAGGCGAAGGACCGTGAGGTCGGGCTCGAGTGCGTCTACGCCTACAACAACTGGATGGTCGAGGAGTGGTGCGGCGACTCGGGCGGCCGCCTGATCCCACTGTGCATCGTCCCGCTGTGGGACGCCGACCTCGCCGCCGCTGAGGTGCGTCGCAACGCGGCCCGTGGTGTGCACGCCGTGTGCTTCAGCGAAATCCCCACGCACCTCGGACTGCCGTCCATCCACAGCGGCTTCTGGGATCCGTTCTTCCAAGCGTGCTCCGATACGCACACCACCATCAACATGCACATCGGCTCATCCTCGAAGATGCCTGCGGCGTCACCCGACGCGCCGGCGGCGGTCAACGCGGCCCTGTCGTTCAACAACTCGTTCGCGTCGCTCACCGACTTCTTGTTCTCGGGCGTGTTCATTCGCTACCCCGAGCTCAAGGTGGCCTACAGCGAAGGCCAGATCGGTTGGGTCCCGTACCTGCTCGAGCGCGCCGACGACGTGTGGCTCCAGCACCGGGCATGGGGCGGCGTCAAGGACACCATCCCGAACCCGCCGTCGACCTACTACTACGACCACGTGTTCACGTGCTTCTTCCGCGACCGTCACGGCCTCGAGAACCTGCACATCATCGGTGAGAACAACATCACCTTCGAGACCGACTACCCCCACACCGACTCGTCGTGGCCCGACACCTTGTCCATCGCCGAGAAAATGTTCGCCGGTCTCACCGACGAGCAGATCTACAAGGCAGTGCGGGGCAACGCGATCCGCATGCTGTCCCTCCCCGTCGACAAGCGCTGAGCGTTTCCCCCACGTTCTTGGTTGCTCATGGCCGCACCTACTCCTAGGGTGCGGCCATGAGCGATCCCAAGGGGATTGGCCTCACCTCAGGCCTGCACGAGTACTTGTTGGCGAACGGGTCGGCGCCCGACCCCGTGCAGCAGTCGCTGATCGCCGCGACTGTGGCGCTCGGCGGTGTGGCTGGCATGCAGATTGCCCCCGAGCAGGGCGCGTTCATGACCTTTCTCACCCGCGCGCTCGGTGTGCGGTACGCAGTCGAGGTGGGTACGTTCACCGGCTACAGCGCACTGGCCATCGCGCGGGGTCTCACCCCCGGCGGGCGGCTGTTGTGTTGCGACGTGAGCGAGCAGTGGACCTCGGTCGGCCGTGCGCACTGGGAACAGGCCGGCGTGGCCGACCTCATCGATCTCCGTATCGCTCCAGCCGTCGAGACGCTGCGTGCGTTGCCGCACACGCCCCACATAGACCTGGCGTTCATCGACGCCGACAAGGTCAACTACGCGGCCTACTACCACGAGATCGTCGAGCGACTTTCGCCGAATGGCGTGATCCTCGTCGACAACGTGCTGTGGTCGGGCAAGGTGATCGACGCCTCGGTGAACGACCCCGAGACCGTCGCTGTCCGCTCGTTCAACGAGATGGTGGTGGCCGACGAGCGCGTCGAAAGCGTCATGTTGCCCATCAGCGACGGCCTCACGCTCATTCGACGCGCGTACTGACCTGCGCCCGCTCAGGGTTTCGTGCGGTCGATCTCGCTCACGCGACAGGTGGTTGACGCGTTGCCCGCGGTGGGGCTGACCACGGCGAACGGTGTGGTCCCGCCGGGCGCGACCGGCCCGAGCAGCGCCGTGCCCTCCGCGAGCATCACTCCGGAGTCCTCCCACAGCACCTTTAGCCGGTAGCCCCAAGGCTTATCGGTGCGGTTCGTGATGCTGCCCTCGGCGCGCAAGCCGCCAAGGTCGACCGTGCAACGCGCACCGGGGTCGAGGTCGAGTGGGGGTTGATGTTCGGCGTCGGGCGTGGCCGTCTGGATGCCGTTGATCACGACGGGCACGGGGTCACCGGAAGAAACGTCGCCGAGCACGGCGCTGCCCAATCCGAGCAGCACGCCGATGGTGCCCACGACGAGCCCGCCGACCGCCAGCGAGATGGTACGAAGGTCGCGGCCGCGCGCCTGTTGCGCGGCGCGCCAGCTCAGCACCACGGCGAGGATGCCGAGGGGGATGGCGAGCACCCAGAACACCGATGTCACCGCGCTCGCGATACCCAGCACGAGCCCGATGGTCGCGGGGCGGCGCGCAATCGGTTGCGGGGCGGTGGGCGTGGGAGTGAGCTCGGTGATCATCGCCGCGAGGTCTAGCGCAGCACCGCGACCAATTGGGGGAGGTGCAGGTGACTACTTCGCGGCCCGGCGAAGCTTGACGTAAAGCGCGTCGAGCGCGTCGACCACCTCGCGGGCCCGGTAGCCGTAGCTGTGGATGGGCCGCTGCTCGCCGTGGGCCTGGTTGACGATGACCCGGTTGGGGATCGCCGGCTTCCACACCGCCTTACGGCCGACCATCTCGACGAGCTCGTCCGTGCGGCGGTCGGCTTCGCTGCTGACCGCGGGCATCTTGTTTACGATGACCCCGGCGAGGTCAAGGTCGGGGTTCGAGCGATCCCATACGTCGTCGATGAGGTCGAGCACGGCGGCCACGCCGCGCAGCGAGTAGCTGGCCGGCTCGACCACGATGAGCGCCAGGTCGGCCGCGGTGAGTGCGCCGCGGGCATTGCCGCCGAGCGATGGTGGGCAGTCGATGAGCACGAGGTCGTAGCTGTCGGTGACCCCCTCGAGCGCTTTGGCGAGGCGTTTCTCGAGCAGGCGCCCTGAGTCGTGCTCGCGATCGGCGAGTCCGCTGCTCGACGGCAGCACCCACACCAGCGGGCTCCAGGCCGACTCGACGATCGCGGCGGCGGCGGCCCCCTTGGTGCCGGCGGCGATGGCATCTGCGACGCCCAGCGTGGCGTTGTCGGGCACGATGCCGAGCGTCCAGGTTGCGCTGGCCTGTGGATCGAGGTCAACCACGAGCACCCGCTCACCGGCGGCCTGTGCCGCCGAGGCGAGGCCCAACGTGACAGTGGTCTTGCCGACCCCGCCCTTTTGGTTCAACAGTGCAACCGTCGTCATGGTGCCATCGTCGCGCGAACCGCGGGGCTGTGCCGGTCGATCAGGGCGATCCGACAAGTCGCGTCGCAACCATCCGCGAAGCTGCCAGACTGCTAGGTCTTCCCGACTGGAGGTGCGCCCCGCGGCGTACCGGCCCAGCAGCACCGCACGAAGCCTCACGATGACCATCACCACCACGCACACGCCGGCCGACGAGCTGTCCCACATCCTTCTCGACGCCGACGTCTCGTCGTCGCTGTGGGCCGCCGTCAAGACAGGCCGCGTCGAAGAGCTCGTTCCCGAGTTGCTGGCCATGCAGATGGAACAGGACCCGATCCACACGCACAAGGACGTGCTCACCCACACCATCGCCGTGGTGGCCAAGACACCGCCCGACCTGCTGGTGCGTCTAGGCGCGCTCTTCCACGACGTGGGCAAGCCCCGCACCCGTTCTTACGAGCACGGCGGGGTCACCTTCCGCCATCACGAAGCAGTGGGCGCGCGCATGACCCGCAAGCGGCTTGCGGCCATGGGCTACCCGGCGGATGTGGTCGACGACGTGACGGAGCTGGTGCGGCTCAGCGGCCGGTTCAAGGGCTACGCCGACGGTTGGAGCGACTCCGCGGTGCGGCGCTATGCGCGCGATGCCGGCCATCTCCTCGGCCGGCTCAACGCGCTCGTCCGATCCGACTGCACCACCCGCAGCCAGATCAAGCTGGCCAACCTCCACCGCGACATCGACGATCTCGAGACCCGCATCGCTGACCTGGCCGCCGAGGATCGCGAAGCCGCGGAACGCCCGGGTATCGATGGCGCCGAGGTGATGCACCACCTCGGTGTCGAGCCGGGCCGCGTGGTCGGCCAGGCGCTCACCTTCCTGCTCGCGATCAAGCGCGACGAGGGTGATCTGCCACGCGAGGAGCTGTTCGCCCGGCTCGACGCGTGGTTTGCGGCTCGCCCCGCCTGACCGCGGAGCGGCGGCGTTCGACTATCGCTGATACGAGGCGACGTTCGGCGCGGTGCGCAGAACCTTGGGTTCAAACCCCGCGTCGAACGTCAACTCGGTGGGCCGCCCGTCATCGTCGTCCAAGAACGCATCGTGTCCGTCGGCCTCAGCGTTGCCGATGTGGGTCCAGGCGAGCCCGTGCGCAAACGCCGCGCTGAATGCGGCGAGCAGGCGCGCCGGCGCGTGCGTGGAACATCAGCGGACTGAGCACCGAGAGGCCGCGCAGGCCGTCGAGAGTGGAGACGTGCGCGATCCTGGAACGCGGCGTCACGTGAGGTTCAGTACCCGCAGCGCGTTCTCGCGGAGGAACTTGGGCCAGACGTCGTCCTTGAACGGCACGCTGCGTAGCTCGGTGAAGATGCGCTCGAGGCTCAATCCTGATGGGAAGTAGCCGGCGTACATCACCTTGTTCGCGCCGCGCGTGTTCGCGTAGTTGATGATGGCCTTCGGGAAGTGCTTGGGTGCGAACGCCGACGTGGAGTAGTAGAGCCCCGGCCACTTCAGCATGAGCTTGACGAGCAGCTCTTCCCATGGCTCGCCGCCGTGGCGGGTGACGATCTTGAGCTCGGGGAAGTCGTAGCAAACCTCGTCGAGGTGCATCACGTGCTGCGCTTCCATGCGCATGCGCGGGCCGGGCACCCCGGCGTTGATGAACATCGGGATGTCGAGCTCGACACACTTCGCGTAGAACGGGTACATCTGCTTGCCGTTGATCGACACCTGCGGGTTCGTGCCCGACGGGAAGCACGCGGCGGCGATCGCGCCGAGCTCGCGATTGGCGTGTTGCAGGGCGCGCACGTCGTCCATGCCCTTGTTCGGGTCGATGAGGTAGACCCCGTAGAGCCGATCGGGGTGGGTCTTCACCGCGCGGGTGCCGTACTCGTCGCCTTGGTACACCGGCACGAGCCCTTGCGCGACACCCCACTTGTCCATCTCGTGGATGAGGTAGTCGACGTAGTCGATCGAACCGTCGACCTCGGGCAGGTCCTTGAACATGTAGCCGGCCGGATGCTTGAGATCGGCACTGCCCTTGTCGTGGACGTGGGTGAATTCCTTCTGCCACGAGTCGCGGTTTGACGGAACCCCCAACATCGTGTCGAAGGCGCGTGGATCTTCCGGCATCGGCATGGTGGTGAGCATAGACAACGCGCTGCGGGCCACCTGGGCCGGGCTCGTTCCGTCGAGCGGGACGGCTCGCGGCCAGGCAGAATCGCGCCACGACGGCGACGCGCCGCCCGGACAAGGGGACCGAACCGATGACCAGCTCACCTGATGCGATCGTGACCGAGTTCTGCGCGGCGTGGACCCGCATGGACGCCGACGAGCTCGCGGCCTACTTCACCGAGGACGGCGTTTACCACAACATCCCCATGGCGGCCGCCGAGGGCCGCGAAGCGGTGCACGCGATGCTCGTGGGCATGAAGTCGATGATCTCGAGCATCCGGTTCGAGGTGCATCACCAGGTCGCGAACGGCGGCGTGGTGATGAACGAACGCACCGACCACCTCGAAATGGGCGGCAAGACCATCGCACTACCGGTGGTCGGGGTGTTCGAGATCGTCGACGGCAAGATCCGGGCCTGGCGTGACTACTTCGACATGGCGCAGTTCGCTGGTTAGGTCCCTCGCCGGATCCGGCTTCGCCGGCTATGGCATGAACTCGCCGCCGTTGACGTCGAGGCCGGCGCCGGTGATCACACGGGCGTAATCGCTGCACAAGAAGGCGACGGCGTTCGCACAGTCGGAGTCGTCGGGGATCTCGCCGAGTGCAATGTCCTTGGTGATGTTGGCGATGATCTGGTCGCGGGTGACGCCGCCCTGCGCGGCGCCCTCGACGTAGCCCTCGACGGGCGGGCCCCACATCCATCCCATGAACACCGAGTTGACGCGGATCTTGTGTGCGCCGAGCTCCTTGGCGAGGAACTTGGTCGCGCCCTCGAGAGCGGCCTTCGAGGTGCCATAGCTGCCTTGGTAGGGCATGGGCTTCTTGTGGATCTGCGAGTTGATGTTGCAGATGGCACCGCCGCCAGCGGTCTTGAGGTGCGGAACCACTTCTTGGATCATGTTGAGTGCGCCGAAGAGGTTCACTTCGAGCGGGCCGCGCCAGTCGTCGAGGTTCGCGTCCTCGAACAGCGCGAACGAACCGGGGTTGTACGCGCTGTTGACCAACGCGTCGACGCGACCGAATCGCTCGACCGTGGCATCGACGAAGCGCTTGCATGCCGCGCGGTCGGTGACGTCGGTGGAGAGCGCGAGCACGTTGCCGCCTTGGGCCTCGACCTCGGCGGAGACCCGTGCGAGCTCGGCTTCGCGGCGACAGCAGATAGCGACGCTCGCCCCTTCGCGCGCGAAGGTGTAGGCCAGTTCCTGGCCGAGGCCCGGGCCGATTCCGGTGATGATGGCAACCTTGTTCTCGAGCAGCATGGGGTGTGACGCTAGTCGCCCCTCTCGTTTGCGTGCCCTATCGACTCCCGGGTGGTTACTCATGTTTGATCCAGTGGCGATCGATGCGGTGGTGTTCGACATCGGTGGCGTTTTCCTGGTGCCGCATCCCGATCCCGTGCGTGAGGCGCTCGCCTCGATCAACGTCGCACTGGGCGATGACGACGCCTTTCACCGCGCGCACTACGGCGGGGTGCACGCGGTCTCGGCGCTCGACATCCCCGAGACCGATCCGGCGTTCTGGCGCCACTACGTGCTGGCGTACTTGCGCGAGATCGGCGTGCGCGACGACCAGGCCGAGTCGTGCCTCGTTGCGTGGGCGTCGTTGTACAACCAACCGGTGCAGGTCACGTGGCGTTGGCCTCAGCAGCACAACATCGACGCGCTCGCGCGATTCGTCGTGGCATCGATGCCAATCGCAATCGTCAGCAACAACGACGGCACTGCGCCCGAGCAGATGCGTTCGTTCGGGGTGTGCCAAGTGGGCGACGGGCCGTTCCACTCGGTGGCGGCCATCGTCGACTCGGGCACGGTCGGCGTCGCCAAACCTGACCCCGCGATCTTCACCCCGGCGCTCGAGGCACTCGGCACTGTCGCGTCGCGCACGCTGTATGTGGGCGACATGGTGCACGCCGACGTGCGCGGCGCAGAGGCAGCCGGCATGCCCGTGGTGCAGATCGATCCGTACAGGCTGCACGAGTCGTTCGCCCATGCCCGCGTGCCTCACCTCGACGCCTTGGCCGACCTCCTCTTTGGGGCCGCATAACCCCCTTCCCCAGAACTGGTAGTTCAGAAGCGCGGCCCGCCGCGCTTCTGAACTACCAGTTGCGAGATGTCGGGCGCGGCGCGCGGCGTTCGTGGCGTGGTAGCAAGACGGCATGCCCATTGATCTGCGCGCGCTCGTGAACCCAGAAACCACTGCAGTGCTCACCATGGAGTTGCAACGCGGCATCACCGGTGATCTCGCCGCGATGCAGCAACTCGCCGAGGAGGTGCGTGCGCTCGGTGTGGTCGACAACGCAGCGCGCCTCTGCGCCGGGGCCCGCGCCGTGGGCGCGTCGGTCGTGCACTGCACCGCGGCGTTCCGTCCCGACGAGCAGGGCTCCGCGTTCACCAGCCGGTTGTCGAAGGCGAGCCGCAAGCTCAACCAAGGTCGCCTCAACATCGGCGCGGAGGGCGTGCAGGTGATGCCCGAGCTCGACCCGCAGCCGAGCGATGTCGAGGTGCAGCGCATCCACGGCATGGGCCCCTTCACCGGCACATCGCTCGATCAGATCCTGCGCAATATGGGTATCACCACCATTGTGGCCACCGGTAATTCGATCAACGTGGGCGTGCTGGCGCTGGTGCTGAGCGCACACGACCTCGGCTATCAGGTGGTCGTGCCGCGCGATGCGGTCGCGGGGGTTCCCAAGGCATATGGCGACGCAGTGCTCGAGAACACGATCGGCCTGCTGTCGACCGTCACCACCACAGACGAGGTCCTCGGCGCCTGGGCGTGACGCCCGGACCGATGCCCTACGTCAATGTCACGAGTTCGAGGAACTCTTCGCGCCAGTAGTCGAGCGAACCGTCGGGCATGAGCAGCACGCGCTCGGGTTCGAGCGAACGCACGAACTCCTCGTCGTGGCTGACGATGATGACGGTGCCCGGCCACGCGGCGAGCGCGTCGCCGATGGCGGTGCGACTGCCGGGGTCGAGGTTGTTCGTCGGTTCGTCGAGCAGCAACAGGTTGTGCTTGCCCGCGATGAGCTGGGCGAGCGCGAGCTTGGTCTTCTCGCCACCCGACAACGTGCCCGCGTCCTGCTCGGCTTTGTCGCCGGTGAGGTGGAACATGCCGAGCAAGCGACGGTGCTCCTGATCGCTGAGCTTGGGTGCCTGCTCGCGCATGTGGGTGAGCAACGACAGCCCGGGAATGATGCCCTCGTGCTCCTGGGCGTAGTAACCGAGTGACACGCCGCTGCCATAGTTCACGGTGCCGGAGTCGGGTTTGTCGACCCCGGCGAGGATGCGCAGCAGCGTGGTCTTGCCGGCGCCGTTGAAGCCCATGATGATGATGCGCTCACCGCGACCGAGGTCGAAGCCGACCTTGTCGAACACCTGCAGCCCGCCGAAGCTCCTCGCGAGGCCCGACGCGCGGATGACGTCGCGGCCGCAGTGCGCGGGCGGCGGGAACGCGTAGTGCGCGGTGCGCTTCTTCTTGGGGGCGTCGATCTGGGTGGTCTTGAGCTTCGAGACGCGGGTGTCGAGGGTTTGCGCTTTGCGGGCCCGCGTGGCGGTGGAGTGCCGCATACGATCGGCGAGCGTGGTGAGCCGGCCGATCTCGGCCGCCTGCTGGGTGGCCACCTTGGTGAGCCGGGTCTCGTCGGCATCGCGGGAGGTGAGGTACTGCGTGTAGGTGCCGCGGTACTCGACGATGGAACCGGTGGAGGTGTCGTCGGAGCGATCGAGGTGCAGCACCCGCGTGATGGCTTCATCGAGCAGGTCGAGGTCGTGGCTGATCACGATGAGCGCGCCGTTGTACGTGCGCAGGAACTTGAGCACCCACTCCTTGGCGTCGGCATCGAGGTGGTTGGTGGGTTCGTCGAGAAGGAGCACGTCGCTGCCGGCGAAGAGGATGCGGGCCAGCTCGACGCGTCGGCGCTCGCCACCCGAGAGCGCACCCAAGGCCAGATCGAGCCGGTTGTCGGCGAGGCCCAGGCCCGATGCGATGCGGCGTGCGTCACCGTCGGCCGAGTAGCCGCCCTCGAGGCGGTAGCGCTCCTCGGCCTGGCTGAACCGGCGGACGTTGCGAGGGTTCGGGTCGGCCTCCATGCCCACCCGGAGCTTCTCGATGCGCGAGAGGGCTTCGTCGAACCCGCGACCACCGAGGATGCGCTCGATGGAGGTGATGTCGTCGGGGACCTCGTCGAGGCGGGGATCCTGCGACAGGTAGCCGAGGCCACCCTCGCGGGTGACCACGCCGCTCTTGGCCTCGGCGCCGCCGCCCAGCACTTTGAGGAGCGAGGTCTTGCCAGCGCCGTTGCGCCCGACCAGGCCAACCTTGTCGCGGGCGCGCACCGAGAAGGAGACCTTGTCGAGCAAGGTGCGGCCGCCGACTTCGACGGTTAGATCACGGACGTTCAGCACAGCTGTCCAGTGTGCCCGACCAGGACTGCTTCGCGGCCCACCCGTTTGTCACCCCACGATGAACAAATGGGGGACGCTCGGAACTGATGGGTCAGTGCGAGTTGGTTGCGGTGAGGGGCACCGTAGAGGTGTCGTGTCCCGAGCGGATGATGCCGCGCGGCAGCTCCGTGGTCTCTTTCCAGTCGGGCAACATCCAGAACGAGCAAAAAGGCTATCTACAGCCCGTCAGGAGGGCTCGGGCGCCGGCGCGACGCGGGCGAGCATGGCCGACATCAACCGGTCGTTGTTGCCGCGGTCGCGTAGCTCGACGCGGATGCTGCCGAGCGCCGGCGGACCGATGAACGCAGCCCGCGAATAGATCGGACCGACGCGTCCCATCGCGAGGTAGCGCACGTCGATGTCTGTGACGACGTGTTGGCGACCCAGATGATGCGTGGCCAACTCCTCGGAGGCGAGCTCGCCGACGAGCGCGACCATCGCGCCCTGCATGGCCCCGGCGGGGTTGCGTAGCGCGTCGTCAAGCACCACCTCGACATGACCGATGACCGGGTCGATGACCTGCGCGCCCGCGGCTTCGGCGAGCAACGAACCGAGCTGCTCGCGCTGGCCCCAGTTCTTCGCGCTCGACGCCATATCGGGCTTCGGCGGGTCGTTCGGACGGCGGGGCATCCGGATGAATCCCACCTGGGAGTAGGCGAACAACTCGCCGGTCTCGTCGTGCATGAACGCTTCGGCCGCCACGTTCCCCTTGCCGATGCGCAACGCGACCGACGTGCCTTCCACCCGCGCTGGTACGCGTAGGACGGGCGCCCGCACGGACAAGTCGGTGGTGAAGGTCCAGTCGGTGCCGGAGCTGCGCTCGGCTTCCCACCCGCCGATGATGTCAGCCATGAGCACCCAAACGGCGATGCGCACAACGCCGTGCGCGCACAGCTGCGGGTACGGCTCGAGGTGGACGCTCTGCAGTCGGTTGTCGGCGACGACGCCGCCTATGCCGATGCGGGCGTGGATGGTGTCGAGCTGACTGGTCACGAAGCAGGGATGGTAGCGGGGGGCTCGGCGCTCTCCGGTGTGAAGCGCTTCGTGGCGAGCGGGAAGGCGGCGAGCGCGCCGACCACACCGACGGCGGCGAGCACGAGGAAGGCGGGCCGCAGGTTTGCCGGGTTGTCTCCTCGGTGGAACTCACCCACGAGCGCTATGCCGAGCGCGGTGCCGAGTGCGCCACCCACGCGGATGAGCGTCTGCACCACACCGGCCGTGGTGCCGAGTGCGTCGGGCTGCGCGGTGCGCGCTCCGGCTGCATTGACCCCGGGGAAGTAGACGGCGTTCGTGATGCCGACGAGCACTGCGGCCGGTAGCCACACGATCCAGATCGCGTGGCGTGGTCCGAGCACGAGCCCCAGGTAGGTCATGGCCATGACGAACGCGATCATCGACGGCACCATCACCACACGGTTGCCGTAGCGATCCATGAGCCGGCCTGCGGGCACGCCGACCACGCTTGCCATGAGGGTCATCGGGATGAGGAGCAGGCCCGCTTGCAGGTAGGTGTAGCCCCACCCGACGGTCAGGAACTGGACGAACAGGTAGTAGCCGCCCCAGAACGTGATGCCGGCGCACAACGCGGCGACCGTGGTCGCACGGAAGAGGAACGGGCGGAAGATGCTCAGGTCGAGCACGGGGGAGGTCTGGGTCGCGCAGCGCCGGAAGAACATCGAGAGTGCGGAGACGGCGACGGCGAAGGCGAGCAACGTGCCACGGTCGGTCCAGCCCCACACGTTGGACTGCACGATCGCGAACGACAGCATGGCGATGCCCCCCATGATCAGCGACACGCCGAGCAGGTCGGGCAGTGGCCCCGGGTTCTCAACCTTCGACTCCTCGAGCAGGCGCGGCGCGAGCACTACGCACGCCACGCCGATGGGCACGTTCATGAGGAACGCCCAGCGCCACGACGCGTAGGTGATGAGCACGCCCCCGATGGTGGGGCCCATCGTGCCGACCACCCCGGAAACGGTGGACCACACGCCGATGGCCCACGAGCGTCGTTCGAGCGGGAACGTCGCCATGATGATGGCCAAGGCCGATGGGGTGAGCATGGCGCCACCACAAGCCGCGACGACGCGCGCCGCGATGAGGAACTGCACGCTGGGCGCGATAGCGCACAGGCCCGAGCCGAAGGAGAAAAGCGTGATGCTGAGAACGAAGATCTTGCGCCGCCCGAGGCGATCGGCGATGCGACCGGCGGGGATCAGCAATGCGGCGGCCACGATCGAATAGGACGTGAGCACCCACGACACCAGCGTGAGCGACTCGCCGTTGAAGTGCGACTTGATCGCCGGGTAGGCGACGAACATCAGCGACAGGTCGAGGGTGCCGAGCGCCGAGGCGAGCGACACGAGGGCGAGCGCGCGGTTGTTGCGTGAGTCGGTCGAGACCCTCATCTCACCTCACCTCACCCGGCAAGGTAGGTGCTTGATGCCGTCCACAAAGGCGCTGTGCAGGTAGTCGGGCTCACCGGTGACCTCGAGCCCACCGAGGCGCGTGAGGATCTGCGTGTAGATCGCTCGCAGTTCGCGCCGCGCCAGGTTCGCGCCGAGACAAAAGTGCGGCCCGCCGGCGCCGAAGCCGAGGTGATCGTTGGGCGTGCGCTCGATGTCGAAACGATCGGGGTCGGCGAAGACCGCCGGATCGCGGTTCGCGGCGCCGAACCACAGCACGACCTTGTCGCCCTTCTTGATTGGTTGACCGCTGATCTCGGTATCGCGCGTCGCGGTGCGCCGAAAGTGCTGCACCGGCGATGACCCCCGCACGATCTCCTCGACCGCGCCCGCGGTGTAGCGGTCGATGTCGCTACTCCACAGCGCCCGTTGTGACGGGTCGAGCGCGAGCTGCCAGAACGCGTGGGTCGCTGCGTTGCGGGTGGTCTCGTTTCCGGCGACCACCAACAAGATGAAGAACGACGCGTACTCCGCGGCGGTCAAGCGATGGCCGTCGACCTCAGCGTGCATCAACGCGGACGTGAGGTCGTCGAGCGGGTTGGCGAGGCGTTCGTTCGCGATCTCTTCGGCGATTGCGCTGAGCTCGAGCGCGGCGTTGAGCAGGTCGTCGAAGCTGCTCGCGTACTCGGAGTCGGTGGCCCCCATGACCACGTTGGTACAGCGCTGCACCGCGGGCCACGCCGATAGCGGAATGCCCATCATCTCGCAGATGATCTCGAGCGGGAGCGCCGCGGCGATCTCGTCGACGAAGTCGAACTCGCCGAGGGTGAGCACGCGGTCAACGATGCTCGAGGCTTTCTCGTCGACGTAGTTCTCGATGCGCGCGACGTGACGCGGGGTGAACGAGCGGTTGACGATGAGCCGCATCCGTGTGTGGCGCGGTGAGTCCATCTGCAGCATCGACCCGAAGAACTCGCCGATCTCGCCGGGCAGGTCGGGGATGAGGTAGCCCTGGGCGTTGCAGAACGTCTCGTGATCGCGGCTCACCGCACGCACGTCGTCGTAGCGGACGAGCCCCCAATAGCCTGGGCCGTCCGGGAACCGGTCGAGTTTTGTCTCGCGTTGGAACCCCACCGGGCGTTCTTCGCGGAGCGTACGGAAAAGCTCCCACCGGTCGAGCTCGCGTCGCCAGACGCGATCGTCGGTGAAGTCGATCTGATCGACCGGTATGGCGCGTGCCGCCCTGACTGCGTCAGGGTGCTGCAGGACCATGGTCAGCGTGCGAGGTGCTTGCGCACAGCGCTCTCGACGACGGTGCCGTCGAAGAAGTCGGGCTTGTTGCCGGCCCACAGCGACACCGGGTTGCCGAACACGAAGTCGGCGAAGTCGCCTTCGGTGTAGTGGCCGTGCTCGACGAGCTCGTACGCCTCGGGCAGCACCTCGCGGAAGTCGGGTACATCCCAGTGGCCGATGTCGGATGCGAACACGCCGCGCAGGCGGGCGCCGTGCGGGTTGACGGAGGTGTCGAACGCCATCGCGTTCATCGGGTCGTCCGCCTCGCAACCGAAGTGGAACTGACGGGTGAAGATGTCGAGCACGTCCTCGGGCCGCTCTATGAGCGACGATGCGAACTCGTCGACGACCGCGAGGTCGGTCTCGGGCTCCGACAACATGTTGAGTCCGTACGTCATGCGTTCGCGACGGTCCTTGATGCGCCCCGACGCGAACTGGTCGAACAGCCCGGCAAGGGCTTCCAGATCGAGGGCTGCAGGGTCGTAGTGCCCGATGGCATGGCGATTGCGCTTGGCCCAGTGCCCGAGGATGTCGCTGTAGAGGTTGCACGCCCACGCGACGCCACCTTCTTGGAACGCGAAGCGCAGGTTCGGAAAGCGCATCGGCACGCCGCCGAAGACCAGCGATCGTGCCGCGGCTTCGCCCGCGGTCGCGAAGCTGCCGATGTGGTTGTACACGTAGTTGGTGGTCGACATCCGTGTGCCCCAGCCCTGCGCGCTGGAATGGAACGTGGGCGCAACGCCGAGCTCGTCGCACTTGGCCCACACGGGGTCGTAGTCATAGATCGAGTCGTGACCGAGCGTGTCGATCCAGCGGGCGCCGCGATGTTCCTCGGCGCCGGGCATCGGCCGCGGGATGACGCCGGAGAGCATCACGGCTTTCAACCCGAGGTGGCGCACTGCGTACTCGAGTTCGTCGACGGCTTCTTCGGGCGTGAACATCGGGATGGCGGCCACCGGCTCGAGGCGATCACGCAGACCGCTGTACGCCTCGGCGTAGTACGTGTTGAAAGCGCGGGCCATGGACCGGCGGAGCTCGTCGTCGGCATAGGCCGTGACCGTGAGCCCGAAGGTGGGGTAGAGCATCGCGTAGTCGATGCCGAGCTCATCGAGGCGCGCGTAGAGCAGCTCGGGGAGGATGCCGGTGGCGCGATCGAGCGTGTTCTTGGTGGGTACGCCCCAGAACGCGGTGCGTGAAAGCCCGAGCGAGCGACGGGCCACGCCCGGTTCGAACTGATGGATCGTGCGGCCGCCGTTGACCATGCGATCGAATCGCGTGGCCACGTCTTCGCCCGCGAGGTCGACGAGGATGTCGCGCACCAACGGGAGGAACTCGAGCAGGTGCCCATCGCTGTCGATCACCGGATGATCGAGTCGATTGCGGATGCCGGTGACCTCGTCGCTCGGCACAAAGGCGAACGTCATGGCGGTGCTCCTGTCGAGGTGGCTTCGTTGAGCTTGCCAGGGATTCCTGCGAAGCGCGGCGCCGCGCCGGTAGCTAGCGCGTCGGTGCTGCTTGGGCGCCGCGCACGAGCTTGCCGGGTCGAGCCCCGGTGGCTTCGCCGTGGCGGAATGTGACCTCGCCCGCGACCAGCGTGGCCACGTAGCCGGCGGCGCGCTGCACCAGTCGCTTGCCGTTGGCCGGCAGGTCGTAGAGCATCTCGGGCACCGAGATGGCCAGCTTGTTGTGGTCGATCACGTTGATGTCGGCGCGGTAGCCCGGGGCGAGCACGCCGCGATCGTGCAGACCGACGAGGGCTGCGGTGTCGGCGCACTGGCGTTTCACGACCCATTCGATGGGCAGGCGGTCGGCACTTGGTGCGTCGCGGCCCCAGTAGGTCGCGAGGTAGGTCGGGAAGCTGCCGTCGCAGATCATGGTGCAGTGCGCGCCGGCGTCGCCGAGGCCAGGCACGGTGAGCGGGTGCACGAGCATCTCGCGCACTTCGCGTTGGGTGCCCGACGCGAAGTTGTTCACCGGCACCATGAGCGCGCCCCGCCCGTCGTTCGCGACCATCGCGTCGTAGGCGAGCACGTACATGCTCACGCCATCGCGCGCCGCGATGCGCTTGATGCACTCCTCGGGTGAGCGGTCGTAGCTCGCGGACTCGTCCATGACGAAGACGTACGGGAACCGGTCGGTGGGGTTGGTGCCGGCGGGCGCGTTGTCGAGCTCGCTGATGATGGCGGCGCGTACGTCGGTCTTGCGCATCTCGACGACACGTTCGGGCAACGCGAGTGCGAGCAGTCGTTGGTAGGTGGGCGAGTGCAGCAGCGGGTTCACGCGACCATCGAGCGTCATGATCAAGCCCACTGGCCGCGCCGCGACCTGGCCGCGCATGTCGAAGCCGTCGTGCACCGCGGTCTCGATGCGTTCGAGGATGCGTTGGTACTCGTCTGCCGGGAACTCGGCGCGTTGCAACGTGGTGATCGACATCGGTCGGCCACTTGCTTCGCACATCGCTCGGTACAACGCGAACTCGCCGTCGAGATCGACGAGGTCGGCGACGATCTCGAAGACGCCCTTGCCGGCCTGGCCCATGGCCCGTGCAATGCCGAGCATCTCTTCGGCGCTCGCGGTGAGGCTGGGGGTGTAGCGCCCGTCGGCCGCCTTGTGGGCCACCGATCGCGAGGTGGTGAACCCGAGCGCTCCCGCGTCGAGCGCCTCGATCACCAGGCGGCCCATGCGGGCGATCTCCTCAGTGGTCGGGATCTCGGCGTGGTCGGCGCCCCGGTCGCCCATGACGTAGCCGCGCAGGGCGGCGTGCGGGATCTGCGTGCCGATGTCGAGCACGCGCGGCATGCGGTCGATCACGTCGAGGTACTCGGGGAACGACTCCCAGCCCCAGCTGATCCCCTCGTGCAGCGCGGTGCCGGGGATGTCCTCGACCCCTTCCATGAGGTTGATCAGCCACTCGTGGCGATCGGGCATGACCGGCGCGAAGCCGACGCCGCAGTTGCCCATGACCGCCGTGGTGACGCCGTGCCAGGACGAAGGCGTGAGCTCCGGGTCCCAGGTGACCTGACCGTCGTAGTGCGTGTGCACGTCGACCCAGCCGGGTGTGACGAGCAGCCCCGTCGCGTCGATCTCGTCGGTGCCGTGCCCGGGCACATCACCGACTGCGGTGATCAGCCCATCGTCGATCGCCACATCGGCCAGGCGCGGCGCGGCGCCCGTACCGTCGACCACCGTGCCGCCCCGGATCACCAGATCGTGCGCAGACATATGTCCCCCTGAGTCGTCGTAGACGAACGCATGCAGCGTAGATCGCCCAGACGCGAACGACCCTCAGACCCCGAACGACCCTCAGACCCCGAACGACCCTCAGACCCCGAACGACCCTCAGACCCCGAACGACCCTCAGACCCCGAACGACCCTCAGACCCCGAACGACCCTCAGACTCTGATGAGCATGGCGTCACCCTGGCCGCCGCCGCCGCACAGGGCTGCGGCACCGAGGCCGCCGCCGCGACGGGCGAGCTCGAGGGCGAGGGTGAGCACGATGCGGGTGCCCGACATGCCGATGGGGTGGCCGAGCGCGATGGCGCCGCCGTTCACGTTGCAGATGTCGTCGGTGATGCCGAGGTCGGCCATAGACGCGAGGCCGACCGCGGCGAACGCCTCGTTCAGCTCGAACAGGTCGATGTCGCTGACCGAACCGCCGGTGCGGGCGAGCGCCTTGCGAATCGCGTTCGCGGGTTGCGTGAGCAGCGAGGTGTCGGGCCCAGCGACCTGGCCGTATCCGATGATCTCGGCGAGGGGCGTGATGCCGAGTCGCTCGGCAGCGGCCTTCGACGCGACGATGACCGCCGCGCCGCCGTCGGAGATCTGCGACGCGTTGCCGGCCGTGACGTTGCCACCCTTTTCGAACGCGGCGGGCAGCTTGCCGAGCGAGTCGGCGGTGGTACCGACGCGAATGCCTTCATCCATGCTGAAGACCAGGGGCTCCCCGCGCCGCTGAGGAACGTTGACCGGCGCGATTTCGGCGTCGAAAAGGCCGTCCTTCTGCGCACGCGCGGCGCGCTCGTGGGACTGCGCGGCGAACGCATCCTGCGGCTCGCGGGCCAAGCCTGCAGCCTTCGCGTAGCGCTCGGTGCTGAGGCCCATGGGGATGTCTTCGAGGCCGCAGGTGAGGCCGTCGAACAACATCGAGTCGTGCAGGGTGCCGTCGCCGTAGCGGTAGCCGGAGCGTGCGTTGGCGAGCAGGTACGGCGCGTTGGTCATCGACTCCATGCCGCCGGCGACGACGATGTCGGCCTCGCCGTCCTGGATCATCTTGTCGGCCAGGTAGATGGCGTTGATGCCCGAGAGGCAGACCTTGTTGACGCCAGTGGAGGGAACGGTGAGCGGCAGGCCACCGTCGAACGCGGCCTTGCGGGCCGAGGCCTGGCCGCTGCCCGCCATGATCACCTGGCCGAGGAACGCGTAGTCGACCTGATCGCCGGTGATGCCCGCACGTTCGAGCGCGGCCTTGATCGCGAACCCGCCGAGGTCGGTGGCGCGAAAAGAGGCCAGGCCCCCGGCCAGCTTGCCGATGGGCGTGCGAGCGCCGCTGATGATGACGGATCCGGCCACGGTGAGCTCCTGCAGTCGAGCGAGAACGGCGCAGGCGCGCCGACCGCCCCTGACGTTATCTGCGGGCCCGCTGCCGCGAACAGACGTCGAGTGTCGAGTTACGCACCGCAGAGGTGCACAACTCGACACTCGAGCGGCATGGCGTACGAGTCAGATCAGTACGCGACCTCGCCGGCGCGCAGCGCGGCGATCTTGGCCGCGTCGTAGCCGAGGCCGGCGAGCACGGCATCGGTGTCCTGCCCGCAGTTCGGCGCCTTGGTGGGCACCGGGATCTCGGCCCCCTCGACCTTGACCGGGTACGGCAGCATGTCGGCGTCGAGGATCTCGTGGGAGATGAACCCCATGCGGTGCTGGAACTGCGGGTCGTCGACGATGTTCTCGGGGGTGTTCACCGGGGCGATCGGCGTGTTGTTCGCGTTGCCGAACTCGATCCACTCGACCGCGGTGCGCGACTTGTAGATCTCGGTGAGGATGGCCCGTAGTTCGAGGTTGTTGCGGGCGTGATCGCCGTACTTCGACCCCGGCCACTTGTCGAACAGGTCCATGCGGTCGATGCCGGCACAGAAGTTCTTCCAGAAGGCCTGCTCGCTGGCCATGAACAACACGTGGCGATCGTCCTTGGTCGCGTACACCTGGTACCGCACACCGGGACGCATGCCGGCGGTGCCTGGCTCGCGACGCTCGTAGTTGTCGGACTTGTTGCCGTACACCTCTTCGATGGGGCGGCGGTAGCCCTGGTAGCTCTCGATGCGGTACCAGTCGAAGAACGCAGCGGCGTCGCTCTGGGCGATCTCGAGGTAGCAGCCCTCACCTGTCGCTCGGGCCCGGATGACTGCGGCGAGGATCGCCAGCGCGCCGTAGACCGGGCCGGCGTGGATGCCGACGCCGGTGTGGCCGGGGAAGTAGGCGAAGCCGTCGTCATCGGTCTCGATAGGGACCTGGCCGGCCCACGTGTCGTAGGCGATGCCGTGGCTGGGCATGTCGCGGTAGGGGCCGGTGGCGCCGTAACCCGAGATGCTGCAGAACACGATGGCCGGGTTTACCTCCTGCATTTTCTCGAACGAAAGGCCGCGCTTGGCGAGTGCGCCGGGGCGCATGGCCTCGATGACGCAGTCGGCGCCCTTGACCATGTCGAGGTAGACCTCGACGCCTTCGGGCTTGCGGAGGTCGAGGGCGATCGACTTCTTGCCCCGATTGACGTGCAGCGACAGGAGCGAGTTCTCGCCGTTGCCGTCGCTCGCCTTCATGATCGGCCAGGTCATCTGGCGGCCGTAGTCGCCCTGGGGCGGTTCGACCTTGATGACCTCGGCGCCGAGATCAGCGAGCAACCCGCCGAGCTCGGCCGGGCCGAGCATCGAGCTCTCGATTACGCGTACGCCAGCGAGCAGTGCTTTGTCGGACATCGTCCACCCCTCATCTCGAACTTGAACCGGGCGGAAGACTATCGGTCGCTCCCGACGTTGTCTGATGCGGCGTCAGGGTGGGTCGAAGGGGCGGTCCGGTGAGCCCGGCCATGGTCGGGTCGGCACGCTTCGAGGTGTTGTGAGGTTGCGATTTTCGGGCGTCCAGACTAAACCTGAGTATTCCGATCGGAATTGCCCGCTATTCGATGCGGTTAGAGCAATCTCCGGCCAAGGACGAACCGATGCAGACCACTTCCGCCACCGTTGACGCGAGTCTGAGCGCTCCACGTCTCACCGACGTCGAGCTCGACGCGATCAGCGAGCGCTTCGAGACGTGGTCCGCTACCGACATCGTCGGCTGGACCATCGAGACGTTCGGCTCCCGCCTCTGCGTGGCCGCCTCCATGGCCGACACCGTGCTGATCGACATCGCCACCAAGGTCGATCCCGACATCGAGATCGTCTTCCTTGACACGGGCTTCCACTTCCCCGAGACGCTACTCACCGTGCGCAAGGCCCAGCAGCGCTACCAGCTCAACCTCCGCGTCGAGCGGGCCAAGCCCACCGTCGGCGATCTGTTCACTCTCGGCACCGAGGGCTGCTGTGCCGCCCGCAAGGTGGCCGTGCTCGACCGCGTCATGGCGGAGAAGGACGCCTGGCTCACCGGGCTGCGCCGGGCCGAGACCGAATCCCGGGCCAACTCCGCCATCGTCAGCCGTGATAAGCGCGGTGTGGTCAAGGTGTGCCCCATCGCCAACTGGTCCGACGACGAAGTCAACGCCTACATCCTCGAGAACGACGTCATCGTGAACCCGTTGCAGCACCAGGGCTACCCCTCGATCGGGTGCTGGCCCTGCACGAGCAAGGTGGCCCAAGGCGAAGATCCCCGCTCCGGTCGCTGGGCCGGCTCGGGCAAGACCGAGTGCGGTTTGCACCTGTGAGTGTGAGCACGCCACTCGATCGACGCACACGCGCCCCGCAGTACCCGGTGAACCTTGAGTTGCGCGAGCAACCGGTGCTCGTCGTGGGGGGCGGCCCGGTCGCCGCCCGCAAGGTTGCGGGCTTGCTCGAGGCCGGGGCAATGGTCACGGTCGTGGCCCCGGACGCGGTCGACGCCCTGCGAGACAACCCCGCGGTGCGCTGGCACCAACGTGAATACCAACGGGGCGAGGCCGCCTCGTATCGCATGGTCGTCACCGCGACCGGCGTGGTCGACGTCGATACCCAGGTCTCGCGCGACGCCCGGGCCACCGGTGTTCCGGTCAACTCGGCCGACGACCCCGACAACTGCACGTTTACGCTGCCCGCCGTGGCGCGCCTCGGAGATATCCAGGTCACGGTGTCCACGGCCGGCCGCAGCCCCGCGTTCGCCGGTTGGTTGAAGGCCCGCATCGAAGCGGTGCTCGACGATTCGCTCGTCGATGTGCTCGACCTGCTGGCCGAGGTGCGCGACGACCTGCGCCTGGCCGGCGTTTCGACCGAGGTGCCGGCGTGGCGTCGCGCGCTCGACAGCGGGCTCCCCGAGCTTGTGGCGCAGGGCCGCATAGCCGACGCTCGTGCACTGCTCGTCGCCCAACTCGCGTTCGACGGCGCAGTCGCCGCCACCGACCTCCCGTAAGGAATCAGTCTATGAATCCTGTGATCGCCGATTCGATCCTGCGAGCGGTTCCGGTCGATCCGGCAATCGAAGCCGACGCCGCGAAGTTCGACACCATGCTCGCCCGTTACAAGGCCGGCACACTCGACGAAGACGTCTTCCGCGTGTTCCGTCTGGCCAACGGCATCTACGGTCAGCGCCAGGGTGGCACCGCGCAGATGGTGCGGGTGAAGTTCCCGTACGGCTCGGCCACCCCCGAGCAGCTCGAGATGATCGCGTTCATCTCCGACACGTACTCGCGTGGCTGGGCGCACATCACCACCCGCCAGAACTATCAGATGCACTTCGTGCAACTCGACGACTGCCCCACGGTCATCCGCCTGCTCGGTTCCGTCGGGCTCACCACGCGCGAAGCGTGCAGCGACACCGTGCGCAACGTCATGGGCTGCCACCTCGCCGGCGCCTGCCCGTACGAGGTGCTCGACATCAGCGCATGGGCTGACGCGGCGTTCAAGCATTTCCTGCGCAACCCCATCTCGCAGCGGTTGCCGCGCAAGTTCAAGATCAACTTCTCGGGCTGCGCCACCGACTGCGGCCAGGCCATGTTCAACGACGTTGGGGTCATCGCCGCGTCGCGCACCCGCGACGACGGCACCGTCGAACGGGGCTTCCGGGTGTACGTCGCCGGTGGTCTCGGCGCGAACCCGCACCCGGCGCTCGCCCTTGAGGAGTTCACTCCGAAGGAAGAGCTCATGGCCACCCTCGAGGCGTGCGTGCGCACCTTCGAGCAGGAGGGCAACCGCGACAACAAGTTGCGGGCCCGCATGAAGTGGCTCGTCGACACGCTCGGTTGGGAAGAGGTGCAGCGCCGCATCCTGCGCTCGCGCAAGTTCCTCCCGGCGTCGGCCACCTGGCCGGGCGGCATCCCGGCCGAGGTCCTCGCCGCAGGCGACGAACCCGCCGGTCTCGCCGACGGCATCACGCCCACGGCCATCGGTCAGGGCACACCGGTCACGCTCACCCGCCGCGGCGACTACGAACGTTGGCACGATGCGAACGTCGTGCGCGGTGTGCGCAACGGCACCGTCTCGGCCACCGCATGGAGCGAGCTCGGCGACACCACGTCGCTCCAACTGCGGGCGCTCGCGGCCATACAGCGCGATTACGGTCTGCAGATCCGCCTCACCCCGCGCCAGAACCTGGTGTTCCGTGGTCTTCGCGAGGAACACCTCCCGGCGCTCTACGCCCGCCTGGCCGAGATCGGCATGGCCAAGCCCGGCGCCGAGCTCACCCGTGACATCGTGTCGTGCCCCGGTGCCGATACCTGCAACCTCGCCGTCACGCAGTCCCGCGGGTTGGCCAAGGCCATCGGCGATCGCCTCGAAGAAGAAGGCCTGGCCGAGGTCGGCGGATTGCGCACCAACATCTCGGGCTGCATGAACAGCTGCGGTCAGCACCACATCGCCGACATCGGCTTCTTCGGTGCCGAACGTCGGGCGCACGGCCAGGCCGCGCCGGGTTATCAGATGTTGCTCGGCGGTTACGTCGGCCAGGAGAAGGCGCACTTCGGCGAAAAAGCACTCCGCCTCCCCGCGAAGAACGCGCCTGAAGCCACGCTGCACGTGGTGCGACGGTTCGCCAACGAGCGCAACGCCGGCGAGACGTTCCGGGTGTGGATGGAGCGGGTCGGCGGCGCCAAAGCCATTGCCGCCGAGCTCAAGCACCTCGACGTGTTCCCTTCGCCCGACGAGCACCCCGAGTTCTATGTCGACTTCGGCGAGACCGGTCCGTACAGCGCCGAGACCGGGGAGAGTGAGTGTGCGGTCTGATCGCGCGTCGCTTGATGCTGCTATCGAAGCTATCGATCATGCGAATGCCGCTGATCCGAACCTGATCGGTGGTCGCCCGCGTGCTCTGGTGCAGGGCGAACGGGCGACGCAGTGGCTCGATCGTCTCGATCCGCAGGCGAGCGAGGCCTTGGTGCTCGCGGCGCGCGGCCATCACGTGCGTCGCTGGACCAGCGCTCGTTCGTCGTATCCCGATGGCCGCGCCGGCTACCTCCGGTGGCGGCGTGATCTCAAGGCGGTGCACGCCGAGACGCTCGGCGAGCTCTTGCCCGCGTGCGGTATCGGCGCCGACGTTGTCGAGCGGGCGCAGCAACTGGTGGCCAAGCGCGGCGATCAGCGCGCGCCCGAGGCGCAGGCCTTCGAGGACGTCGTGTGCCTGGTGTTTCTCGATACCCAGTTCGAAGCGCTGATCGACCGGCTCGACGAGCAGAAGACCATCGACGTGTTGCGCAAGACATTGCCGAAGATGAGCGCCGCCGCCGTCGCGCTCGCCGGTTCGGCCGAACTGCACCCTCGTGGTCGCGAGCTCCTCGGCCGCGCCGCTGCGCCGGCCGGTGCTGACCCCTGCTGATGTCGATCAATTTCGGACTCTCCCTCGGGGGGCTCCTCGGAGGTCTGCTCGTCGGGCTCACCGGCATGGGTGGCGGCGCGCTGCTGACGCCGATGCTGGTGTTCTTCTTTCACGTCGACGCCGCCGCGGCAGTCGGCAGTGACCTCGTCGCGTCGCTCGTGATGAAGCCCATCGGTGGCGCCGTGCATTGGCGCAGCAAGACCGTGCGCACCGACATCGTGCGCTGGTTGTGCCTGGGTTCGGTGCCCGGGGCAATCGCGGGCGTCGCGATGTTGCAAGTGATCGACGCCGACCACACCGAGACCATCATCAAGAAGCTCCTCGGGGCGGCCCTGCTGCTGACCGCCACCACGATGCTCGTGCGCGATCGCATGCGGCGCAACGAGCCGCCGCTCGACGACGACGTGCCCCACAGCGGAGTCCGTCGCGTGCCGACGGTATTGCTGGGCCTGTTCGGTGGAGCGATCGTCGGCCTCACGTCGGTGGGATCGGGGTCGCTGATGATCGTCGTGCTGTCGCTGCTGTATCCGAATCTTCCGCGCCATGAACTTGTCGGCACCGACCTGGTCCAGGCCATCCCGCTCGTGGGCGCCGCCGCCATCGGGCACCTGCTCACCGGCGATGTGCGCTTCGGGGTCACGACATCGTTGCTCATCGGCGCGATACCCGGTGTGTACATCGGTGCGCGCTTCTCGGCGTCGGGCGCGAACGCTCTCGTGCGGCGAGCAATTCCGGTGGTGCTCGTGGCCAGCGGCCTCAAGTTGCTCGGCGTTTTCTGAGACGTCTTCTGAGACAGGTGCCGCCGGCCGCGGGCGAACACGAAGAGCCTGCTCAGGCTTTGCTTTCACGACGGTCCGTGTCCGTGTTCGCTTCTTACGCTCGCCCGCGTCCGCGGCGAGCTCCACGCCGGGCAACTCGATCAACACCTTGGTATGCGGGTCACCTTGGCGTGCGGCGTGGCGCGCAGCGGTGGCCTAAACAAGTTCGGTGCGCTCTTCCTTGTCCCCGGCACGACCGGCGGGGCGCGATGACGAACGCGGGCAGGTGGGCGCTCAGGCCATGAGAGCGCCGATCTCGGCCACCTCATCGGTGGTGAGATCGGTCTTGGTGGCTGCGGCGTTGGCCACGACCTGTTCGGGCGACGTGGCGCCGGCGATGACGGAGCCAACGACCGGCTGGCTGGCCAGCCACGACAGCGCGACCTCGGTCATCGAACGGTCGTGCTCGTCGGCCCATGCCTGGAGCTTTTCGACCTTGTCGAAGTTGCTGTCGGTCATGGACGCGGCGAAGTACGCGTTGGCGAGGCGGCTGCCCTCGGGTGCTTGCTCGCCGCGCTTGACCTTGCCGGTGAGAAAGCCCGACGCCAGCGGGAAGAACGGCAGGATGCTCGCCCCGAAGTGCACGCACGCGTCGCGCACTTCGAGTTCGAGGCCGCGCGACAGCAGACTCCACTCGTTCTGCACGGTGACGAAGCGCTCATAGCCACGGGTCTTGGCGGTCCACTCGGCGTCGGCGATCATCCAACCGGTGAAGTTCGAGCAACCTATATAGCGAACCTTGCCCTGCTTCACGAGCGTGTCCATCGCGGCGAGCGTCTCGTCGATGGGGGTCTGTGGATCGGGGTAGTGCAGCTGGAAAAGATCGATGTAGTCGGTCTGCAGCGCCCGCAGGCTGACCTCGACGGAGCGCATCAGGTGCTGGCGCGAACCGGTGGAATCGTTCGGCTTGGTCGGCCCGCCGAACTTGGTGGCGAGGATGACCTGATCCCGCTTGCCCTTCAGCGCGTCGCCCATGAACTCCTCGGACTTGCCGCCGCCGTACATGCGTGCGGTGTCGAAGAAGTTGACGCCCGCCTCGATCGCGGCGTCGAGCACGGCAACGGTGCGGTCGTAGTCGATACGCATGCCGAAGTTGTTGCAGCCGAGACCGGCCACCGACACCCGCAACCCTGAATTTCCGAGCGACCGATATTCCATGGAGGAACCCCCTCATCCGTGAGCGCCAACAGTCTGTCATCGGATGTGTCAACCTGTCGGACCGAGGCGGGGTCGGCGACGATCGGAGGTGCCCACATGGCTTCTCGGAAGGGGTGCTCCATGAACGGCCGACCGGACACGGTCCATATCGACGATCTGGCCACGCCGCAATTGCCCGACGACATCGTCGCGATGCGCGAGAGCGTGCGCGACCTTGCGACGTCGCTGCCATTCGATCTCGCGGTGCTCGAGGCGCAAGCGGTTGCCGAGACGGGTCTCGATGACTTCGGCGACCAACTGCACCACGAACCGTACGAGGTGTGCCTGCGAGCGCTCGACTCCGAAGCGGGTCTTGGCCCGCTCGGCCGGCTCGGTGCCTACAACAACTTTCTGCAGTTGTTGCGGAACCGCTTGCTCATCGTCGACTACCTGAAGCGGCACCCCGAAGCGAACGACATCGTGATCGAGCGGCCGATCATCATCTGCGGCCTGCCGCGCACCGGCACGACCCACTTGCACAACCTCATGTCGGCCGACAAGAACCTGCGGTCGTTGCCCTACTGGGAGAGCCTCGAGCCGGTGCCGCCGCTTGCCGAGCAGGGCGAGTCGTTCGACGTCGATCCGCGGTGGACCCGTTGCGACACCATGCTGGCGATGCAGGACCACGTCGTGCCGCACATGCGACGCATGCACGACATGTACCCCGATCATGTGCACGAGGAGATCCAGCTCCTCGCGATCGCCGGTTCCACGATGCTGTTCGACACCATGGCCCCCATGCCCACGTGGCGGGCCTGGTATAAGGCGCACGACCAGACCCCGTACTACGAGTGGACCAAGAAGGTGTTGCGCGTCCTGCAGCACCAGCATGGACCGTCGCGCTGGGTATTGAAATCGCCCCAGCACCTTGAGCTGTTCGGCCCGCTGGTCACGGCATTTCCCGACGCGACGTTCGTGGTGACCCATCGCGATCCGGTGTCGGTGTCGGTGTCATTGGCGACCATGATCAGCTACACGGCGCGCACCTCGCAGGAGGTCGTCGATCCACCAGCCATCGCGCGGTACTGGTCGGCTATCGTCGAGGACTTCCTTCGTGCTGCGGTCGACGACCACGCGTTGTTGCCCGCCGCACAGACCATCGACGTCACCTTCGACGAGTTCATGGCCGACGACATCGCGATGGTCGAACGCATCTATGCCCTCGCGGGCCAACCCTTTACCGCCGACACGCGTGCTGCGATGGAGGCGTTCATGGACGATCACCCACGGGGCAAGTGGGGCAACGTCGAGTACCGGCTCGAGGATCTCGGGTTCGACCTCGCCGAACGCCGCGCTGCACTTGCCTTCTACAGCGAACGCTTCGCACTGAGAGACGAACGATGACCACCACCACCACTACCACCACCGAGTCGTTCGTCGACTGGCCGTTGTACTCGTGCGACGACCACCTCGACATGTGGTCGCTGCCGATCGACTTGTGGACCTCGCGGTTGCCGGTCGCCGACCACGAGCGCGCACCGCGGGTGGTGACCACCGACGGGCAGGCCCGTTGGGTGGTCGACGGCAACGTCGTCGGTATCAGCGGCCTGCCCACGAGCGGCGCTCACGGTGCGCTCGGTCGCGCCGGGCTGCTCCACGATGGCCTGCGTCCGTCGCAGCCCGACAAGCGGCTCGTCGATATGAATCGCGACGGCCTGTTCGCGTCGGTCATCTACGGTCCTGCGGTGCTCGGTCTGCCCATTGCCGATGCTGCGTTGAAAGAGCGGTGTTGGCGCGCCTGGAACGACTTCGCGTCCGATTTCAACGCGTATGAGCCACGCCGGCTCGCCGCGCTGCCCGTGCTGCCGAACCATTCGCCCGAAGCCGCCGCCGCCGAATTGGAACGCGCCGCGGCCGCCGGGCATCGCGGCGCGTTGCTCTACTGCTTCGAGATCGACTGCGGCGACCCGAAGTGGGACCGCTTGTGGGCCACGGCGGCCGAGACCCGTTTGCCGATCAGCTTTCACATCGGCGGTGGCGTGAGCACCATTCCGATCCGGCCCGACAGCTGGGCTCATCTCGCGTTCTCGACGGTGGTGGCCATGCAGCTATGCGAGCCGCTCGCCACGATGATCTTCTCGGGGGCGCTCGAGCGCCACCCGGGCATGCGACTCGTCATGGCCGAAGCAGGCCTCGGGTGGCTGCCGTACTTCTTGAACCGCATGGATGCGTCGACGTTGAAGCGCCCGGGCGTGGCCCGCGACTATCAACTGCAGGCCATGCCCAGCGAGATCTTCCGCCGACAGGTGCACGTCACCTTCGAGGAAGAGGCGGACGGTGCGACCTTTATCGATCTGCTCGGTGCCGACAACGTGATGTGGGCCAGCGACTTCCCGCACGCCGACAGCACGTTCCCCGAGTCGCGAGCCTCGATCGCCGAGTCGTTCGCGTCGCTTCCCCTGGCCGACTGCCGCAAGATCACGGCCGACAACTGCCGCGAGCTCTACGGGTTCGGCCCGGCGTTCTCGTGAGCGTCTCGGGCATCGACCACATCGCGCTGCCCACTGCGAACGGCGAGCGGTTTCTCGCGTTCTACAAGGCGGTCGGGTTCACTAGCCCCGACGAGACCGATTGGCGCGAAGGGCGTTCGCCGATCTTTTCGATCGCCTGTGGCGACAACAAGATCAACGTGCACCCCGAAGGGTTCGTGGCCAACCTGCGCGGGCCATCGGCCGTGCCGGGCTGTGGCGATCTGTGCTTCGTGTGGTCGGGCACGTTCGCGGCGTTGACCACGATGCTCGACGGCGCGGGCATCGAGCCCATCAAAGGCCCTGTCGATCGCGTCGGCGGCCGCGCCGCGGGCACGGCGAACGGCGTCAGCGTCTACCTGCGCGATCCCGACGGAAACCTCGTCGAGTTCATCTGTTACGACGAGCCCCCGGTGGGACGCATTTTCTGAGCTGCGTGGTCAGTTGATGATGACGTTGGGGACGCCGAGGCCTTGGGCCTCGCACATGGCGAGGTACGCCTGGAGGGTGCCGGCGCCGTCGCTGACCGAGGTGATGTTGCCGCTGTCGTCGAGGTTGAGGTTGCAGCCGTACATGTGGAACCAGACCTGCGTGTTGTCCTCGATACACGTGAGCGTGTGGATGGAACCCGCGGGTTCATAGAGGAACGACCCGGCACGGTTGACGTAGTCGTACTCCTTGTACTTCCACGCGCCCGACACGGTGTAGCCCCACACGGGCCCAGTGTGGCGGTGCTGCTGCACGGCGAATCCGGCCATGAAGATGTTCTCGATGATCCAGAGGCCTTCGCGCTCGTTCACCTGGAGCAGGCGCAGCTTGTTGCCGCCGCCCATCTCCGCCCAGGGCAGATCGTTGGCAGCCTTGTGAATGGCTTCGGTGCCTTCGGCGCTCGTGATCGTCATGGTGCCCCCAGGTCTCGAGAAACGTGCGTGAGCGCGATGCTACCGGCACCGTTGCTTCGCGCTCACGTCACAGCTTGAGCACCCGCACGGCGTTCTCGCGCAGGAACTTGGGCCACACCTCGTCCTTGAACCCGACGTTGGGCATGTCGTCCATGATGCGGTCGAGCGACAGGCCCATCGGGAAGTAGCCGGCGTAAATGATCTTGTCGGCGCCGCGAGTGTTCGCGTAGTTGATGATGTCAGCGGGGTAGTGCTTCGGCGCGAACGCGGACGTCGAGTAGTAGAGGTTCGGCCACTTCAGCATGAGCTTCACTGCGAGCGCGGTCCACGGCTCGCAGCCGTGCCGGGTGACGAAGCGGAGTTCGGGGAAGTCGTAGCAGACCTCGTCGATGCGCTCGACGTGCTGCGGCGCGAACGGCACGCGCGGGCCGGGGATGCCCGAGCACACGAACACGGGGATGTCGAGTTCCACGCACTTCGCGTAGAAGGGGTACATCTTTTTGTCGTTGATGGGCACCTGGGGCAGGTAGCCAGCGGGGAACGCGGTGGCGGCTTTGATTCCGTACACCTCATACATGTGCACGAGCGCCCGGATCTCTTCCATGCCCTTGTTGGGGTCGAACTCGTAGGCGCCGAAGAAGCGATCGGGGTGATCGGCCAGGGTCTTCTGGGCGATGACGTTGGCGGGGGACACGCCGACCATCGCGCGTTCGACGCCCCACTTGTCCATCTGCGGCAGGAGTAGATCAGCACCCTGTGCGGGCTCGTCGACCGGGCCGCTCGCGGCGCGGGACTGGTCGGAGAACGGGACATCCTTGAACATGTACTGCGCCGGGAAGTTCATGTTCTTCGAGTCGGCGTCTTTGAGCTGGCCCTGGCGCAGGAACGCGTAGTTCTGCTCCTTGGCGGTGGCGCCGGCGCGCGTCCCCATCATCGTGTCGATGATCCCGATGTTCGTGGGCATCCCCATGGCACTGCTCCCCGTTCGACGCGAAGCCCCTAGCTTCGCGCTGGCCCACTATGGAGCCAATTGGGATGCGACGCGGTGATCAGCGTGCGACGCGGAGCAGTCGCCATCCAGACCGAGTGGACAGGAGCAGGGCGACGCCCACCGCCACGATCACGAGCGCGGTGCGAATGAGCGATCCCACGTCGGTGCCCGTGAAAGCCAAGATGCCGCCGCGGCTTGCCGGCGCGACGGAGACCGGAGGCACGATGGTTCGGTCGGTTGGGGTCGGGGCCACCACGGCGAGTGTCACCGACATGACCATCGCGACGCCGTCCTGGCCGGTGCCGGAGACTTTGATCACATAGTCGCCGATCGGAACATTGGGTACGACGAACGAGAGCGACGCGAGACCGTTGTTGTT
>WLNW01000079.1 GCA_009699605.1 Actinomycetota bacterium | reverse complement strand
GGCGCTCAGCGCTGCGCTGGCCACGTCCACCGGCGGCGTGGCCCGACACTCCTTGCGCATGACTGGTGTGTCGATGTCGTTCCCGGCGGCGACACGTCTGTCATCGGCCAGCATGTTCCTGTGTGCGGTGATACCGAGTTGCGGCATGGCCGGAGCACCGTTGTTCGCGTCCCAGGCCGCGCGTCAAATGGCTCCAGCGTCCGCTGGTGCCGCCGGGTACTTCATCGCAAGCATCACGGGCCGGCTCGGCCTCGAGCTCGCCGTGGTGCTCTCGCTCCCGTTACTCGCCTCGTACGGGATACCGATCCCGCTCGTGCTGGCGGCGTTGGCGGTGCACGCAATTTCCACCATCGTCAAGGTCGCCGTGGTGAGCGCCTCACGACGGCACGAGACCACCCTCGTGCGCTGGGCCGCAGCCGCCCGGTCGCGGCTTCGGCGGGCGTCGGAGATCACACCCGGCTCCTGTCCCGCGCGACAGATCGTCGAGCACTTCGCCGCGGTGCGCTGGCAGAACCGAGATCTCCGCGCCGGGCTCGCGTGGTCGGTGGTCGGAAAGCTGGTCGGCGGGTTGATGGTCATCGTCGCGGTTCGAGCCGTCAACGGATCCATCAGCTGGACCGCCGGCTTCACCATCTATGTCGCAGCCACGATCATCGGCGCGGCGTCCTTCATCCCGGCCGGCCTCGGCGCAACGGATCTCACAATCGGACACGCCCTCGTCGAGTCCGGTTTGGCACCGGCGCAAGCCGCGGCGGCCGTTCTGTTCTACCGACTGTTCCAGTTGTGGCTCCCGCTCGTCGCGGGCGGGGTACTTGTCACACGACTTCGCTCGAACGCGAACGAACACCAGGCGACGCTTTCGAGACCGGTCGACGCCGGACCTGGCGTCATGCTCGCGGCCGTGATCACACCACCTGCTGCCGCCGTGTGACAGCTCGGTGAACGGCGGGCTCGATCTACAGTGACGTCGTGGGCGAAACGATGCACAACACGGCCATGGTCATGTCCGCCGCAGGAGCAGATCCCGTGGCCGAAGATCGCCCGATCCCCGAGCCGGGCCCGGGCGAGGTGGTCGTGCGCGTCCGTGCCTCGAGCCTCAACTACCACGACCTCGTGAACTTGCTCGGGCTGATCCATGGGCCGTGGCCGCGCGTGCCGATGACCGACGGCGCCGGCGAAGTGGTGGCCATCGGCGACGGCGTCACGAACCCAGCCGTCGGTGACCGCGTGTTCGGCGCGTTCCAACCGTTGTGGCCCGAGGGGCGCCTCACGCGGACACGACGTGGGTGGATCCCCGGTGACACCACCGACGGTTGGCTACAGCAGTACATGCGGTTCCCGGCGGCCGCACTCATCGCCACGCCACCCCACCTCGACGACCGCGAGGCCGCGACGCTCGTGTGCGCCGGTACGACCGCATGGTCCGCGTTGCGAGGCGCCAATCTGAAGGCCGGCGATGTCGTGGTCACCCAGGGCACCGGTGGTGTGTCGCTGTTCGCGTTGCAGTTGGCCAAGGCCCAAGGCGCGACGGTGATCCTCACTTCGTCGTCCGACGACAAGCTCGCGTTCGGTCGATCACTCGGAGCCGATCACGTCATCAACTATCGCACCACGCCCGACTGGGAGCGCGCAGTGCGCGCGATAACCGGAGGCGAGGGCGCGGACCTCGTGCTCGACCTGGGCGGCCAGGAGACGCTTGGCCGTTCCGTGAAGGCCACCCGATGCGACGGTTCGGTGGCCATCATCGGCGTGCTGAGCGGCCACGGAAACGCCGACTTCCCGGTGAGCGACGCCATGACCCGCCAGGTGCGCCTGTACGGCGTGGCGGTGGGCAGCGTCGAGGCGCACCGCGAGCTGGCACGAGCCGTCGCCGCGACCGGCCTCCGCCCTCAGATCAGCCACACCTTTGCCTGGACCGACCTCGCGGAAGCCCGCCGCGTTCAGCACGCCAACGAACACCTCGGCAAGATCGCTATCACCATCCCCTGACCGACCAGTTCCCTCTGTTCTTTGGTATCTGGCGCACCGCTGCGGTGGGTCAGATACCAAATTTCGAAAGGTCGGTCGGGTGGTCGGCGGTGAGGCCGGCGATCAAGTAGCGGAGCTGTTGCTCGAAAAGCGCATCGGCATCGGCCTGGTCGACGCCCGCGGGATCGCCGCCCGGCACCGACGGCGACCGGTGGCCACCCCGGCGTTCGGCGAGCGAGGCCGACTCGACGGTGACGAACCCGATCACCGACCACATAACGAGCCGGCACGCGCGCACGGCTTCAGGCTCGGTGAACCCGCCCGCACGGAGCGCATCGATCAACGGACGGCTGGCGTCGACGAACGCCCAGCGGCGGGTGCGCAACACGAGCCGACTATCGGGCACAGAACGCAACCGTTCGTGGAGCGCGCGGGCCCACTGCCCGACACAGTCGGCCCAGTGGGCGTGGCCCAGCTCAGCCGGCACGAGATCAGCGAGGAGCCGGTCGGCAACGGCGTCGAGCAGATCGTCCTTGTTGCCGACCCGGCTGTAGAGCGGCACCGGCGACACCCCGAGGCGGGCGGCCACCCGCCTCATGCTCACCGCGTCGAAGCCCTCTTCGTTGAGCAGTTCGATCGCGGCCCGAACGACATCGTCGGCCTCGAGGTCGGCGGCGGCAAGAGAAATCACAGTGTGATTATAGTGTCATTCACTGCTCGCCGAGGACTCGTCCGCCAGTCGACAAGGAGACGCCGCCATGGCATGGGACTTCCACACCGAACCGGAGTTCCAGCAGAAGCTCGACTGGATGCGCACCTTCATCGACGAACAGCTCATCCCCCTCGAGCCAGTGATGAAGGAGCTGCCGAAGGGCGAGTGGCGCACGGTCAAGCGCCACCTGCAGGACCAGGTCAAGGCGCAGGGTCTGTGGGGCGCGTTCCTCGACGAGAACCTCGGTGGGCCAGGCTTCGGGCAGATGAAGCTGGCATTGATGTCGGAACAGATCGGTCGGTCGATGTTTTCGATGACCATCTTCGGCGTGCAAGCACCCGACAGCGGCAACATGGAGCTGCTCGCCCACGGGGCGAACGATGCCCAGAAGGACCGCTGGCTCTGGCCGAACATGCGGGGCGAGATCTCGAGTGCCTTCGCGCTGACCGAACCCTTCCTCGCGGGTGCCGACCCCACGCGCATCGCGACCACCGCCACCCTCGACGGCGACGAGTGGGTGCTCGATGGACACAAGTGGTTCGTGTCGAACGGCTCGGTGGCAGACATCATCCTCGTCTTCGCCGAGACCGACCCCGAAAACCGTCCGCATCGCCACGCGTCGATCTTCATCGTGCCCGCGGGGACACCGGGCATGGACATCCGACGCGACATCCCCACGATGGCGCACCCCGACGTGGAGTTCGGCGCGGCGGGCAACCACGCCGAGATCGTGTTCAGCAACTGCCGCCTGCCGGCCGACCATCTCATCGGCCGGCCGGGCGACGGGTTCGTGCTCGCCCAGAAGCGCCTCGGCGGCGGCCGCATCCATCACGCGATGCGCTGGATCGGCCAGGCGTCGCGTGCGCTCGACATCATGTGTGAACGGGCCGTATCACGCGAGTCGCACGGCAAGCTGCTCGGCCAGCACCAGATGATCCAGGACTTCATCGCGCTGTCGCATACCGAGATCGAAGCGGCCCGCCTCCTCACGTTCCACACCGCGTGGAAGATGGATCAGCTCGGCGCGTCGGCCGTGCGCGCCGACATTTCCATGGTCAAGGCGCACGTGTCGCGCGTCGTGCTCACCGTGCTCGACCGCACCATCCAAGTGTGCGGTGCGCTCGGCTACTCGGGCGACCTGCCCGTGGAGGGTTGGTACCGCGGCACTCGCTTCGGCACCATCGGCGACGGCCCCGACGAGGTGCACAAGTCGGTCGTGGCGCGCACGTTGCTCAAGAAGTACACGCCGGTCACCGGTTGGCCGAGCGAGCACATCCCGAGCCGGCGGCCCGCCGCGTTCGAGAAGTGGAACGAGCTGCGCACCGCCGCCGGCCTCGCACCGGCCGACGCGAACGCCTGATGGACACCAACGCGCTCGCCGCGTTCCTCGACGAGCAACTCGGCGACCACCAGCCCATAGCGGTCGAGGCCATGACCGGCGGCGGCTCCTGTGAGGTGTTCTCGCTCGACCGCGGCGACGACCACTGGGTGCTGCGCCGCGCCCCCGCGCACGCCAATACCTCGCGGGCTCACGATGTGTTGCGCGAGTACCGCATCCTTGCGGCGCTCGAAGGTGCCGCTGTTCGCGTGCCGCGACCCATCGTCGCGTGCGACGACACCCGCATCTTCGCGACGCCGTTCTACGTGATGGAGCGCATCGACGGCGTGCCGGTGCGCAACGGCATCCCTGCGGCGTGGGCCGATGCGCCCGAGACCCAGCACCGAGCGGTCGAGGAACTGATCGACGCGCTCGTCGAGGTGCACGCGGTCGACTGGCGCGCCGTCGGGCTCACCGATCTCGGCCGCGCCGAAGGATTCCTCGAACGCCAGGTCGAACGCTGGCTCGCGCAACTCGCGTCGTACGGCGGCCGTGACCTGCCGGCTGCCCACGGCATCGGTCGCTGGCTCGACGCGCACCGCCCCGCGGGGCAGGCGCCCACGTTGTTCCACGGGGACTACAAACTCGACAACGTGCTTTACGCGACTGACGCTCCGCCGCGCCTGCTGGCCGTGGTCGACTGGGAGATGGGCACGATCGGCGATCCGCTGATCGACCTTGCCTGGGCGCTCATCTTCCATCCGGTAGGGGGCACGATGCCGCTCGGCACCTCAGGTCCGCACACCTTCGCGCTCGACCAGCTGCCATCAGCCGAGGCGATGGTGGCTCGGTACGCCGAACGATCCGGCCGCGACGTCTCGAGCATTGACTGGTACCACGTGTTCTCGCGCTGGAAGGGGGCCATCGTGCTCGAGGGCAGCTTCGCCAAGTGGCAGCGCGGCGAATCGAACAAGGCCGTGCACGAGCACTTCGGTCCGCAGGCCGACCGGTTGTTGCTCAGCGCGGCGGCGCTCATCGACGGGCGACCCGGAGGTGCCCCGTGAACCCCACGTTCCGCACCGACAGCTACAGCCGGTCGATCCCCGATGAAGCGGCCGATGCCGACGAGATCGTCGGTTCCACGCGGTACCTGGCGACCGACGCGTCGTCCTATCTCACCGGTCAGATGATCGTGCTCGACGGAGGAGGTTCGTAATGGAAGATCTACGCGACAAGGTCGCGGTGATCACCGGCGGCGGCTCAGGCATCGGCTTGGCGATCGCGCGCGCATTCGCGGCACAAGGTGGCCGCGTGGTGCTGGCCGACATCGACGACGCGGCGCTCGCTCAGGCTGCGGCCACGCTCATCGCGAGCGGCGCCGAGGTGCTCACCGTGCACACCGACGTCTCGGTTCTCGCCGAGGTCGAAGCGCTCGCGGTAGCTGCGGGTGAACGTTTCGGCCACGTCGACCTCGTCGTGAACAACGCCGGCGTCATCGCATGGAACTCGGTGAGTCGGCTCACCATCGAAGACTGGCGCTGGGTCGTGGGCGTCAACCTGTGGGGTGTCATCCACGGGGTGCACGTGTTCCTGCCGATCTTCGAGGCGCAGGGCACGCCCGCACACTTCGTGAACGTGTCGTCGGTCGGCGGCGTGCTCGCCGAGACGCCGTTCATGGCCACCTACGGGGCCACCAAGTCCGCCGTGGTCGGGTTGTCGCTCGCGCTCGACTCCGAGCTTCGTCTGGGCGGCTCGCCCATCGGCGTGTCGATCCTTTGCCCGAGCAACACGGCATCCACCTACGTGATCGACGCCGAGCGCAATCGCCCCGCCGACGCGCCCGTGGTCGCTCGCGCGCACGGCGTCGATCAGCTGGTCGCCGCCGTGCGCGATGTCGTCGATCACGGTCAGCCCGTCGGTGTGCTCGCCGCACGCGTGCTCGACGCCGTGAAGGCGAACCGCCTGTGGGTGTTCCCACATCCCGACTCGCAGCCGATGATCCAAGCGCGCCTCGACCTTCTCGGTTCGGTCGTAGCCGAGGCGGGCGCGCAGACGATCGACGGCAATGCTGCGCCGAGTTCCTGATCCGTACCGCGGCAGACTCCTCAGGTGACCGCCTCGAACTCTGACGCCACCCCGATCGCTTCGAACCCGACGCGTTGCCCATGCGGCCGTGCGGCCTACGACGCGTGCTGTGGGCGGTTGCACCGGGGCGAGATCGAGGCCGCGACCGCCGAGCAGCTCATGCGGTCGCGCTACAGCGCGTTCACCGTGCGGGACGCGGCCTACCTGTTGCGCTCATGGCACCCCGACACCCGCCCGCCCCGCATCCCGTTCGACCTCGCTCTCCGCTGGATCCGCCTCGACATCCTCGACACCAGCGGCGGGAACCTCCTCGACACCGAGGGCGCGGTCGAGTTCGACGCGCATCACCTCCAGGGCGATCGACGCGGCGTGCTGCACGAGCGCAGCGTGTTCATCCGCGTCGACCGACGTTGGGTCTACGTGGGACCCGTGGCCGCGAACGTGAGCTGATGCAGGCGCGAACCACGGACTGATCCACCGCCACTTCGGAACCAAGGACAACCCCATGGTGCGCCTGTTCCGCGAGTTCAGCGACTACGGGAGCAGAGGGCACGTCGCGGAGCAACCACCTACCACCTTGTGTGGCCTAGGTTACGACGATGAGTCGGGAGCATCCGGACCCTTCGGGACCAGCAATGCGCGATCGCGCCGACATCCGCAGGCTCGTGCCGGTGCTCGTTGCACTCGTTGCACTTGCCGCGGCATGCGGCGGTGGCGGTTCCGACGACGCCGACGATCACGACATCCCCGGGGTGTACATCGCCGTGATCCGCGCCCTGGCCCCCAACTCGTCGACGGTGATGCCCAAGTCGGTCTACGTCGAGGCGTTACCCGGCACGAAGCTCTCGCTCCAGGACCAGGCGGCCATCGTCAAGGCCTTCGGCGAGGACACCGTGGTGCGCTTCATCGACGACCGCGACGAAGCGGTCGACACGAAGACCCCCGGCCAGCCCGTACGGCGCGAGGGCGTGCTGCTGCAGATGAACCCCGCCGCGACCACCGAACGCGGGCTGTCGATCAAGACCACCCGCTACCTCACCCTCGACGACAAGCAGACCACGTGCCTCGAGCTCGAGGAGCACAAGCCGGTGTGGACGGTCGCGAGCACGCGCGACTGCTGAGGGCCCGCTACTCGTCGTCAAACTTCCAGCCAAGCGCCCGTGCGCTGCGTAGGAAGTCCTCGCGGGCCACCGGTCCGTCGGCCAGGGCGCATGCCCGTGCGGCGTCGAGACCGGCGCGGCGGTCGTTCGTTCCGGCTGTGCCCGCGGTTCCGACGGCCGAGTCGGCCGGCCACTCGACGAGCTCTGCGGCGGCGGTCACCACCATCATCGCGGCCCGATACTGACCGAGCGTTGCGAGACCACGTGCGCTGAGCGCCAGCTGGGCGAGCGTCTCGTGGTTCGGCTGCATCTCGATCGGGTCGTGCGAACGTCGCAGCAACAGGTCGATCGCGTCGGCGAGCAGCACGGCAGTGAGCAGTGCGAAGCCCACCTGCAACGACGGCCGTGCCGCGACCGCGGTGAGCGCACCCACCACCCACGCCATCTGGAAGCGGGTGTCGAACGCGGCGAGCGTGCGCCCGCGGTCGACGTCCGGTGCGTGCTGCTGCACGGCGGCGTTGAACGCCTGGTGCGCCACCGCGGCGCACAGCCCGATACCGAACGCGGCGATCGCCGTGCCCGTGCGGTTCGCCGCGATGGCCGCGACCCCGGAGATACCCGCGCCGAACGCGACCGCGCCAGAGAGCATCTGTGCCTCGGTAAAACGCTCCCGCAACGCGGGCGCCACCATGTTGCCGACGAAGCTTCCGACGCCGTTCGCGACGAACACCAGGCCGAAGAACCACGTCGGCGCGCCGGACCGCTTGAGGTTGGCTCCGAGGAAGAACAACAAGAACCCGGCCACGCCTTTCATCGCGAACATGCTCGACTGCGCCGCGAGGATGGTGCGGGCGTGCAGTTCGCTCCACACGATCTCGGTATCGGGTTCAACCACACGGCCGGTGGCGGCGGGCAGGCGCAGCGCGGCGAGAGCACCGAGCGCGTACACGGCCGCCGCGAGCAACGGCACCACACGCGCCGAGGTGACCGTGAGCAGACCGGCCGCGCACGCACCACCGAGCCCACCCGACAGCGTGCCGAGCACCGCGAGCCGCGAGTTGACCTCGACGAGTTCGTCACCGGGGACGAGGCGCGGAATGAGTGCGTTGCGCGTGACCGAGTAGGTCTTGCCCAGCACCAGGATCGAGAACGCGAGCGGGAAGATCAACAGGTCGCGCAGCTGCCACGCCATCACCAGCGAGACGACGCTGCGACCCACCATGGTCACCACGATCATCGCCCGGTGACCGCCCCGGATGCGATCGACCAGCGGCCCGAGTAACGGTGCCACCAGCACGAACGGCGCCAGCGTGCAGGCCAGGTAGATGAGGATGCGCGGGCGGGCCGCGTCGAAGCTGATGCTGAGGAACAACGAACCGGCGAGTGACACCGTGAAGCACGCCTCGGCAAAGGCATGCATCGCGTGCACGAGCGCCGCGCCCGACGTTGGCGGTCGACCGAGCAGCACCCGCCGAGCGCTCCTCCTCGGACCTTCGACGCTCGCGGGCTCCTGGTCGGCGCGACGCGATCCGTCGTTCGTCCCGGCGTCTCCTCGATGCAGCATCTCGACCACGAACCGTAGTCACTGCACCGTCCTTCGATGCGCAACGGTGTACCGGCAGCCGCCACTCGACGAACTTGGCCTCATTGAGCTCGAGCTGGCGCTCCTCGACTGACTCGCGATGCCGCGCCAGAACCCGCGATGCGGCCGAACACCAACCCGCTGGTGATCGAGTTCCCGTGACCGGCGTAGACGTCGCCCACCACACCGCCGGCGGCCTCACCCGCGGCGTACAGGCCGGCGATCGGTTGCTCGTCTGCATCGAGCACTTGTGCGTGCGAATCGATCCGCAGCCCGCAGAACGTCGCAATGAGCACCGTCGGGCGCACGCGCACCCCATAGAACGGCGGCGAGCTGATCGGCAGCAGCGACGACGACGGCTTCTCGAAACGATCGTCGTGGCCCGCCGCGCAGGCCTCGTTGTAGCGCGCCACCGAGGCCTCGAGGTGGGCCGGGTCGATCGCCAACCCGCGCGCGACCTCGGCGAGCGAGGGCGCTCGGACGAGATCACCCGCGGCCACCCATGCGTCGAGCGGGCCCACGTCGAGGTCTGGGTCGTCGTCGCGGAACAAGAACCCGGCGGAGGTCTTCTCGATGGCGGCGAACCGGGGTGAGCGCCGAACGGTCTCGTCGAAGATCGCGTACTGGATGCCACCCCAGTCGGCGGCCACGAGCGCGGCCGTGGTGAAATCGGCCGACTCGTCGACGAACCGCCGGCCGTCGGGGCGCACCAGCATCACCGCGGGTGGCGTAAGCGCCTGCGGGACCCACAGGGCGCGGCCGCGACCGGCCACAGCGGCGCGGACACGCTCGCCCATAACCATCGCGTCACCGCGGGAACCGGGCCCGGCGAGGGTGTTCGTGTCCGCGTCGGATGGACCGATCCACGGAGCGTCGACGTACTCGTCGAGCAGCGCCCGGTTGCGCGCGAATCCACCGGTGGCCAGCACCACGGCGCCGGCGCGCAGCTCCTCGCCCCGTGCGCGAACCCCGACCACCGCACCCGCGTCGACGAGCAGGTCCTCGACCCGGTTGCCGAACGCGAACTCCACGCCTTGCGCTCGGCACGCGCGCTCGAGGAGATCGATGAGCGCCTCCCCTTCGCCGATGGCCCGATGGCCGCGGGGTACCCGCTCAGCGCCGGCGCGGACGATCGGCCCGAACGGCAGGCCGAGGGCCACGAGCCATTCGACCACTTCGGGAGCGTATTCGCAGTAGGTGCGGGCGAGCCCCGGTTCGACCCGCCACCGGTTGATCGCGAGGTAGTCCTGCAGCATCGCGTCCGGCGTGTCGTCCCAACCTGCGGCGCGTTGCACGCTGGTTCCCGCCGCTTGGATCCAGCACCCCGACAACCGACTCGACCCGCCGGTACGTCCTTCGCATTCTGCGACGAGCACGCGTGCTCCGGCCGCCGCCGCTTCGTGGGCCGCGGCGAGACCGGCCGCGCCGCTACCCACCACGAGCACGTCGACGTCGACGTTCAACGAAGGGTTCTGCGGCCGATCACCCATGTTCACGTAGTCGCGCGCAGAGCCGTGGCCGCGACGATGCCTGCTTCTTGATGCGCCGACATCTCACCGATGAGATCGATGAGGAAGCGGCGCTCAGCGAACCGCCACGCACCGTCGACGCGAGCGAACCGATCGTGGTACCGACCCACGATGATCGGCTGCAATGGGAAATCGGGCGTCTCCTGCAACACGAGGTAGCGCGACTGCACCTTCGCGCCCTGTGCGTCGTCGTCGATCTCGATGATCACGTTCGTGCTCAGGTGCGTGGTGCGTGGGATGCCGTCGTAGAGGCGTTGACGAGATTGGAACAGCTCAGCGACCTCGGCGCCGCAGCGCGCGCCGATGGGCTCCGGGAACCACACCGTCGCGTGGGCGAACAGCTCGGCCCGCGTCTCGAAATCACCGGCATCGGTTGCGTCCATGTAACGGAACAACAGATTCCTGATTGCCTGCTCGTCGGACACGCGCATGCTCACGACCTTCCCCTATGGCGAATGCTCGCCAGGTAACCACAAACCTGTCCGACCGCGCGTTGCTCGCTACGGTGCAACCCATGTCGCACCCCGGTCAGATCACCTTGCTGGTCCAGGATTACGACACGGCCATCGCCCATTTCGTCGACGCACTCGGGTTCACGCGTGACGAAGCGCGCATGAAGGCCGCTGGCGCGACCTTCTGCGAAGAACCCCGCCACGAGAACCACGGCAGCGTCGTGGTGTTCGACGACATCAGCGGCAACCGCTGGGACCTCATGCAACCGAAGTCATGACCACGAAGGAGCACCCCTTGTCCGCAACCTCGTCCCCGGTGTCGGGTTACGCCGCCGTCACCAAGCTCGTCTACCGCTACGCCGACCTCATCGACCGCGGCGATCTCGAGGGGGTCGGTGAGCTCTTCGCGCACGGGTCGGTCGACACCGGCGACGGCAACCTCCTGCGCGGCCGCGAGGCCGTGCGCGACATGTACGGCGTCGTGATCCTCTATCCCGACGGCACGCCACGCACTCGTCACGTGACTACGAACCTCATGATCGACATCGACGAAGCCTCGGGCACGGGGTCGTGCCATTCGTACGTGACCGTGTTCCAACACACCGACGACTTCCCGTTGCAACCCGTGTATCAGAACCGCTACGAGGACACGTTCCTGCGCGAGAACGGCGAGTGGCGCTTCGATCACCGCCTCATGTGCGACCACCGCCCCGGGGATACCAGCCACCACCTGCGCGCGTGACGATCAGGCGTGGGAGCCTGAGCGCATGTTGCGCATCGAGCCAGCCACCGAGGGCGACGCCGCGCTGATCCTGCGGTTCATCCGCGGGCTCGCGGCGTATGAGAACCTTCTCGACGCGTGCGTCGCCACCGAGGAGGCGCTGCACCGCACGTTGTTCGGCGAGCGACCGGCCGCCGAGGTACTGCTCGCGTTCTGGAACAACGAACCCGCAGGGTTCGCTCTCTACTTCTCGAGCTACTCGACGTTCCTGGCGAAACCGGGAATCTACCTCGAGGATCTCTTCGTGGAACCGGAGGTGCGGGGCCACGGCATCGGCACGGCGTTGCTGGCGCGACTGGCGCGTGTGGCGGTCGAGCGCAACTGCGGCCGCCTCGAGTGGTCGGTGCTCGACTGGAACGAGCCATCGATCGGGTTCTATCGAAGCCTGGGCGCGGTCGCGATGGACGAGTGGACCGGCTACCGACTCACCGACGCCGCGCTGGAACGATTGGCCGAGCGGTGAAGTCGGGGCTCACTCCTCGACGACCACGATCTCGAGCCCTTCGAACACCGTCAGTGCCACATCGGTGACCTGAGTCAGGTCGATGCGCGCGCCGCGGAACGCGAGACCACCGCGTACCGCGTCGAGGCGACTGCCAGGGAACGAGGCGCCGCCGAGCGACGCATGCCAGAACTGGGCCTCGGTCAGGTCACAACGCTCGAAGCACGCGTGTTCAAAAGTGGCGTTCGTGAAGTCGGCGCGGGCGAACATCACCTCGGCGAACTCGGCGTGCTGCCATGTGGTGCCGCGGAGCGACACATCGCGCATGGTGCAGCGCTCGATCGCGACGTCGTGCCAGCGCCCGCCGTTCGCGCTGAACGCGTCCATCCGACAGTCGCGCAACTCGCTCTGCACGATGTCGATCGAATCGGCGACGACACCAGAGAAGTCGCAGCGCTCGAAGATGGTGTTGTCCACGTGCAGCGCCCCGAGGTCCGCTCCCGTGAACCGGACATCGCGTACGACGCACCCGCTGATCGAAAGCTCGCTGCACGACGCGATGGTGTCGTCACTGGTGACCCATGCGTCGCTCCACTCGGTCGCGTTGTCGAGCACGCGGAGCGCGTGCGTCTCGCGAACCGCAGCGGTGCGCGGTCGACGACGAGCTCGGTGCGGCGGCATCGCCTCAGGCCCAGCCGCGCTCTTCGAGCGTGTCGTCCTCGATCCCGAAGTGGTGCGCGACCTCGTGCACGATCGTCACGTAGATCTCCTCGACGAGATCCTCTTCCGACACGGTCATCTCGCACAGCGGCCGACGGAAGATCGTGATGCGGTCGGGCATCTGCAGGCCGCCGTAGTCGTAGCGCTCGGTGAGCGGCGTGCCCTCGTACAACCCGAGCAAACCTTCGGGGCTGTCGTCGGCCACGACAATGGCAACGTTCTCGAGAAAGCGCGCCAGCTCCTCGGGGATCTCGTCGAGCGCGTCGGCCACGAGCGCCTCGAACCGGTGCCGGCTCACCATGAACACAACCCGCAGGCTAGGAGCATCTCGTCGGCAACCTGCGCACCGGTAAGGTCGGGCCATGAGTGGACTCGATCTCGGCATCAGAGGACGCCGCGCCCTCGTTGCAGCGTCCTCGGCCGGCCTCGGTCTGGCCACTGCGCAGGCACTGCACGCCGCGGGGTGCCAGGTGGCCATCTCCGGGCGTGACCCCGACCGGCTGGCCCACGCTGCAGCGACGATGCCCGGCTGTCGGGCGATCATCGGCGATGTCAGCCATACGCCGGGCGCGATTGCGCTCGTCGAGACGGCCGTCGACCAGCTCGGCGGGATCGACATCCTCGTGACCAACGCGGGCGGGCCGCCCGCCGGCAACTTCGCCACCACCCCGGCCGAGGCCTACCCCCTCGCGCTCAGCCTGAACCTGCTCTCGGTCGTGGCCATGTGCCAGGCCGCAGTGCCGGCGATGCGCTCGCAGCGCTGGGGTCGCGTGGTGGCCATCACCTCGGTTTCAGTGCGCCAGCCGATCGCCCACCTCATCTTGTCGAACACCGCTCGCGCGGGGGTCACGGGCTTCCTCAAGACCCTGGCGCTCGAAATCGCAAAGGACGGCGTCACGGTGAACTCGGTGCAACCCGGGCTGCACGCCACCGACCGACTCCTCCAGCTCTACGGCGGCACGGTCGACGGCGTGGCCGACGGCATCCCGGCGCGCATCGTGGGCGACCCCGGCGACTTCGGCCGCGTCGCCGCGTTCTTGTGCTCGGAGCACGCGAAGTTCATGACCGGCGTCGCGCTGCCCGTCGACGGCGGCGCGTACGCCGGACTGCAGTAGCGCCGCTCCCGCCTACGCGAACGCGCCGATCACCTCGCGGCCGAACAGTTCCACCATGGTCTTCAGGTCGTCGAACGAACCGAAGGTCGACTTCTCGGTGTCGCCCGGAAGCCCGGCGCCGAACGCCATGTGGATGTGGTCGGCGCCGGTCTCGCGCTGATAGCGGTGGATCTGCTCGATGACCTGGTCGGGCGTGCCCCACATGAGGCGATCGGCCGCGATCTCCTGCGGGGTCACCGGCTCGCCGGCGTCGATGCGCGCGAACAACGCCTTCTCCTCATCGTCCTCGGCCGACTCGCGCCAATGCTCCAT
>WLNW01000078.1 GCA_009699605.1 Actinomycetota bacterium | reverse complement strand
GAGGTCGATCATCAGCTGCCCGAGAGCGCCAAGTTCCTCCACGGGGGTGTCTACAAAGGCTTCGCTGCGGTCGGTGACATCGCGGGCTTGATGCTGGTGGTGGGCGTGGTCTGGGCGATCGTGCGGCGGTACGGCCCGCGTCGGATGCGGCCGTACCGCATTCGGATCAAGTCCAAGCCCGAGCACGCGATTATTCTGGGCACGTTCCTGCTCATCGCCCTCACGGGTTTCGCGGCCGAGATGTTCCGCCTGGCGTTGCAGGGCCGGCCTTCGTTCGAGAAGTGGTCCATCATCGGCTATCCGCTGTCGGGCCTCGTCGACGGTTCGTCGAACCTTGCCGGCTGGCACCAGGCCATGTGGGTCGCGCACGTGCTCACGTTCTGCGCGTTCTTGATCATCCTGCCCACCACGATGCTGCGCCACATGTTCACCGCACCGTTGAACATGTACCTGAAGGACAAGACCCGTCCCAAGGGCGCGATGAAGCCCATGCCGAACCTCATGGAGACCTCGCTCGAGACCTTCGGTGCGTCCACGATCGAGGATTTCACCTGGAAGCAGCTCCTCGACACGGATTCGTGCACGATGTGCGGCCGCTGCACCAGCGTGTGCCCGGCGCACGCCACCGGCAAGCCGCTCGACCCGCGCGAGATCGTGCTCAAGGTCGGCGAGGTCATGGCGGCGACGGGTTCGCCCAAGGTGTCGCCGCCCATCGGAACCGACCCGGAGATCACCATCGCGGCCAACTGGCTGTTCGACCGTGTCACCCCCGAGGAGATCTGGTCGTGCACCACGTGTCGCGCGTGCGACGAGATCTGCCCGGTCAACATCGAGATCCTCGACAAGATCCTCGATATGCGCCGCTACCTGTCCCTCATGGAGTCGAACTTCCCCACCCAGCTGGGCAGCGCGTACCGCGGCATGGAGAACTCGGGTAATCCCTGGGGAATCTCGCAGACTGAGCGCGCCGACTGGGCGAACGACCTCGAGGGCATCGAAATCATCGACGGGACGCACCCGCTCGAGGCCGAGTACCTCTACTGGGTCGGTTGTGCGGGCAGCTTCGACGACAAGAACAAGAAGGTCACCCGCGCGATGGCCAAGCTGTTGCAGCGCGCCAAGGTGAGCTTCGCCATCCTCGGCCCGGCCGAGAACTGCACCGGTGACTCCGCTCGTCGGTCGGGCAACGAGTACATCTTCCAGATGCTCGCCATGCAGAACATCGAGACGCTCGGTGGCATGGGCGTCAAGAAGATCATCACGCAGTGCCCGCACTGCTTTAACACGCTCGCGAACGAGTACCCCCAGCTGGGTGGCAACTACGAGGTCGTGCATCACAGCCAGTTCCTCGAATGGCTTATCTCCGAGGGCAAGCTCGACATGTCCGGCGCCAAGCTCGAAGAACGCGTGGTGTACCACGACTCGTGTTACCTCGGTCGCCACAACGACGTGTACATGGCACCGCGCAAGGTCATCGGTTCGCTGGCCGGTATCGAGATCGTCGAGGCGCCGAAGAATGGCACGAACGGCATGTGCTGCGGCGCGGGCGGCGCACGCATGTGGATGGAAGAGTCCATCGGCAAGAAGGTCAACGACGAACGTAGCGAGCAGCTCGTGGCCACCGGCGCGAGCCGCATCGCCACCGCATGCCCGTTCTGCTACATCATGATCGACGACGGCGTGAAGGCCCAGGGCCTCGAGGAAGACCAGGTGCGCGTGGCTGACATCGCCATGCACCTCCTCGAAGCGCTCGAGAACGCCGACGCGGTCACCAACGTCCCCACGGTCTGACGACGCCCGTCAGCGCTCGAAGTTCTCCCAGTAGCGCGACGGTCGTGGGCCGCGCTGACCTTGGTACTTCGAGCCGAGCTGTCCGCTGCCGTAGGGCACGTCGGCCGCGGTGGTCATCTGCATGAACGAGATCTGCCCGATCTTCATGCCGGGGTACAGCGTGATGGGCAGGCTGGCCACGTTCGACAGCTCGAGCGTGAGCTGCCCGTCCCACCCGGCGTCGACGAAGCCTGCGGTCGAGTGGATGAGCAGGCCCAGGCGGCCGAGACTCGATTTGCCCTCGAGCCGCCCCACGAGGTCGTCGGGCAGGCCCACACGCTCGGAGGTGGAGCCGAGCACGAACTCACCGGGGTGCAGGATGAACCGGTCGTCGGGCGCCACCGACACCAGTTCGGTGAGCTCCTCGAGGTTCTGCTTCACATCGATGAAGGCCATCGTGTGGTTGCGGAACACGCGGAAGAAGCTGTCGAGGTGGAGATCGACCGAAGACGGCTGTACGCAGCCCGGATCGAACGGCTCAATGACGATGCGGCCGGCTGCGACCTGCTCGCGGATGGTGTGGTCGGACAGGATCATCGGCCTCGCACGCTAGCGGTGCCAGCCGGTACGATGCAGCTTCGCAAACGGCTGGGGTTCTGTGCCTCATGGCCGCTCGTGCGGGTGTAGTTCAATGGTAGAACGGCAGCTTCCCAAGCTGCATACGGGAGTTCGATTCTCCTCACCCGCTCCATCGTCGCATGCGTCTCGACACGCCCGACCGACACGGCTTCGAACGGGCGGTATCTGGCCGGTCAGCGGGGGTCGGCGCAGCAGTGCGATGGCGCAGCAGTGCGATGGCGGAGTGCGATGGGGGAGTGGGCATGTTCGACGGTATGGAGCGCATCGAGCTCGATCACGAGGGCACGCGCCTGTGCGGGTATGTCGCCGTGCCCGACACACCGGGACCCGCGCCCGCGTTGCTCGTTATGCACAGCGCGCTCGGCATCGCCCACGCGGTGAACGAGCGCACTGCCCGGAAGTTCGCGGCGCTCGGCTACGTGGCGATCTGCACCGACATGTACGGCGCGCACCTCGAAGGAGCCTCGATGGAGGTCACCGGCGAAGCGTTCTTCGCGAACCTGGCCGCGCCCGACCTGCAACGAGCGCGCACGGTCGCGTGGTTCGAGGCTGTGGCGTCGAGGCCCGACGTCGACGAGCAGCGCATTGCTGCCGTGGGCTTTTGCTACGGCGGCAACACGGTGCTCGAGCTGGCACGGAGTGGCGCGAACCTCAAGGTGGCCGTGAGCTATCACGGCGTCCTGAACACCCATGCACGGGCCGAGCCGGGTGTGGTCGGAGCGCATGTCGTTGCCTACTGCGGCGCCGGGGACCCGTACGCGCCGCTCGAGGACGTCGATCGCCTCCGCTCGGAGCTGCGCGATGCCGGTGTGGCCAACTACCAGATCACGGTGTTCGGCGCCGCGGTCCACGGCTTCACCGACCCCGACGCCGCCGATCTCCAGCTCGAGGGGGTCGCCTACGACGCGCTCTCGAACGAGCTCTCCTGGAATGACACGCTCGTCTTGTTGCGCCACCACTTCGGTCACTGACGCCACGCGCGTCGCCGGATGGGTGATGGCTCAGAGCACGATCGAGCCGTACATCTCACCGAGGGGATCCGCGATCAGTTCGATCCGCTCACCATCGGGACCGGTGAAGTAGATCGAGGTGCCGTCGATGTGGGCATAGCCGATGCCCGCGTCGTCGAGCTTGGCTTTCACGTGGGCCCACCGACCCGGTTCCATCGAGATGGCGAGGTGGTGCAGCCCGCCGAGCACCTCGGCATAGGGGCCAAGGTCGAGTCCGGGCATGTCGAAGAACGCGAGCGCGTTGCCGTTCCCGATGTCGAAGAAGAAGTGCGTCGACCCGCGGTAGTCGCGGTTCTCGAACAGCTCGGTGAGCGGGAACTCGAGCAGGTCTTGGTAGAAGCCGATCGTGGTTTCGACGTCGTTGCTGAGCAACGCCAGGTGGTGCACGCCACGAGCCGACGACGCGGGCCGATCCCCGCGTGGCCGCAGGTGGCGGTCGCGCATCGCCTGCCATTCAGCGGCGCGGTCGATGTCGGCTCCGTGCGGTGATGCCTGAGTCTCGGAATTGGACATCGTCTCGACCCCCTGCGCCGAGCGCGGCTCGTGTGGTCGCGATGGTAGGCCGGGTGCCGTCAGGTAGCGGGGTCGATGCGCAGCAGTCGGGCGGGGTTGTCGCACGCCATCTCACGCAACTGGGCTTCGCCGACCCCCGCGTCCCACAACGCCTGGGCGTAGTCGTGCAAACCCACCGCCGGCCGAGGCAGTTGATCGTTCCAGCCGTAGTCGGTGGACAGCACCACCATGTCGGGGCCGATCGCGTTGATGGCCGCGACCACGTCGGCGGGCCCGGGCCCGTGCGACGCCATGCAGGTTGCGGCGGCCAACTCGATGTAGGCGCCGAGCGATGCAAGCTCGACGCAATCGGCGGCGGTGAGGTGCGGGCCAGCACCGAAGTTCATCGCGTGGGTGACCACCAGGCAGCCGCGTCGACCGAAGTTCTCTGCGACGGCGAAATGCTCGGTCCGCGACGTGTGGCCGGTCGCAACGATCGCGTCGTACTGCTCGACGAGCGCGAGGATCTGCTCGACCTCGTCCTTGAGGCGTCCGCGCTCGTCGAGCAGTTCGATGCCCTCGCCGGGGATGTTCAGCATCGCCGCAACGCCGTTCTCGACGTCCTGACGGCTCGAGATGGTGGGGAGCCAGACGATTGCTGCACCGTCGCGCAGCGCAGTCTCGACCGCCCCCGGGTTGAGTCCACCGATGCAGAAGTCGCAACAGATCGAGCCGTAGACCCGTACGTCGGGCACGGCGGTGGAAACAGCGTGAGCCACCGCGTTCGACGGGAAGTCGTGCGACTTCAACACGATGGCCGCGAACCCGAGAGCGGCTGCGTCGCTGGCGGCCTCGAACGCGTCGACGCTGTGCGGAGTGCCGATCACCGACTCGGGTCCGAAGTGACAGTGCAGGTCGATTGCCCCGCCCAACGCGATCTTGCTCATGGTTGTTCATCCCCCGACGTTCGATACGCCGACCGCTTGGTCAGCCGAAGGCTACCCAGCGGTACGTGCTGCACAAGACGGTCGCGTTGATGCCCGCGAAGGCCGTGAACGCGACCACGGCGTCGAGCGCGAGCCTCGGACGACCACGCGGCCGCCTGCCCGTTGCGGGTACGCTCCCGCGCGTTTGACAGGCCGGGGGGCACCGTGACCGAACTCGACGAGATCGTGCAGTCGTTCATGCGACCGCCGTATCCCTACGATCCGTATCCGCTGTACGCGCAGCTGCGCGACGCTGCGCCGCTGTACCGCGCCGGCGACGGCTTTTGGTATGCCAGTTCCTACGAGGCGGCGACCGCGGTGTTCCGTTCGCCGCACTTCGGCCAGGGCAGTGGGCCCGACTCCCGCATCCGGCGCGATCCTCGCTTCGACGACAGCTCGGCGTTGCAGACGTTGGCGTACATGCTGCCGTTCATCGATCCGCCCGATCACACTCGGCTGCGGCAGTTGATCTCGCGTGCGTTCACCCCGCGCGCGGTCGAACGCATGCGCATGTTCCTCGCAGGCCACGTCGACGCGCTGCTCGATTCAATGGCTGCGAATGGCGGCGGCGACGTCATGAGCGAGCTCGCCGATCACATCCCCGTCGCGGTCATCTGCGAGATGCTCGGCGCCCCCGGAGATCGGCATCGCGATCTGGTCGGGTGGGCCGATGCCCTGGTCGCTGCGGTGCACCCCACAGTGAGCGACGAGCACCTTGCGCATGCCGACGACGGCGCGAGCGCGTTCCGGGCCTACGTCGACACGCTCATCGAGCAACGACGTCGTGAACCACGCGATGACCTGTTGACCGCGCTCGTGCAAGCTGAGGCCGACGGCGACTCGCTCGACGGGCTTGAGCTCACATCGACCGTGTGCGTGTTCATCGGTGCGGGCATCGAGAACACCAAGCACTACATCGGCGCGTGCATCGCGTGGCTGCTCCGCGATCGCGAGCAACTCGAGCGGTTGCAGCACGATCCGTCGTTGCAAGCGAGCGCGTTCGAAGAGGTGCTACGGCTCGAACCACCGGTGCAGGTGGCCGTGCCACGCCTCGTGCTGGAGGACACCGAACTGTTGGGCTCGACGTTGCGAAAGGGCGAGCACGTGTGTCCGTTGGTGGGTGCCGCGAATCGCGATCCACGGGCCTACGCAGAACCTGACGTGTTCGACGTGTCGCGTGTCGGACCACCGAATCTGTCGCTCGCATCGGGAGCGCACTATTGCACGGGCGCCGGTCTGGCGCGCCTCGAGGCATCGGTGACTGCCGGACGCTTCCTCGAACGGTTCCCGAACGCCCGACTCGTCAAGGATCCGCCCGTGCGCGACGACATTCGTCCCAGCTTGCGCGGGTACGCCTCGCTCACCGTCGATCTGGGCGATTCCTGATGACCACCTACGACTTCCACTCGGCGGAGACGCGCGACCAGCCGTTCGCGTTGTTCCATCAGATGCGCGACCACGACCCGGTGTACCTCACCGACTTCGGTTACTGGTATGTGTCGCGTTACGACGACGTCACGCGCCTGTTGCGCGACACGCGCCTCACGTCGGGCCAGGGCGTACCCGACTCATTTGGGCTCACCGAAGGGCCGTTGCGCGACATCATGGACACCTGGATGATGGCGCTCGATGGTCCTGCGCACACCAAATCGCGGGGGCTCGTGAGCCGAGCGTTCACGCCGCGGGCGGTCGAGTCGCTGCGTGCCCCAGTGAAAGCCCTCGCCCAAGAACTCGTGGGCGCGCTTGGGGCGCGCGGCGAAGGCGACATCATCGACGCGCTCGCATTCCCGCTGCCGATGGAGGTGACGCGGATGCTCTTCGGTGTCGAACGGGCATTGTGGGATCGCGAGATCACTGCGCTGTTCGACCGCGGTAGCGCGAGTGTCGACTATGTCGAGGCCATGACGGTGCTGGCCGAGTTCCTCTCCGATTACATCCCCGCTCACCGCGCGACTGCGGGCACCGATCTCTTCACCGCGCTCAGCTCACCCGACGCCGACGGCAACGTGCTGTCGGATCTCGAGCAGGTCGCGAACGCAGTGCTGCTCGTCACCGCCGGGTTCGAGACCACCATGAGCCTCATCACGAATGCGGTGCGCACGTTGCTGTTGCACCCCGATCAGGTCGAGCTGTTGCGCGCCGACCAGTCACTGGTCCGCAGCGCCGTCGATGAAGCACTGCGGTTCGAGCCCGCGGCGTTGTTCACCACGCGCTTCGCCACCGAGCAGATCGAGGTGGCGGGTGGCGTGATCCCCGCGGGCTCGAACGTGATGTTCTCGTCGATCGCCGCCAACCGCGACCCGGCTCGCTACCCCGACCCGGATCGCTTCGACATCACCCGCACCGATATCCGGCCGGTCACGTTCGGCGGGGGTGTGCACGTGTGCATCGGCGCATCGCTGGCCCGCATGGAGGCCGAGGTGGCGATCGCCACCCTGTTCGGTGAGCTCCCCGGTCTCCGGCTGGCCGACCCGGTATGCCACACGTTCCAGGGCGCGAACCCCAGCGTGCGTCGACCCGAAACTCTGCGGGTGACCATCGATCGATAGTCCGACGTCGGCCGGAATCCGAAACGGGAGCGTGCGCCCACGAATCCGGGGGGGGGGGGGACCTCGTGCGACTCGTCATCACGGGCCACGATGCCGCCGGGCGTTCTCTCGTCGAGCCCGATGAACAGCTGGCGGGCAGGTCGCTTCGGCATCCGGGGCGGGTAGCTTGCGCGCCATGAGCGACTTCGGAGACCGCGCTGGCGCGGCAGTGGTGACAGGTGGCAGTGGGGGCATCGGCGCGGCCATCGCGCGCCTACTGGCAGAACGCGGCAGCGACGTCGCGATCACGTACAACCGCAACCTCGCGGCGGCCGACAAGGTCGTCGCCGAGGTCGAGGCGCACGGCCGCAAGGCCAAGGCGTGGCAGCTGTCCCTCGAAGACGAAACGGCCACGGCCGCGTTCCTCTCCGACGTCGTCGCGGAGTTCGGGGGCATCCACACGCTCGTGTACGCCGCGGGGCCGCACGTGCCGATGGTGCACCTCAGCAAGGTCACCCCCGCCGAGTTCCGTCGTCAGGTGGATCAGGACGTGATTGCGTTCTTCAACCTGGCGCAGCCGGCCATGCCCGTCCTGCGCGCGAGCAAGGGCAACCTTGTCGCGGTCACCACGGTGGCCACGCGCCGATTCCCCGTGCGCGACGGTCTGTCGGCCGGCCCCAAGGGTGCGGTCGAAGCCCTCGTGCGCGGGTTCGCTGCGGAGGAAGGGCGTTTCGGCGTGCGGGCCAACTGTGTTGGACCGGGCATGCTGGTCGACGGCATGGCCGAACGGCTTATCGGGAGCGGCGCGCTCGACGAACGCGCGCTCGACGTCGCGAAGAACAACATCGCAATGCGCCGCTTCGGAAACGCGACCGACATCGCCGAGGCCGTGTGCTTCCTCGCGTCCGACAAGGCGAGCTACATCACCGGTCTGATGGTCGATGTCGACGGCGGCTACCACCTGTAACTGGCCGCCTCGGCGGCGACTACATGGTCGACGCCGGCTTCACTGCGGGCTCTTGTTGCCCCGGCCCCCCGGGGTTCTCATGGCCCGGTGGCCGCAGCGCGGTAGGCGTGGCTTGGATGCCGGCCGCGTCGAGCGCGATCTTCAGCCGGGCGCGCAACTCGCGCGCGATGTGGAACTGGGCGCCGGGCTCGGTCTTGACCGTGACCCGGATCACGACGGCTCCGTCGATGAACGACTCGACACCCAGCACTTCGGGCGCTTCGAGCGCCCGTGACTCGTTCTCGATGACGGTGGTCGCGCTGATGCGGATGACCTCGAGTGCCTCGTCGAGATCGGCGTCGTAGGCCACGCGTAGATCGACCACTGCGCGCGCCCACAGCTGCGACTTGTTCGCGACCCGCTTGATCTCGCCGTTGGGCACCACCCACAAGGTGCCCTCGAGGTCACGGACCAAGGTGGTGCGCAACGTCACCTTCTCGACCGTGCCCTTGGCCTCGCCGATGTCGACGGTGTCGCCGACCCCGTACTGATCTTCGATCACGATGAACACGCCGGCGAGGAAGTCACGCACGAGCGATTGCGCACCGAGACCGACGGCGATGCCCGCGATGCCGGCACCGGCGATGAGCGGCGCGAGGTCGACGCCGAGCTCGCCGAGGCACAGCAACAGCGTGAGCACGAAGATCGCGAACGTGGCGATGCCGCGCAGCACTGCGCCCATGGTGACGGTGCGCTGGTGTGCCCGTTCGGTGCGCTCGAGGAGGCGGTCGGTGTGTGCTCGGTCGAGGTACATCAGGGGTGAGCGGGTGCCCGACGACCGTTCGCGTACGAGCCGATCGACCAGGCGGCGGATGGCCCGCCGGGCGAGCGTGTTCACCAGCCAGGCGATGAGCACGATCAGCGCGATGCGGAGCGGTCGGCTGATGAACCAGTCGGCGAACTGCGCGAAGCGTTTGGAATCGGTGGTGTCGAAGACCCACTCGCAGAACGAGCTCGGGTCGTTCCCGCATGCATCGACGAGGGGGGCCATGTCCGTCGACCGTACTTGTTCGTGCGGTAGAGGTGGGTCGTTCTGAGGCGCCCGGCCCGCCCGGTGTGCCGTTCGCTACACTTCCGACCAGATCAAGGAGGTCGCAAACAATGGCTCGTATCACGCTACCGCCGGGCGACTTCGAGGAGCCCTACCGGCTGTTCATGCTCGCTCCCGAGATCGCCGGCCCGGCTGGTGCCTTCAGTGAGGCCGTGTACAACAAGAGCTCGCTGTCGATCCGGATGCGCGAGCTGCTGCGAATGCGCATCGCCCAGATCAACCAATGCGTCGTTTGACTTGACACCCGCGTTGCGTCGTTGGCGCAGCACGATCTCAGCGAGGACCTCTACGCGAACGTCCTCAACTGGCAGGCCTACGACGGGTTCACCGATCAGGAGCGCGTCGCGCTCGAGTACACGACGAAGTTCGCGTCCGACCACCTCGCCATCGACCAGCAGCTCATGAATCGCATGGTCGAGCACTTCGGCGACGAGACGGTCTTCGAGATCACGCTCTGCATCGGTGCCTGGCTCGCGCTGGGTCGCACGATGCAGGTCATGGGAGCCGAGATGAGCTGCAAGCTCGTCCTCTGAGTCCCACGACCACCGTGGTCACGAGATCAGACTTGCCAATGCCCATAGTGCCGCGACTCCGCCGATCACCGCGAACACCACCGAGCGGATGACCGGCGCGCGGTCGAGGTCGCCTTCACTCTTGGGGCGTTCGGGCGGCCGCGCGATCGCGAGCGTGTTGCCCACGGCCATGGCACCGCCGAACGCCAGCACCATGTACGCGAGCAGGTTGTCACCCAGGACCAACGTCTCGGCGAGCAGCATCTTCTCCAAGCCTCCAATTGCTCAAGGTCTGCGGCGGGGGGTCGATGCAAGGATTGCCGGTGGCATCGCCCCCACCGACATCAGGGGAATCGGGCGGGGGTCAGAGACCCTCCACACGCACTGTCGTCGGTGACGCTTCGGAGCACCGACGATCTCGGCCTCCGCCCGCCCTGAAGAGCCGCTGCGCCCGGTTGTCGCGAGGCTCGGTTCACCGGGTGGTCGTCGGGGTCGAGATCGGCCTCGCGGGGGCGAGCGTGGCCGTGAACGCGTCGGCGGGGATGACGGCGGTGATGCTGGTGGCCTCTTCGGTGTCGGTGGCCATGGGCCGCACGATCTGACGCTGGACGAGCGCCCCGGTCGGGCCATCGAAGCAGAAGCGCGCCACCTCCCCGTAGGGCGGGTCGGAGATGTCGACCGCGAGGTCGAGCTGAAAGCAGTTCGCCTCGGGCGCCGACACCACGTAGTAGGGCACTGCGCCTTCGAGCGCGGTCTTCAAGGCGGCGATCTCGGCGTCGACGGTGGCCGCGTAGTCGTTGTTCGGCGCCGGGGCGCAGGCGAGTGACCCGTTGACGACGTTGCAGGTGCGCGAGTCGACACCCGCGGTGAGCTGCACGCTGTCGGTCTGACGCACGACCCGGCGCGGCGGCTGTTGGGTGTAGGTGCTGAGCGAGCGCAGGCTCTGGCCATTCGTTGCGGTTCGCTCGTACACCAGCTCGGCGCTGTAGGTCGCCGTGCGATAGCGCCGCCATGCGTCGAGGAACGCCACTTCGGCGGCCTGGTGGGCCGCCGCCTCCTCACCGGTCGCGTTTTCGAGGGAGAGCCGAGAGACATCGTTTCCGTCGTCGCCCGGGAACAGGGCCGACGCGCCGAGACCGATGACGCTGCCCGCCACCACACCCAACACCAGGAGTAGCCAGAGCGGGATGCGCCGTCGCGCTATGCCGGGGGCGTCGGGCGGGGCGGCCCCATCGACGGCCTCGAGGTCGGACGATTCGGCCGCTGGATCATCGATCATGAGGCGAGTCGCCGGTGAACGGACACGGCGTAGTCGGCGCTCGCGGCGACGAAGGGGTCGAGCGACCACGTGGCCCACCGTTCGACGAGCTCGAGGCCTGCTGCGGCGGCGCACGCGTCATAGGTGGCGAGATCGAACCGATCGTGCAGGAGCTGGAAACCTGCGATGACGTATCCGCCTGGGGACACGTGCGACGCGAGCCGGGTGAGCACTGCAGCCTCGGTGCCGGGGGTGACGAAGATCATGACGTTGCCGGCGAGCACCGCGACGTCGAAGGACGACGACGGCGGGTTCACGGTCGGATCGCGCGCGAGGTCGAGCGACGCGAGGTCGTGTTCGATCCATTGCAGCTCGGGCGCCTTTGCTCGGGCGGTGGCCAGCATGACCGCGTCGACATCGACCCCGACCACGGCGACGCCGCGGCGGGCGAGCTCGCGAGCCACCCGGCCGGTGCCGCAACCAGCGTCGAGCACGCGGCCCGGCGCGAAGCGCATGACGAAAGTGGCTTCGCCGTGGGGGTCGTGGCCGGCCGCGGCGAGCTGGTCCCAGCGCTGGTCGTAGGCATCGCCACGGGGGGCCGCGGTGTCGGCCCAGCGCGTGGCCGGACGAGCGGCGGACGGGTCGTGATCGGACACGGCAGCAAGTGTAGGGACGCCACGGACCCCGAGCGGCGCGCACGGTGGGACGCCACCCGTGACTTGCTACATCGACCGGGCCATGTTGGCGAAGCGGGTGTAGTGGGGGAGGAACGCCAACCGCACGACTCCGGTGGGGCCGGCGCGATGCTTCGCGATGATGATCTCGGCAGTGCCGAGGTCGTTGGTGTCGGGGTGGTACACCTCGTCGCGGTACAGGAACATGACGACGTCGGCGTCCTGCTCGATCGAGCCGGACTCGCGGAGGTCGGCCAGCATCGGTCGCTTGTCGGCCCGTGACTCGAGCGTGCGGGAGAGCTGCGACAGCGCAACCACGGGCACCTCGAGTTCGCGGGCCAGGATCTTCATGCCGCGGCTGATCTCGGACACTTCAACCTGACGACTTTCCGCGTTGGACCGTCCCGTCATGAGCTGGAGGTAGTCGACCACGATGAGCCCGAGGTCGCCGACCTTGCTCTTCAACCGGCGAGCCTTGGCCCGGATTTCCATGACGGTGGTGTTCGGGTTGTCGTCGATCCAGAGCTGGGCCTCACCGAGGCGACCGACCCCGTGGCTGATCTTCTTCCAGTCAGCCTCGGTGAGCTTGCCGTCGCGCATGTTCTTCGCGTCGACGCGAGACTCCGAGCACAGCAGGCGCTGGCTGAGCTCGAGCTGGCTCATCTCGAGCGAGAAGATCATGACCGGCCGGCCACCTTCGATGGCCGCGTGCGCAGCCAACCCCAGCGCGAAGCTGGTCTTGCCCATTGCGGGCCGGGCGCCGACCACGATGAGCGCGCTCGGCTGCAAACCCGACAACATCTCGTCGAGATCGGTGTAGCCCGACGGCGTACCGGTGATGGTCTCGCCTCGCTCGTAGAGCTGCTCGAGGCGATCGAGATTGAGGTCGAGCAGCTCGCGGATGGGCGCGAGCGTGTCGGCGACGCGGCCCTGCCCGACATCGAACATGAGCGTCTCGGCGGAGTCGACGGCCTTGGTGACGTCGTCAGGTCGCGAGTAGCCAATCTCGGCGATCTCGTGGGCCACGCCGATCAGGCGCCTCAAGGTCGCGCACTCCGACACGATACGCGCGTACTTGGTGGCGCTCGAGATCGCCGGCGTGGTGGCCTGCAACTCGACCAGCAACCCGGCCCCGCCGATCACCTCGAGCACGCCGGCGCGCCGGAGCTCCTCGGCCACGGTGACCGGGTCGGCCGGCTCGCCCGAACCGTAGAGCGACAAGATCGCGTCGTAGACGTGCGCGTGGGCCGGCTTGTAGAACTGCTCGGCCGTCACGATCTCGATGGCGTCGACGATTGCGTCGCGCGACAACAACATGGCCCCGAGCAACGAGGCTTCCGCATCGAGGTTGTGGGGCGGAACCCGACCTATCGAGCCGGAGCCAGCGGAGAGATCGCTGACCACGCCGCCGTCGTACGGATCGCGTCGGTTGTCTCGGGGACGGCGGGGGGAGGGCGTACGGGATCGCTCGGGCATCGGACGTACACCCTTGTCGATAGTGCCTGTGGGCTACTAGGGGACAACCTCGGAAATACCGGGGAAATCGCGGGGGATAAGTGCCCTGACGTGGGGATTGTCTTGGGGACAATCCCCACGTACCTGTGGACGACTATGGGTTTGCTACTGCGCGACGACGTTCAGGAGGAACGCCGCGTCGACGTCACCGATGAGATGTGCCGTGACACTGAAGCTGCCGAGCTGCTTGATTGGTTCGCTCACCGTGAGGTTGCGCCGGTCGACCATGGCACCGGTCTGGCGAGTGATGGCGTCGGAGATGTCGGACGTGCTTACCGACCCGAACAACTTGCCGCCTCGGCCCGCCTTGGCCTTGATGGTGATCGACGACGACGCCAAGGTGTCGGCGATCTTGATGGCATCGGCCCGGTCGGCTGCGGCACGCAACGAACGGGCGCGGCGCATGGTCTCGGCCTGTGCTTCGGCTCCCGGCGTGGCGAGGAAGGCCTTGCCCTTCGGGAGGAGGAAGTTGCGGGCGTAGCCGTCGGCGACGTTGGCGATGTCGCCACGCTTGCCGAGCCCGTTGACATCGGTACGGAGGACGATTTTCATGCTTCGGCTCCTGTGGTGACGGCGCTCGACTCGGCCGCGGCGGCGGGTGCCGCTGTGGCTGCTGCTGCGGGTGCTGCTGCCGCGGCGGGACGGTCGCCACGGTCCTCACGCGGACCACGCGGGCCG
>WLNW01000077.1 GCA_009699605.1 Actinomycetota bacterium | reverse complement strand
CGCCGTTCAACCAGTGCGGTTACTCGGCGACCACCCGGTCCGGGAGGCCGCTCCAAAACGGGGACGGGGTCCCGCCGAAGCGGGACCCCGTGCACAACCGCACTCGTATCAGCGTCGGATCAGCCGATCCAGGCCTTCTCGAAGCGTGCGACCGCCGTGACGTTGCTCGCCACGCCGTGGACGTCCTTGTCCCAAATGATCATCTCGCCGGTGGCTTCGAAGATCGCGGACGGCACGTCGTCGTTCCACAGCTTCGAGATGGCCGCGAGGGCCGTCTTGCGCTCGTCGTCGCTCTTGGCGCCGAGCAGTTGGCCGAGCAGCTTGTCCATCTCAGGGTTGGCGTAGCCGATCCAGTTGCTGGCTGAAGTGGAGTTCAGGTTGCCGTTGAGGTTGATCCAAGGATCGTCCTGGTAGACGTTGTAGCCCCAGCACGCGATGTCGAAGTCGTGCTTCACCTGGATGTCGGTGATGTAGCCGCTGATGGCCTGGTCGTCGTTCTTCGTCACCTTGAAGCCGACGGCCTCGAGCTGTGCCTGCACTGCGATGCCGAAGTTCGGGTTGCCGTTGTAGCAGAGGACGCGGATCGTCCCGTCCCACTTGCCTTCCTTCTTGACCTCGTCGATCAACGCCTTGGCCTTCGCCGCATCGGCGACGATGCCCGGCGTGTTCGAGTTCCACTTGGAGGTCTTCTGGAACAGCTCGGAGCCCTGGAAGCCGGCGCCGTTCCACAGGCGGGTGTTCATCACCTTCGGGTCGACCGCGTAGGCGACGGCCTGGCGGATGCGCTTGTCGGCGGTGGCCGGCGTGGTCGCGACCTTCTCGCCGTCGGTCTTGCCGGTACACAACGCGGCCGGTGCGCCTGCGGCGCACGTGATCTTGTAGCCGTTGTTCATGAGCAGGATGCCGCCGGCGCTCTGGACGGCGAGGTTGCCCTGGTAGCCATCGGACTGCGCCTTCTTGATGACCTCGGGGTTCCGAAGGAAGGCCGAGTCGACACTGCCGGCCTTGAGCGCGTCGTAGGTCTTCTCACGACCGGCGTCGAGGAACACGAACTTCAGACCGTCGAGGTACGGCGCACCACCGAAGTAATTCGGGTTCTTCTTGAAGGTGATCGACTCCTTGGCCTTGAACGAGTCGATCATGAACGGGCCGGCACCGACGGGTGCGGTGTTGAACGCGCACTCGGCTGGCTTCTTGTCACCGCAGGCCTTGATGGCCGTGGGCGAGCCGATCATGCCGGGCGCGCCCGCCAGGGCGAACGGGAAGTTGCCCCACGCGGTGGTGAGGGTGAACTTCACCGTGGTCGGGTCGACGACGGTCATCGTCTTGATGAGCGCGACCTGGATCGACGCACGCGACTTGTAGGTGATGTGGCGCTCGATGTTGAACTTCACCGCGTCGGCGTCGAGCACGGTGCCGTCGGTGAACTTGACGTTCGCGCGGAGCTTCAGCGTCCATTCGGTTCCGTCAGCGTTGGGCGTGAGCGACTCGGCGAGGCTCGGGACGAACTTCGCCGAGTCGACGTCGTAGCGCATCAGCGTGTCGAAGACCGCGTTCAGCTCGTGGCCGCCGGTGGTGCCGACCGCGTTGGGGACGACCGGATCGAGACCACCCGTCTCGGCATAGACCGCGAAGGTCAGCGTGCCGCCCTGCTTGGGCGTCAGCGTGGTGGTCGTGGCCGTGCCGGTCCCGCTTCCCGTGGCGGAGCTGCCGGTGTTTCCGGTGGCGGAGCTGCCGCCATCGTCGCCGCACCCCTGGGCGACAAGCCCAAGCGCGAGCACCAGACCGAGCGCCCGAAGGCGTGTCATATGTTTCATAGAGGTCCTCTCTCAGATACCTAAAGCAGAAGGACCATAGTCGGAGTCCGCCGGTGGCCAGCGTGTCGGCCGCGTCGCGACGTCAGAGCGCCCTATCGGGTGGTGGTGGTGGCAGGCGGCTCTCGTATCGGTTGCGGTCCGCGAAGACCATCGCTCGCTGACCGCTTGCGGTGGCGAAGTCGCGGACTGCACTCATCACGCCGCTGCCGCTCACGCCTGGTCGGTGGGGATCGGGGGTGCGCGGCGCAAATGTGACCATTCGGTCGGGGTCGCTCGCTACGCTCCGGACCTGCGCCCGCAGACCGAGAGGACCCCGTGATTCGCGACCAGCTCGCCACCGCATTGCGCGACGCCCTGGTCGCTCTGGCGGTCGAACCGCTGCCCGAGGCCATCAGCCTCGAGCGTCCGGCGCGTCGTGAGCACGGCGACTGGTCCTCCAACGTGGCGCTCGCGGTGGCGAAGCGGGCCGGTCGCAACCCACGCGAGCTTGCGCAACAGGTGGCCGATCACCTCACCGCACATCCTCCGGCTCACGTCACTGCGATCGAGATCGCGGGGCCGGGTTTCGTGAACTTCCGCTTGGCCGATACGTGGCTGCACGACGTCCTCGCCGACGTCGTGGCGTCGGGAGTGCAGCACTACGCCGCACCAGACCTCGGGCACGGGCTTCGCACCAATGTCGAGTTCGTCAGCGCGAACCCCACTGGTCCGCTGCACGCAGGCCATGGTCGCGGTGCGGTGTTCGGCGACTCGGTGGCGCGGCTGCTGGAGCGCACCAACCATCAGGTCACCCGCGAGTTCTACCTGAACGACCGTGGTGTCCAGATGGTCCGCTTCGGCGAGTCGCTCGTGGCCCGCCGCGCCGGCGAGCCGGTGCCCGAGGGTGGCTACAACGGCCAATACATCATCGACTGGTCGGCACTGATGCCCTCCGATGTCGACCCGCTCGAATGGGGCTACGCGCGGGCCCTGGCCGACCAGCGCGAGGTGCTTGCACGCGTGGCGATCCACTTCGACGTGTGGTCGAGCGAACGGGCGCTCGTCGCCTCGGGCGCGGTCGAACACGCGCTGCAGGCCCTACGCGATCGAGACATGGTGTACGACCTCGATGGCGCGGTGTGGCTGCGCAGCACGCAGTTCGGCGATGACAAAGACCGCGTGCTCATCAAAGGCGACGGCCAGTTCACCTACCTGCTGCCCGACGTGGCGTACCACCAAGGCAAGTACGCGCGCGACTTCGAGTTGCTGCTCGACGTGTGGGGTGCCGATCACCACGGCTATATCCCGCGCATGCGCGCCGCGCTGCAGGCGCTGGGTCATGACCCAGCCACCTTCGACGTCGCGGTCACGCAGCTGGTCAAGCTCATGCGCGACGGCGACGAGGTCAAGCTCTCCAAGCGCACCGGCGACATCATCGAGCTGCGCGACGTCATCGACGAGGTCGGTGCCGACTCCACGCGCTTCACCTATCTGCTGCAATCGGTCGACACACCGCAGACCTTCGACCTCGAGCTGGCCAAGCGCCAGTCGATGGACAACCCGGTGTTCTATGTGCAGATGGCCCACGCGAAGTTGTGCGGCATCGTGCGAGTCGCCGGCGAGCGTGGTGTCATCCATGGCGACCTTGCGTCGACCGAACTGACCCGACTCGAACACGAGCGCGAGCTCGACGTTCTACGCGTGCTGTTCAACCTGCCCGACATCGTCGCGACGGCGTGTGTCGACCGCGCGCCGCATCGGGTCACGTCGTGGTTGCGTGAGATGGCCAGCGCGGTGCACGGCTTCCACCACGACTGCTACGTCATGGGCGACAACGTTGCACCGGAGCTCACCCAGGCGCGGCTCTGGCTCGTCGAGGCGGCGCGCATCGGCCTGGCGATCGGGCTCGACCTCGTGGGTGTGTCGGCACCCGAGTCGATGGAGCAGCGCGAGGCGGTCGGCTGATGGCGGGTCCGATCCCTTGGCACCTGCTCCCCGACACTGCGGCGGTCAATGCCGATGGTCGTTTGTCCATCGGCGGTTGCGACCTGCTCGATCTTGCGCGTGAGTTCGGCACGCCGTTGTTCGTCTACGACGAGCTGCATCTGCGGGCCCGCTGTCGCGCCGCGTCCACGCAGTTCCCGAACAATGCGTCGTACGCGACCAAGGCGTTTCTGTGCGGCGCGATGGCGCGCCTCGCGCATGAGGAGGGGATGCACCTCGACGTCGCTACGGCTGGCGAACTCTTCGTCGCGCTGCACGCCGGAGTTCCCGGTGCCGACATCATCTTCCACGGCAACAACAAGTCGGTCGCCGAGCTACGCATGGCGCTCGGCGCGCGGGTCGGGCGCATCATCGTCGACAGCTTCGACGAGCTCGACCGCCTCGATGCGCTGCACGCCGAGACCGGTGTGCGGCCGTGCGTGCTTCTGCGCGTCACGCCGGGCGTCGAGGCGCACACGCACGAGTACATCGCCACCGGCCAGGACGATTCCAAGTTCGGCTTCACCGTCTCGAGCGGCCTAGCCGAGATCGCGGTCAAGCGAGCACTCCAAAGTCCTAGCGTCGAGTTGGTCGGCATCCATGCGCACATCGGCAGCCAGGTCTTCCGGCTCGATTCCTTCGCCCGATCGGTCGCGGTGCTCGCCGAGTTCTCGCGCCCCTACGACCTGGCTGAACTGTCGATCGGTGGCGGTCTCGGTGTGGCCTACGTCGAAGGCGAGGAAGCGCCCACCATCGGGCAGTGGGGGGCGGCGATGCGCGCCGCCTGCGCCGCGCAGGGCATTACGGCGCGCATCGCAGTCGAGCCCGGGCGCTCCATCGTGGCCGCCGCGGCAGTCACGCTCTACACGGTCGGCACCATCAAGGAGCTCGCCGGCATCCGCACCTACCTCGCCGTCGACGGCGGTATGAGCGACAACCCGCGTCCCGTGCTCTACGGCAGCGGATACGAGGCCTTCCTGCCACGAGCGGTGCTTGCGCCGCGCTCGCGTCCGGTCACCGTGGTGGGTAAGCACTGCGAGTCGGGCGACCTGCTCATCCGAGACGGGTGGGTTCCCGCCGATGCCGCAGTGGGCGACATCTTGGCCACCCCGGTCACCGGTGCATATGGCCACTCGATGGGATCTAACTACCAGAAGGTCCAGCGGCCGCCGGTGGTGTTCGTGTCGAACGGCGATGCGCGGCTCGTGGTGCGACGCGAAACGCTCGACGACCTCGTTCGCTTCGAGGTCTGATCGCGAGTCGAGCTCTGCGCGGCGGCGATCACGGCACAGCCGGGGCATCGATGGGATACACGGTCACCACGTCGCGGCCGTTCTTCGCCTCGAGGACCGCCCGACCATGGGCGAGGGTGCGCGCCGCGACCTTCGGCGAGGACGCCCGGTCATAGTTGGCCCATTCGGTGAACAGCCACACCTCGCCCGTCGAAGGCCGGTAGATCGCCGGACTGCGGTCGCCGTTGCCTTGCCAATCACCGAGCAGCACCTCGTCGCCCGGCTCACCCAGCCGGAAGGTGAGCAGGCGTCCGTCTCGTTCCACGGACATGGTCGCGGTGACCGGATCCCAGACGACTGCGCCCAGGTGATCAACCGAAGGCGCGACAGCCCCGATGTGCGGCGAACGCTCGGCGAGAACAGCCCAAGTCGCGAACATCACCGCGACGGCGACCACTACGACCATCGCCCATGAGGATTGCCGCGCCGAGTGTCTGGCGTTCAGGGCGTCGATGCGGTCGTGCAGCGGCAAGCGTTCCGGTTTCGGCAAGCCGGCGCCGAAATCGGGTGCATCGCTCAGCGGAAGCGGATCGCTCGCTGGCACGGTCGTGTACGCCGTCCCGGAGCGCAGCACCCGCGCCGCGACACCGTGGCCGTCCCAAATGACAATCGTCGACTCGATGATGTCGGCGTCGGTGATGACCCCGACGGTCACGAGCGAGCGGTGCTCGCGCTCGGCGTCCTGCTCGTGGCCGGGTCGGGTGATCACGATGGTCGCAAACCGTGGCTGCGTGGGCAAAGTCACCGGCTCCGCGCCCCGCGCCGCGACGACCACCGAATGTGGGCGTTCGTCGAGCACGTCGTCGATGACCCAGCCGGAAACAAGGTTCGGTGGCAGCGGCGCGTTCATGTCGTGGCTTTCGCGAGCTGACACAGCTCGGCTAGGCCGTCGCACACCATCCAACCACGGCCCGGCGGTAGTACTGCTGACGCCCGGGGGAGCCGTACGCCCACCACCTCGGCATCGCTGTCGTCGGGACGCAGCAACACGGCGTTCCCGCTGCGGCGCACGTCGTTCGTCCAATGCCGAAACAGCGAACGGAGGCGATCTCCACGCGCCGCGGCGATGACGTGCACGTCGGGCCGGCGCGCCGCGACAAGACGTTCGAGGGCTCCTCCATCGTCGACTGCATCGGCATCGTCGACCAGCACCACCGTGCGAGTCGCGGAGCTCTCGGCGGACACGAGCGTGTCGATCCGTCGGCCGATCTCGTCGCGCTGGGTTAGCAACCCCGGCAGCGGTGAGCGATGCGTACCGATCGACACCACCGACAGTCCGCCAGCGAGCAGCGACGCCCGGGCGACTGCGAGCACGTTGCTCTTGCCGCAACGCGTGGGGCCGGTCACGATCGCATGGTCGCCGGCATGCAGTTGCATCGCCAAAGGCGCGAGCGAGCGGTCGCCGATGCCGAGTGGAAGCCACAGCACGGCGTCGTCGTCGAGCGTGGAGGGGGCAAGGTGCCTTGCGGCGACCGCGTCCGGAAGCCGGCCGACGCCCAGGGCGGGTTCGCGCTGCGTTCGCTCCTCGTTGGATGCTCGGGTAAGTCGATCGATGTCCGCGATGCTCGCCCGGGCGACCTGGACGCGGGCACCTGAACGAGCGTCGATTCCTGCGCCTGGCAGAAGAAGGGACGGGTCGACGTCGCGTACACCTGCCGCGGCGTAGTCGCTCCGATCGCCGAGGCGCAGCATCACGCGATGACCGATCGTGCGGTCGACGCGGTGGCCGACCGCGCTCGGGTGTTCCGCCGCGAACGCGATATGGATGCCAACTGTCGGGCCGTCAGTCGCAACGCGATCGATCTGATCGAGTGTGTCCATGCCGGCGAGCGAGTCATACGCCGATCGCAGCGCGCCGATCCCGTCGATGAGCACGAACACGTCTGGACTGCCGTTCGCCTCGCCGCGCCGCCGCGCGTCGATTCTCGTGGCCAACATCCGCAGCAGCCGGCGTACGCGTTCGTCGTCGTCGGTCTCGATAATTGCGCCCACGTGGCGCATCGACGCGAGCCAGGTGAAGCGCGACGCTGCGGAGGTGATCACGTAGACGTCGGGGCGGTGGGGTTGCGCGGTGATGATCGTGTTCGCGGCGATTGTCACCAGGGCGGTGGTCGTGCCGCTGCCCGGCATTCCGGCAACGAGGAGGTTGCCCTGCGCAGGCGTCCATGCGCCCACCGCGTGGCGTTGTGCATGCGGCTCGTCGACGAGAGCGAACGGAACGCGCCGGGCCGCGTGCTCGGCGGCGCTGCGGCTGTGCGCCTCGGACACGACGTGCTGGCCGAGGCCTTCGAGCGTGAGCTCGGCCGGCAGCGGATCGAGCCACGGCCGCACGGGGGTCGTCAGCCCACCGAGCGCGTGTGCCGCGACGATGGCCCGAACGATGCGTTCGATGTCGCGGGTGCCCGTCTCGCTCGCCGGTTCAGGGATGGCCACGCCGACTGGCGCAACCGCGAGCCGACGGTCATTGGTCGAGCGTCGGGTCTCGCCGCTCACATACGCCGCTTGGAAGGTGCGCAGCTCGGCCGCGCCGAGGCGGATGATGGCTCGCCCGACGCAGCCGTGGGCGATCGTCGCGGCATCGTCCGAGCCGAGCACGTCGCGCGAGTCGGCGGTGTCGAGCACGCGCAACGCGATTCGCAGGTTGGTGTTCGTGCGGATGGCGTCCTTCACTGCCCCGGCGGGCCGCTGTGTCGCGAGCAACAGGTGCACGCCCAGGCTCCGGCCTCGTTGGGCGATGTCGACGAGTGCGTCGACGAACGCCGGGAGCTCCTGCGCGAGGGTCGCGAACTCGTCGACCACGATCATGAGGCGCGGCATCGGAGCGAGCATCGGCTCCTCGCGTCGGGCGAGGTGATGCGCCGAGATGTCGACGATGCCGGCGAGCCGCAACGCCCGCTCGCGGCGATGCACCTCGGCCTCAAGGCCGCGCACGGCGCGCAACGCACTCGCCGCGTCGAGATCGGTGACGACATCGACCACATGTGGAAGCGGTGCGAGTGCGTCGAACGCGCTCCCGCCCTTGTAGTCGACGAGGACGAACGCGAGGTTCTCTGCGTCGACCGTCGCGGCGAACGATGCGACGAGGCTCCGGAGCAGCTCGCTCTTGCCCGAGCCCGTGGTACCCGCGATGAGTCCGTGCGGTCCGTCGGCGACGAGGTCGAGCACAAGCGGACCCGACGCGTCGACGCCGATCGGCGCGGCGAAGGCACCGCCGTTCGCGGATGCCTGCCAACGAGCGGTGACTGCATCGCGATCCGCTGCGGGCCGGTGCGCCGGATCGAGTGTCAGCAACTCCACGAGCCCGGTCGACGCGGGAAGCGACCGCTCGCCGTTGGCGAGATCGGGGTCGCGTCGACAGGCCAGGGCAGCCGCCGTGTCCTCGGCGATGCCCGCTTCGAGATGGTGGGGACGTTTCACGACGATGGTCTCTGCGGTGTCGTGACGCGAGATGAGGGCATCGCCACCGTCTCGGATGCAGACGACCGTCGCACAGTGCTCGGGTAGTGCGTGGCGGTCGTGGGCGACGACCACCGCGCCGACGGACCGGAGGATCGATCGCGCGCCGACTTCGGCGCGACGTGCAGCCGGCGTCTCGAGCAACGTGCGCCACGCGTCGCGCCACGTTGCCGGTAGGCCGCCTGCGTCGAGCACCACGAACGGCCGGGTACCCGGGCCGCCGGCGCGCCAACGTTCGACCTGCTCGCCGATCGCGTGCTCGTCGGTCAGCACCGTGACGGCAGGGTCGCCGTGGGGGAGCCATCGCACCCAGCCCCAGGCCAAGGGGTCGGTCGTCCATACGGAGATGGTTAGATCAGCGGGGCCGTGGTGGATCGCGGCCTGAACGACAAGCGCCCGTGCGAGACCGAGCGCGGCGCTGCGCTCGCCGACGATCCCGACCGGTGCGTCGCCACGGATCTCGACGGGAACGGCTCGAAGCACGCCGACACCGCGATCGGTCGCGAGATCGCCGATGCCCGCCGACAACCGGAGGAAGTCCTCGTGGCCGGGACGACGCTCCCAAAGTTGCGGATCGACGCGGCGCGCCCGGCTGAGGACATCGGCGAGATCGGGTTGACGGTCGCGCAGTTGCTGTTCGAGCGCGATCCGGTGCGCGGCCAACGCGGCGTCGTGAACTCGTTCGCGCCGGGCGCGCTCGACGCGGGTTCGCCGTGCGCCATGGGCATCGTGGGTGCGCAGCACGAGCCAACTGGCGAGAGCGCCGATCGGCGCGAGCAACGCGAAGATGACCATGTCGGGCCGTAGCGCAGCGGCGAGGCCGACACCGGCCAGCGACGGCACCATCATCGCCAACAGGTTTCGGAGGTTCGCGCTGCGTGGGGCGACCTCCGGACTTGCGGGTGGCGCGGGCGCCGACGGCAGATCAGCGAAGGCCGGACGGGGTGGCCGGCTGACCAGGCCCGTGGGCCGCGTGGCTTGCGCGGCCACTCGTTCGAGGCGTTCGAGCCGCAAGCTCGTCGCGCCGACGTGCATCTGTGCTCCGACCTCGAGATCGGCCGTCGGTGCCACGCGGCTCGGACCCACCCAGGTGCCTCCCTGGTTCGTCCGGTCGCGAACGCACACCGAGCCGTCGGCGCCGACGCGCACCTCCGCGTGGAGCGCACCGATCGCGGGGTCGGACAAGAGAATCGCCACCGACGGGTGGCGGCCGATCGCGTGGGTACCCACGGCGAGGAGGAACACGCGCCCCTTGTCAGGACCCGCGACCACCGCCATCGCAACTGCGGCGGGGCGGGCCGACGGGTCGATCGGTTCGAGCAAGGCACCTTCGACGGCGCCTGCGTTCGCGAGCGTGTCGGACGCCGCCACGACCCGCCCGCCGAGGGCGTAGTAGTCGGCGCGGGGGAGCCCGGTCGCCGAGGCCAGAGCCGCGACGGTGGTGTCGGGGGGTGCGGCGACTTCCCACGCTCGGGGTTGGGCAGGGCCGGTTGCTCGGATCCTCATACGAACTCCTTGCAATGCATTGAGAAAGCATGAAAGTATCTGAAACATATCCAAACAGCAAGTCGAAAGGTAGGACTTCATGGCAGGTCAACGCGGCATCGTGAGCGTCTCGGACGCAACGAGGGAATCGATTTCGGGTCTCCGCGTGCGGGTGTCGCCAGGGGTCATGGACTCGCTCGCGCAGATGATGACCCAGGGCACCCACATCGCCTTCGACACTGGCTGGCACGGTGGCGACAGCGAGCGCTGGCTCGCCGACTTCCAGGCGCGCTACGAGGCGATCCGCTCACGGGTGCAGGGCGATCTCGACGAGCTGTGCACCTTCGCTGAGGCATCGTTCAACCAGATCACCAACGCAGGCGGCGGTCTCCGCTGACCCTGACCTCCCGCAACTGGTAGTTCACGAGGGTCTCCCGCCGCGCTCTCGAACTACCAGTTGCGGAGGAAGGCGGCACCGGCTGGTGGTTCGCGGCGGACCCGCCAACGCGACGGACCACCAGCTGCCGTCACGGACGGGCCGATAGCGTCATTGGGGTGAATCCGCTCTCCTCCAACGCCGTACCGGTGCGCGTGGGCCTGCTCGGCTGCGGCAATGTCGGCGCCTCGTTCGTGCAGCTCATCGACGCTCGCCGTGCCGACATCGCGAAGCGCACCGGGCTCGACCTCGAGGTCACCCGCATCGCCGTGCGCTCGATCACGAAGGATCGTCCAGTCGCCATCGACCAGGCGTTGTTCACGACCGACGCCGCATCGGTCGTGCACGACCCCGATGTCGATCTCGTGGTCGAGGTCATCGGCGGCATCGAGCCGGCACGCGAGCTCATCCTTGACGCACTCAAGGCCGGCAAACCGGTCATCACCGGGAACAAGGAGCTCCTCGCCAACCACGGCACCGAGCTCTTCGCCGCAGCCGACACCGCAGGTGTCGATCTCCTCTTCGAAGCCGCCGTCGCAGGCGGCATCCCCCTGATGCGACCGCTACGCGAGTCGCTCCTCGGCGAGCCCATCAACCGGGTCATGGGCATCGTCAACGGCACGACCAACTACATCCTGACCCGCATGACCGAGGCCGGGGCGAGCTATGCCGATGCCCTCGCCGAGGCCCAGCAGCTCGGCTACGCCGAGCGCGACCCCACCGCCGACGTCGAGGGCTACGACGCCGGGGCGAAGATCGCCATCATTGCGATGATCGCGTTCGGTGCCCGCGTCGTCGCGGGCGACGTCTACCACGAGGGCATCTCCGGCATCACCGAGTCCGACATCGCCGTCGCGTCGCGCCTCGGGTATCGGATCAAACTGCTGGGCGTGGCCGAGCTCTTCGGCGACGAGGACCACCCCGAGGTCGCCGTGCGGGTGCACCCGGCGATGGTGCCGGTGCAGCATCCGCTCGCTGCAGTGCGCGACAGCTTCAACGCGGTGTTCATCGAAGGCAGCGCCGTCGGCGACCTCATGCTCTACGGACGAGGCGCCGGCGGTCTGCCTACAGCGAGCGCGGTACTCGGCGACGTCATCGACGCGGCCATGAACCTTCGCCAAGGCACGCACGCGGCCATCGGCCAGTTCGCGCGCATCCCCATCCGCAGCATCGACGAGCTGAGCTCTGCGTTCTATCTCAGCGTCGAGGTGGCCGACCGCCCCGGTGTGCTTGCGCGGGTAGCCGACGCGTTCGGCCGCCACGGCGTGTCGATCCGTTCGATGGAACAGGAAGGACTCGGTACCGAGGCGCGCCTGTTGTTCATCACCCACCTCGCAACGGAGCGCGATGTGCGGGCCACGTTGCGCGAACTGCGCGAGCTCGACGTGGTCGACCGCATCGGCAGCGTGCTTCGCGTCGTCGGGCAGGACTGACATGGCCACGGCCCCACAGAGCCATGTCCCGCTGCCGTACGTCAGCACGCGCGGCGACGCGCCCACGCTCGCGTTCACCGATGTCCTGCTCGCCGGTCTGGCCACCGACGGCGGACTTTACGTGCCCCAGTCGTGGCCGACGCTCGGCCCGGCGCCGGCCCATGGCAGCCACCGGGCATACACCGATGTCGCGGTCGAGGTCATGTGGCCGTATGTCGCGGGCACCATCGAGCGGGCCACGTTCGAGACCATCGTGGCCGAGGCATATTCGTCGTTCGAGACCAGCGACGTCACACCCCTCGTGCCCCTCGGTGACGGCCATTACCTGCTCGAGCTGTTCCACGGCCCGACCCTTGCGTTCAAGGACATCGCACTGCAGCTCGTCGGGCGGCTCTTCGAACACGAACTGACGCGACGCGGCGAGCGGGTGATGATCGTCGGCGCCACCTCCGGCGACACGGGTTCTGCCGCTATCGAGGCGTGCCGTGACCGTGACGTCATCGACATCGTGGTGCTTCATCCCGCCGGGCGCGTCAGCGAGGTCCAACGGCGCCAGATGACCACGGTCGCGTCGGCCAACGTGCACAACGTCGCGATCGATGGCACGTTCGACGACTGCCAGGACCTCGTCAAGGCCATGTTCAACGACAGGGCCTTCCGCGCCGAACAGCGGTTGTCCGCGGTCAACTCGATCAACTGGGCGCGTGTGCTGGGGCAGATCGTCTACTACGTAGTCGCGGCCGAGCGGCTCGGTGATCGCACGGCGCCCATCGCCTTCAGCGTGCCCACCGGAAACTTCGGCAACGTCTTCGCCGGGTACGCCGCCCAGCGCATGGGCCTCGATGTTCGGCAGTTCGTGGTCGGCTCGAACCGCAACGACATCCTCACCCAGTTCTTCACCACGGGCTCGATGACCATCGGCGAGGTCCACGCATCGCATTCGCCGAGCATGGACATCCAAGTGTCGTCCAACCTCGAGCGCCTGCTCTTCGAGTTGCTCGGTCGAGATGGCCATGCCGTCGCCCAGATGCTGTCGCGCTTTCGCGCCGAAGGGCACGTCACCATCGACAGCGATCGCCTGAAGATCCTTCGTCACGAGTGGTCGGGGGCCCGGGTCGACGACGACCAGACCCTCGCCGTCATCCGAGACGTCTGGCAGCGCACCGGCATGCTGCTCGATCCCCATACCGCCGTCGGTGTTGCAGCCACGGCAGCGTGTCGGCGCGACCCCGACATCCCGATCGTCACGCTCGCCACGGCGCACCCGGCCAAGTTCCCCGACGCGGTTGAGGGGGCGACCGGGGTCCGTCCCGCGCTGCCGCCGCACCTCGCAGATCTCTTCGATCGGCCCGAACGCTTCGTGCATCTCCCGAACGACCTCGCGGCGGTGCAGGCGTTCGTTCGCTCGGTGGCCCGCACGTGACTCCGCTCGTACCGCCGGCCCGGTAGTTGCCGTTCCCGCCGCCCGGTCGCTAGCATGAAGCGGTCGTCATTGGCGGGGGACGCTGTACACGGGCACCACGTGCGCCGCGAACAGCATGCCCACCAGATCCCACTGACGCGGTGGCTCGTGTCCATCGCAGCTCGGTGCCGATGCCGACTCCCCAACGCCTCCCGCGCTTGCGCGTGCGGTCGTGCGGATTCCCGAGCTGCGTGTACCTGAGCGTGCGCGCAAACCCCGACGAATGAGGTGCTGGTGAGCGTGGACGCGAACGAGTTGCAGCGCGCGACCCTCGAGCGCAAGAAGAGCGACGAGCTCAACGTGATCGCGACCGCTCTGGGCGTCAAGCCCGGCTCCCGCGTGAAGAAGGCCGACCTCGTCGACCTGATCTTGCAGGCCGCTGGCGTCACTGGGTCTCGCCGCGCGAACGTCGCGCCGGCCGAGACCGCAGTAGCCGAGACCGCAGTAGCCGAGACCGCAGTAGCCGAGACCGCAGTAGCCGAGACCGTGCCGGCCGAGACCGCCGACGGCAACGGCCACCAGGTCGAAGCCTCATCCGCCGAGTCGTCTACCTCCGGGCCCCCGGCACCTCGCCGTCGATCGCCGCGCAGCGTCGGGTGGGCCGGCGACGAAGGAGGCGGCGCTGACGAACCAGCGTCGCTGTTCGACTCGCCGAGCGCCGCGGCCGCGCGTCGCGAGGCCGCGGCCGCACGCCATCAGTCCGCCCCGGTGAACGATCCACCTGCCGCCGCCCCCACGGCAGTCGTCTTGTACCCCGACGCCAACGCGTTGCCCGCGACCACGCCGTCGGTCGATCCGGCTG
>WLNW01000076.1 GCA_009699605.1 Actinomycetota bacterium | reverse complement strand
CACTCGCACTGGCTACAAAACCACGGTGGCCTTTTCCAGGACATCCCCGAGCTCCGCGATCCATTGTGGGGCTATCACCAGAACCATGGCATCGGCGGACCCGATGCCGGCTACGACGGCGTAACCGAGCAATGGTTCGAGGATCTGCCCCGCTGGATCGAGTCGCTCGGCGTGCCCGCGCACCGCACCACCGTCGAGCCCGACGTCGCGTACCTGCTCGACCCGACGAGTCTGCGCTTTGTAATGGCGGGCCAGCCGACGGTCGTGATCGACGGTTGAGCGAAGCCGGCCGCGCATGACGATCCACTTCACCCCAGCCGAGCTCGAGGCACTCGCGCGCACCCCACGCCAGCAGTTCGCCGACGCGTGCGCCGCGCAGTCCATCGACGACACCGTGGCCACCATGGCCCGGCTCGCCAAGTCGTTCCGCAACTTCATCGACGGGTTCTCGGCGTTCGGGGTCGGTGTGGCCGAGTACGTGCGCGACACCCACGGCTTCGACGCCGCAGCGGCGCTCGACGCAGCGGTCTTCCGAGCGGGCCTCCGCGAGCTCGCGGCGCGCCATGTCGACCCCGCGACCATTGCCGACTTCGACGATGCCGACCTCGCAGCAGTGGTGCGCGGCCGGTTGCTCGTCGGCGACCACGCGGGTGCGCTCGACGCATATGACCAGTACGAGGCACGCGTGCGCGACCTGCACGATGTCGCGGTCGGGCGGCCGGCGGCGGCGTTGTCACATGTGTATCGAACGTACGGGGTCGACGAGCTCGAGGCCTGCATTCGGCTGTGCGGGGACCGTTCACTGCTCAACTGGATGCCGCACGACATCCAACGCCCGGCACACGTGCGGGTGATCCAGTGGGCGCGGATGATGTCGGGAAACTTCGCGGAGATCCGGGTCGACGAGACCGACGACGCGTTCGTCATCACCCAGAACCCCTGTGGCACGTGCGGTCGACAGGTGCTCGACGGCTGCTACGCGCCCCCGATCGACTTCGCGGTGGTCAGCGAACCGCACGCGATCACCTGGGGGCGCGGCGACGTCCCGGTCTACCGCACCCACGTTGCGGTGATGCACGACCTCATGCCGATGGAGCGCATTGGCACGCGTTGGCCCGAGATCACGTGCCCACAAGGCGTGCAGGGCGGCGAGTGCACGGTGGTGTTGCGCAAGTAAGCGGCTCGGGTTGGGGGTGACGCGGCCTACGCTCTCGCGCATGGAACTTCCGCCGCCCGATCCCAAGAAGCTGCTCGCGCAATGGATGGAGTGGGAGAAGGGCGAGACGCCCCCCGGGCGGGTCCTCAGCAACCTGAAGACGGGCGGCATGCGCGAACTGCTCGAGCAGCTCGCCGCCGCCATGAGCTGAACGGAATCGTTGCGGTGACCGCGCCCCGCGGCGGCGCGCAGCGAATCCCTCGCCCTGTGGCGTGGCGCCCTGGTCGGCCCGCGCCCTGGGCCGAGGTGCCGGCTGCGGCGAGGATCCTCGCCCTGACCGATCTCGAACGCATGTTGCAGGCCCGCGGCCCTGGTCGAATGCGGGCCGACAACTGGCGACCCAACGCCACCACCCGCCAATCGGCGGTCCTCGTGCCCCTGTACGAGGCCGACGGCGAGCTGCACGTGGTGCTCACCCGACGATCGTCGAACCTGCGGTCGCACACCTCCGAGGTCAGCTTCCCGGGCGGTCGCAGCGACGAAGGTGAGTCACCGCTCGCGACTGCGCTTCGCGAAGCGAACGAAGAGATCGGGCTCGACCACCACCTGGTGCGGCCAATCGGCGAGCTCGACCTGTTCGTCACCGTGGGCGGTGCGTCGCTGGTGCACCCCGTGGTGGCTGCGCTGCCTGGGCGGCCCGACCTCGTGCCCGCACCCGACGAGGTCGCGCACATTCTGCACGTGCCGGTGGCCGAGCTGCTCGCCGATGGTGTGTTCCGGGAGGAGATCTGGCCGATCTTCGACCGCGAGCGGCCCATCACCTTCTTCGAGCTCTATGGCGACACCGTGTGGGGCGCGACCGCAGCCATGCTCCGCCAGCTCCTCTCGTTGGCGGTGGGCCTCGAAGACGACGGCCTCGCCTACTAGATCGATTTGCTGAAGGTGTCGCAGTCGTTGGGTTGCCGCTGGCGAAATCCATCAGCTCGCATGCCTCTTCGCGGTCTCGGGAACGCCCCACAAGCAACACGGTGACCAGGGTCACCGCGAGGTGTCGCGATCGTGTCCGTTCCGGACGGGCCAGCGGTCTAAGCTGATTGTTTCCCCAAATCGACACATCGAAAACGAGGGGTTCGCACGTGGCAGAGATCGAGATCGGCCTCGGGAAATCCGGCCGGCAGGCATACGGGTTCGACGACATCGCAATCGTGCCGAGCCGCCGCACGCGCGACCCCGAAGATGTCGACATCTCCTGGCAGCTCGACGCGTTCCGCTTCGAGCTCCCGCTCATGGCATCGGCCATGGACGGTGTGGTCAGCCCGGCCACCGCGATCGAAGTCGGTCGCCTCGGCGGCGTGGGCGTGCTCAACCTCGAAGGTCTGTGGACGCGCTACGAGGACACTGATTCGATCCTCGACGAGATCGCCAACACGCCGGTCGAAAAGGCCACGGCGCGCATGCAGCAGCTCTACAGCGAGCCGGTCAAGGCCGACCTCATCACCCAGCGCATCCGCGAGATCAAGGCCGCGGGCGTCGTGGCCTGTGGCTCACTCACCCCGCAGCGCACCTCGCAGTACTTCGACACCATCCTGAAGGCCGAGCTCGACATCTTCGTCATCCAGGGCACGGTGGTCTCGGCCGAGCACGTGTCGAAGACCGTCGAACCGTTGAACCTCAAGACGTTCATCCGCAACATCGACATCCCGGTCATCGTCGGCGGCTGCGCCACGTTCAAGGGTGCGCTGCATCTGATGCGCACGGGCGCAGCCGGCGTGCTCGTCGGGGTCGGCCCGGGCCACGCCTGCACCACCCGAGGCGTGCTCGGCATCGGCGTCCCCCAGGCCACCGCGATCGCTGACGCGCGCTATGCCCGCATGCGCCACCTCGACGAGACCGGCGTCTACTGCCATGTCATCGCCGACGGCGGTATGGCGACCGGTGGAGACATCGCGAAGGCGGTCGTGTGCGGCGCCGATGCCGTCATGATCGGTTCGCCGCTCGCCGCTGCTCACGAGGCGCCCGGCAAGGGCTACCACTGGGGCATGGCCACGTTCCATCCCACCCTGCCGCGTGGCGCGCGCGTCAAGACCTCGCCCCGTGGCACCCTGCAGGAGATCCTCATCGGTCCCGCGCACGAGAACGACGGCAAGATGAACCTCTTCGGCGGTCTGCGCACCTCGATGGCCACGTGTGGCTACATCGACGTCAAGGACTTCCAGAAGGCCGAGGTCATGGTGGCCCCGGCGTTGCAGACCGAAGGCAAGTCGCTGCAGCGCTCCCAGGGCGTCGGCATGGGCCACTGAATGTCGGCCCACTGATGTCGCAGCGCGTTGACTCCGTGCTCGTCGTCGACTTCGGCGCGCAGTACGCGCAGCTCATCGCTCGTCGAGTGCGCGAGGCCCACGTCTACAGCGAGATCGTGCCGCACACGATCACCATCGACGAGATCGTGGCCAAGAAGCCCACGGCGATCATCTTCTCTGGCGGCCCCAAGTCGGTGCACACCGAGGGTGCTCCATCGATCGACCGCGCGGTGTACGACCTCGGCGTGCCGATCCTCGGCATTTGCTACGGCGCACAGCTCATCGCCCAGCAACTTGGCGGTCGCGTCGACCGCACGGGTCGCGGCGAGTACGGCCGCACGCCGCTGTCGGTGCGGGCGGCCGGAGCGTTGTTCGGGGGCGGGATGCCCGACGAGCAACAGGTGTGGATGAGCCACTTCGACGCGATCGTCGATGCCCCGCCCGGGTTTACGGTCACGGCGACTACCCCCGAGGCGCCGGTGGCCGCGCTCGAGGACACTGCGCGCGCCATCTACGGCGTGCAGTTCCATCCCGAGGTGGTGCACACCCCTTACGGCCAACAGATCCTCCAGCACTTCCTCTACAACGCGGCGGGCTGCGAACCGCGTTGGACGATGAGCTCGGTCATCGATACCCAGGTCGACCTCGTGCGCGCGCAGGTCGGCGCCGGCCGGGCGATCTGTGGGCTGTCGGGTGGTGTCGACTCGGCTGTCGCCGCGGCGCTCGTCCACAAGGCCATCGGCTCCCAGCTCACGTGTGTCTTCGTCGATACGGGACTCATGCGCAAGGGCGAGGGTGAGCAGGTCGTCGAGACGTTCCGGCGCAATCAGAAGATCGAGCTCGTGCATGTGCGGGCCGCCGACCGCTTCTTCGATGCGCTCGCCGGCGTGACCGATCCCGAACGCAAGCGCAAGATCATCGGTGAGCTCTTCATCCGCGTGTTCGAGGACGCGTCGGGCGGCGTCGAGGATGCGAAGTTCCTCGTGCAAGGCACGCTCTATCCCGATGTCATCGAGTCGGGTACCAGCAAGGCCGCGAAGATCAAATCCCATCACAACGTGGGTGGCCTGCCCGACGACATGGACTTCGAGCTCGTCGAGCCGCTGCGGGCATTGTTCAAGGACGAAGTGCGAGCGGTCGGCAGCGAGCTCGGCCTTCCCGACGAGATCGTGTGGCGCCAGCCGTTCCCTGGGCCCGGACTCGGTGTGCGCATCATCGGCGCCGTGTCGCGCGAGAAGGTCGAGATACTCCAGCACGCCGACGCGATCGTGCGTGAAGAGGTCAAGTCAGCCGGGCTCGAACGCGAGATCTGGCAGGCCTTCGCCGTACTGCCCGACATCCGCAGCGTTGGTGTGCAAGGCGACGAACGAACGTACGCGCACCCCATCATCATTCGGGCCGTCACGAGTGAGGACGCTATGACGGCCGACTGGGCGCGGCTGCCCTACGAGTTGCTCGAGACGATGTCCTCGCGCATCATCAACGAGGTGCAGGGTGTCAACCGTGTGGCCTACGACATAACGTCGAAGCCACCCGGCACCATCGAGTGGGAGTGATCTACTTCCAACGGGTCATCTGGTGCATGCGCACGAACGCGGCACCATCGTGTTGAGCAAGGTCAGCAAGGTTGCGGAGTGGTCGGGGAGCGGATCGGGCGCGCCGGTACGCGGGGTGACCGCAGGCCACCCCGCCGCGCCTAGTCTGCGCGGCGTGAGCGACGAACGGACCGATGAGCAACTGGTCGACTACTTCGTGCGGGCCTCCGCCTTCTTCGGCGAGCAGGTGCGCTCGGTTGGTGACGAAGAGTGGGAGCTGCCCACGCCGTGCAGCGATTGGGATGTCCAAACGCTCGTGGCCCACGTGGTGGTCGGCGACGCGCAGATCCCACTGCTGTTGGCCGACCAACCGGTGTCGATGGTCGAGGAGTTCAACCCCACGGTGCTCGGCCCCAACAAGCTCGCCTCATGGCGCGGTACGGCACTCGCCGCAATACGGTCGTTGGCGGTGCCCGGCGTGCTCCAGCAGCGCTACGCACACCCGGTGGGCAACGTCCGCGGCCGCACGGTCATCGGGTTCCGCATCAGCGACAGCCTCGTGCACGGATGGGATCTCGCGAGGGCACTGGGCGAGGACGTCCTGCTCGATCCCGAGCTGTGCGAATACTGCCTCGACTTCTGGTTCCCGATGGCGTCCACGCTCGGTTCGTCCGGGTTCTACAAGCCGGCGTTGCTGCCACCCGATGAAGCCGACGTCGCGAAGCGGCTGTTGTCGTTCCTCGGTCGCGAGGCGTAAGGCCGCGGCGGCTGAGCCGCTCAGGTCCCGGCGAGGCGGGCCACGACGGGCGCGAGGGTGTCGATCGCGTCATCGTGCCAGCAGATGTAGCTGAACCCGTATCGCTCGCGTCGTTCGAGCAACGTGTCGACGATGCTGTCGACCGTGCCCACCAACGCGTGGGGCGAGCGGAGTGCATCTTCGGCCGTGAGTCCTAACGCGGGACCGAGGGCCTCGGCTAACTCGCGCGGGTTGTCGTGCAACATCGCGACCTGGGTGCGCACGTGCAGTTCGAGGTGGTCGAACCGTGCGCCCGCGGCTTCGCGGATCCACCCGAGCTTTTCGATCGTTGCGTCGTGCGTGGAGCTGGCGCCGATCCGGGCGTCGATCACACCCGCCGCGAGATCGAGGTTGACGCCGACGATGTCGGCCTCGCGTGCCGCGAGGGTGAGCATCTTGCGTCCGCCACCCGCGAGGAGGAACGGCGGGTGAGGGCGCTGCTGCGGTTTGGGGAGCCCCTCGAGCGCGTCGATCCGATGATGTACGCCGCGAATCGTGAACGGACCATCGGCGAATAGCCCCTTGAGCACCGTGACCGTCTCGGCGAGACGGTCGATGCGGGTGCCGGCTCGGTCGTAGGCCATGCCGGCCTGGTCGTAGTCGGCGCGCATCCAGCCGGCGCCGAGCCCGATCTCGAGGCGGCCATCGCTCAACAGGTCGAGCGTGGCGAGCTCCTTCGCGAGTATGGCCGGGTGCCGGTAGTCACCCGCCAGCACCAGCGGAGTGAGCAGCAGGTGGTCGGTGGCCTCGGCTGCGGCCATGAGCGCGGGCAGTGGGGCGAACTGGTCGTCGAGGTGGTCGGCGATGGCGAGCGATGCGTAGCCGAGGTCTTCGGTCTTGCGGGCGAGGTCGCGCCAACGCCGTGGGTCGGGGGTGGCACCGGTGGAGAGCTGGAAACGGAACGGTCGGGCCACGCGCGAACCTTAGACCGGCCGCGGAGGCACGGGGCCTGCGGTGTGTTCCAGGGCTGTCGGTGGTCGCCGGTAGGATTGTGGGTGATGTTTGCGGAACTCCTGGACGGCCTCAACAACGCACAACACGATGCGGTCACCCACGGCGACGGGCCGGTCCTCGTCATCGCGGGCGCGGGCTCGGGCAAGACCCGCGTGCTCACCCATCGCATCGGGTACCTCATCCGCGAGCGCAACGTTTCGCCGTTCGAGATCCTGGCGATCACGTTTACCAACAAGGCCGCCGACGAGATGAAGCAGCGCGTCGCATCGTTGGTCGGCTCGGTGGCTCACAAGATGTGGGTGTCCACGTTCCACAGCGCGTGCGTGCGGATCCTTCGCCGCGACGGTTCGCGCCTCGGGTTTCCATCGTCGTTCACCATCTACGACCAGGCCGACGCCGTGCGGCTCACGGGCTACGTGCTACGCGATCTCAACATCGACCCCAAGAAGTTCCCACCGCGTTCGGTGCACGCCACGATCAGCGCGGCCAAGAACGACTACGTGGGCGTCGAGGAGTTCGCCGAGCGCGCCAAGGTCATCTACGAGAAGCGCATCGGCGAGGTGTACCGCGAATACCAGGCCCGCCTCTTGAAGGCCGGCGCGATGGACTTCGACGATCTGCTCGTGAACGCGGTCGAGCTCTTCCGCCTGCACCCCGATGTCCTTGCGTCGTATCGCGATCGATTTCGGTACGTGCTCGTCGACGAGTACCAAGACACCAACCGCGTGCAGAACGAGTTGGTGATGCTGCTCGCCGGCGGTCACCGCAACGCGTTCGTGGTCGGCGACAGCGATCAGTCGATATATCAGTTTCGTGGTGCCGACATTCGCAACATCCTCGAGTTCGAGGAGACGTTCCCCGACGCGAGCGTCATCCTCCTCGAGCAGAACTACCGGTCGACGCAGACCATCCTCGATGCCGCGAACGCCGTCATCGCGAACAACACGGGTCGCAAGCCGAAGGAGCTGTGGACCGATCAGGGAACCGGCTCGCCCATCGTGCGCTACTTCGCCGACGAGGAGAGCGACGAGGCGCAGTGGGTGGCCTACGAGTTGGCGCGCCTGCACGACAGCGGGACCTACCGCTGGGGCGACACGGCGGTCTTCTATCGCACCAATGCGCAGAGCCGGGTGCTCGAGGAATACCTCGTGCGGGTGGGCATCCCCTACAAGGTGGTCGGCGGCACCAAGTTCTACGACCGCCGCGAGATCAAGGAAGCGCTGGCCTATCTGCGCGTGGTCGCGAACCTGGCCGACGAGGTCAACGTCAAGCGGGTTCTCAACGTGCCGAAGCGCGGCGTCGGCGACAGCACGGTGGGCAAGGTCGACGCGTGGTCGCGCGCCCACGGGGTCACCTTCTTCGAGGCGCTGCGCCGGGTCGACGAGCTCGACGTACGCGGCCCCGCGGTTCGGGGCATCGCCTCGTTCGTCGCACTCATCGACGATCTCGTGCCGAGGCTCGTCGATGGTCCGGGGGCGGTGCTCGAAGCGGTGCTCGAACGCAGTGGGTACACCGCCGAACTGCAGGCCGAACGTTCCATCGAAGCCGAGGGCCGCCTCGAGAACCTCGCCGAGCTGGTCGGTATGGCGCGTAACTTCGACACGGTCGACCAGTTCCTCGAACAGGTCAGCCTCGTCGCCGATGTTGACGAGGTCGACGGCGACGAGTCAAAGGTCATACTCATGACGCTGCACGCGGCGAAGGGCCTCGAGTTCCCGGTGGTGGTGCTCATGGGGCTCGAGGACGGCGTCTTCCCGCACATCCGCGCACTCGGTGAGCCCGACCAGATGGAAGAAGAGCGGCGTCTCGCATACGTCGGTATCACCCGCGCGCGCGAGCGGCTCTACATCACCAACGCGTGGTGTCGGATGTTGCACGGAACGACGCAGTACAACCCGCCGAGCCGGTTCATCGACGAGATCCCCAAGGCGCTGCTGCGCGACGCCGAAGGCAGCCGATCAGCGCGACGCGGCGGGTCGTCGGGCTCGGGCTCGAAGTCCGGTTCGGGATCCGGTTCCTCGTACGGCTCTGGTTCGTCGTTCGGTTCGCGGGGTGGCCGATCCGGCGACGATCCCTGGACGGGCAAGGTGTTCGGCGGTGGCGGCAACGCCCACCGCGACGAGGTCGTCGAGCGGACCGAGCGGGCCCCGGCGCCCCAGCCGTCGCACGCGAACCTGCTCGGGCTGCGCCTAGGCGAAGACGTGCGTCACCCCAAGTTCGGCGAGGGCGTCATCCTCGACCTCGAGGGCGAGGGCGACAAGACCGTCGCCGTCGTGCGCTTCCGTGATGGCGAGAAGCGACTACTCCTGTCGTGGGCTCCACTCGAAAAGGTGTAGTCGGTGGGGTGATCGCCGAGCACGGCGCGAAAGGCAGCCGAATCGGCGGGCCTTCTATACCTGCGTGGGCGCGGTCATGCGTGACACTTCGGGGCTCTTGAGGTTGAGCCGGGTCGCGATCGGCGCCAGGGCGGCGACCACGTCAGCGGGGTCGTCGGTGAGCAGCAAGCGGTCGATGTCGGCCTGGACGATGGCGCCCTGCGACAACAGCGTGGTGCTGATCCAGTCGACCATGCCGCCCCAGTACTTCGTGCCGTAGAGGATCACGGGGAACTCGCCCAGCCGGTCGGTCTGCATGAGCGTGAGCGCTCCGTACATCTCGTCGAGGGTGCCGAACCCGCCCGGCAGGTGTACGAAGCCGTAGGAGTACTTGACCAGCACGACCTTGCGGGCGAAGAAGTAGTGGAACGGGATTCGCTTGTCGACGTAACGGTTCGCGGGCTCGCGACCGATGTCGATGGTCGCGCCGTATGACGCCCCACCGACGTCTTTCGCCCCTCGGTTCGATGCCTCCATGAGCCCGGGGCCCCCGCCGGTCATGACCGCGAAGCCGAGCTTGGCGACTTCTGCCGCGAGCTCGCGTGCCGCGGCGTAGTGGGGAGTCGACTCCCCGAAGCGGGCCGAGCCGAAGAACGTGACGCAGGGCGGCGCGAAGTGCAGCGCGCGGAAGCCCTGGATGAACTCGCGCGAGATGCGTGCCACGCGGAGCAGCTCTTGGGTGCGCGAGTCGCGGCCCGTGAGAAGCTGCGCCTCGCTCGTTGCTTTGTCGGTGAGCGCTCCGAGCGGGCCCGGTGTCAGGGTCATGGTCGCGCGCCCCGCCGCGCACAGCGCCGGCTCATGATCAGGCGCTGCGCTTTGGCATGTAGAGGATCTGCATGTTGTAGGACAGCGACGGCTTCTCGTTGCCCACCACGTGCACCGCGAGCTCGGTGGTGACGAGCGTGCCGTTCTTGCGTGCTTCGGCGCTGACGAGGCGCGATTTGCCGTGGATCTTTGCGCCGGCGGGTACCGGGGCGAGGAAGCGCAGGCCGCCTGCGCCGAAGTTGGTGGCGTTGCCGTGGCCGACGATCTTGAGGGTGCCTGGGTTGAGCTTCGGCACGAGTGCGAGCGTGAGAAACCCATGGGCGATGGGGCCGCCGAACGGTGATTCCTTCGTGGCGCGCTCGACGTCGATATGGATCCACTGACGGTCGCCGGTGAGCTCGGCGAAGCCGTTGATCATCTCTTGGGTGACCTCGATCTCGGGCCCCCACGCGCCGTACTCGTCGGATGCGGCCGCGTTCATCCCATCGACGTCGTCGAACTGGAACTCCATGATGTTCTCCTCTGATCCCTATTTCCTGATGGTCGTGGTGGTGACGACGACTGTGGTGGTGGTGAGCGGATCGACGTTGAAGTCGATCACGAGCCGCTTGTTCTCATCGACGCGCACCGCATACTGGCGCAGGCCGGTGCCGTCGAGCGGGAAGGTCCGGTTCGGGTCGCAACGGTCGACGAAAAGCTGCCGAGCGGGGATCCAATCGACGACGCACTCCCGACGGGCGCCCGCGGCGCGGGCGTCGAACGCAAACCACTTCGCGAGCGGGTCCTCGCCGAGGTGGGACAGGACGACGACGCGGGTGCCGCCGCTGACGTCGGGGAACTGGATGGGGCCGTCATTGCGGATGCGCGTCGCGGTGCGCTCGGCGCTGAGGTCGTCGAACTGGTTCTTGCCGAGCCGGACCTTGCTGCCGTCGGCGAGGTAGACGACCATGAACACCAGCACCAGCGAGATGGCGAGGATGGTGCCTCCGAGGACGAGGAGGCTGCGCGCCCCGGGGCGCGGACCGCGACCGATGGGCATCGCTCAGCTGAGGCCAGGAGCGGCGGCGGCCCGGGCTCGGGCGTCGCGAGGCGGATGCGGAATACGGCGTTTCACCCGCCTAGTATCGCCCGGGCGTGTCGCACGATGCCGATTCCGGCGTCGTTTCGCGCCCCGGGCGCATGCCCGCATCATGACCAACGGGCCGGGGAGGCTCTCCACACGTGGACTTGTACGAATATCAGGGCAAGCAGTTCTTCGCGCAGTACGGCATCCCAGTCTCGGCGGGGGGCGCCACGGCAGATGTCGACGAAGCAGTCACGATCGCCGAGAAGGCCGGCTACCCGGTCGTTGTCAAGGCGCAGGTGCAGGTGGGCGGCCGCGGCAAGGCTGGCGGCATCAAGCTGGCCGAGAACGCTGATGAGGTCCGCCTCCACGCCGGGAACATCCTGGGTATGGACATCAAGGGCCACCGCGTCGACATCATCTGGGTCGAGCACGCCTCCGACATCGCCGAGGAGTATTACGCGAGCTTCACGCTGGACCGCTCGGCCAAGAAGCACCTCGGCATGCTCTCCGCGCAGGGCGGCGTCGAGATCGAGACGGTCGCGGAGACCGACCCCGACGCCATCGCCAAGATCTGGATCGACCCGGTGGACGGTCTCGACGAGGCCACCGCTCGGGCGTGGGTCAAAGCAGCGAACCTGAACCCGGCGGCCGAGGACGGAGCGGTCGACATCCTCACGAAGCTGTACACCGCGTACACCGAAGGTGACGCCGACCTCGCCGAGATCAACCCCTTGATCCTCACCCCCGACGGCCGCGTGCACGCCCTCGATGCCAAGGTCACCCTCGACGGCAACTCCGTGTTCCGTCATCCCGAGTACGAGCAGTACGAGGCCAGCCAGGTGCGTGACGAGCGCGAAACCGCCGCCCACGAAAAGGGTCTGCAGTACGTCGGGCTCGAGGGCTCCGTCGGAGTCATCGCCAACGGAGCCGGACTCGCCATGAGCACCGTCGACGTGGTCAACCAGGTCGGCGGCAAGCCGGCCAACTTCCTCGACATCGGCGGCGGCGCGAATGCTGCGGTCATGGCCGGGGCCCTCGAGGTCATCAACAACGACCCCGCGGTGCGCTCGATCTTCATCAACATCTTCGGCGGCATCACTCGCGGCGAAGAGGTCGCAAACGGCATCCTCGGTGCGCTCGAGCGCGTCACCATCGATTCGCCGATCGTGATCCGCCTCGACGGCACCAACGCCGACGAGGGCCGGGCCATCTTGAAGCCGCACCTGTCCGACAAGCTGCAGATGGCCCCCACCATGCTCGAAGCGGCCCGCGTGGCCGTCGAGCTGGCCAAGCGCTGAGCCGAGAAGAGAACAACCCATGAGCATTTTCGTCGACGAGAACACCAAGGTCATCTACCAGGGCCTCACCGGCTCGCAGGGCCGCATGTACGGTCTGCTGAACCGGGCCTACGGCACCAAGGTCGTGGGGGGCACCAACCCCAAGAAGGCCGGCACTGACGTGGACGGCGTCCCCGTCTTCGGTTCGGTCAAGGACGCGGTCGCGGCCACGGGCGCCACGGCGTCGTGCATCTTCATCCCGGCCCCCGGGGTGAAGGACGCGATCATGGAGGCCGCCGAGGGTGGTATCACGTTCATCGTGGCCATCACCGAAGGCGTGCCGGCCCACGATGAGGCTTGGTTCTTCAACAAGCTGAAGCGCGACTTCCCACATGTGCGCCTGCTCGGCCCGAACTGTCCGGGCATCATCAGCCCCGGCAAGTGCAACATCGGCATCACGGCCGGCCACATCGCCAAGCCGGGTGGCCCGGTCGGCATCGTGAGCCGTTCGGGCACGCTCACCTATCAGGCGCTGTACGAACTGCAGCAGAACGGCATCGGCGTTACCACCTGTGTCGGAATCGGCGGCGACCCGGTTCCTGGCACGAGCTTCATCGACTGCCTCGCCGCCTTCCAGGCCGACCCCGAGACCAAAGCCGTCATGATGTTCGGCGAGATCGGTGGCTCGGCCGAAGAAGAGGCTGCGGCCTTCATCAAGGCCAACATGGACAAGCCGGTGGTGTCCTACATCGCCGGGGTCACCGCTCCGGCGGGCAAGAAGATGGGCCACGCGGGCGCCATCGTCTCCGGCGGCAAGGGCACGGCGAAGGCCAAGATGGAAGCACTCGCCGACGCGGGCGTGAAGGTCGGCAACAACCCGACCGAAGCGGGCGACCTCATGGCCGAGATCGTCGCCAAGCTGTAGTGACCGAACCGGTGCGCCACGTAAGCGCACCCGACTTTTTGCGAACTCGGCGTCGGGGCGTGCCATTGCGCACGCCCCGCGTCGCGTCCGCGGTGGTGCTGGCGACCTTCGTGCTCGCCGGCTGCGGGGTGCAGGCGCACACCGTCGAGGTGCCGGTCACCCGGCCCACGTTGTTCCCGCCGAACTACACGACCGCACCGACCACGTCGGCCGCACCGGGCGGGTCGACCATGGCGTCGAGTACCTCCACCACCAAGGTGCCGCGGCCGATACCTGCCGTCCTAGCCGACGGTAAGCCACGCGCCGTGGTCACCTCCACCGGCGTCGTCGCGGCGGTCGATTCGGTGCGCGCCGACGGGGCCTTCGTCGTCACGTCGCCGTGCGGCGCCGCGGTTGCCGTGAGCAAGGCCACGCCGATCGTGGCGGCCAACGTGGTGCTCGACCCGGGCCATGGCGGCGCGCTCGACCCGGGTACGGTCGGCCCGACCGGCACGAAGGAGGCCGCGGTGAACCTCGCCGTCGCCCAGGCCGCAGCGGCGCAGCTCGAGGCATTCGGGGTCAAGGTGGTGCTGACCCGCACGGCCGACTACTACTCGACGTTGGCCAGCCGCGCTCGCGTTGCCACGAGCCTGGCGCCCAACGCCTTTGTGTCCATCCATCACAACGGCGCACCGGACCACGTCGAGGACCGCCCGGGCACCGAGGTCTACTACCAGGCCGACGACGAGCGAAGCTCGAAACGACTTGCCGGACTCATCTACGAAGAGGTCACCATCGCGCTCGCCCCACAGAAGATCCGCTGGGGTTGGTACGCCGACGCCGGGGTGAAGGCGCGGCTCAACGATCAGGGCCGCGACTACTACGGGATCCTGCGCAACGCGGCCGGCGTGCCGAGCGCGCTCGCCGAGCTCAGCTACCTCACGGACGCGGCCGAGGAAGCGTTGCTGAAGACCCCCGAGTTCCAAAAGCTCGAGGGCGCGGCGGTGGCCCGCGGCAT
>WLNW01000075.1 GCA_009699605.1 Actinomycetota bacterium | reverse complement strand
GCGGCCACCGACCTGAAGGACGCGTACAGCTACGCCCCGCGCCTCAAGCGCGTCGTGCCGGGCATCCGTCTTGCGGGCAGCGATGCCCACGACCAGGCCCGTCCGTCCACCCCCGCCGAGGCGATCGCCGGCGGTGCCGATCTCTTGGTGGTGGGTCGTACCGTCACCGGTGCCGCCGATCCCGTCGCCGCGGCCGAGCAGCTTGTCGCCGAGCTCTCCTAGGGGGTTCGCACTCCGGAGGGCCCCCAGCACGAACTTTGGCGCAATGTGCTCGGCGGCACGTGACCTCTCGAGGTAGGTGATGACAATCCCCGCCGCGCCACTTGTGTCACAGTCGATTGGTAGGTTGACGCAGGCCAGCTTGGGTATGGTCGAGGGATGGCCAATCCTCCGCAACTCACCGCTGAACAACGCCAAGCCGCGCTCGCGAAGGCTGCGATCGCCCGACGGGCACGCGCCGAGGTCAAGGACCGTCTCAAGATGGGTTCATTGTCCTTACCCGAGCTCTTCACGCTTGCCGGAACCGACGAGACGATCGGCAAGATCAAAGTGCTCGCAATGCTCGAGTCTCTGCCGGGCGTCGGCAAAGTCAAAGCGCGCCGCGTCATGGACGATGTCGGCATCGCGGAGACACGGCGCGTTCAGGGTCTCGGGGCACAGCAGCGGGCCCGCCTTCTCGCGGAGTTCGGCGGCTGAAGTCGTGAGCCGACCATGGTGATCGTGCTCGCCGGTCCAGGTGGCGTCGGCAAGGGCACCATCGCAGGACAACTCGTCGCGCTCGATCCTCGGCTGTGGTTGTCGAGGTCGTGGAGCACCCGGACCCGTCGCCCGGGTGAGAATCCGGACGCCTACGTGTTCGTCGACCGGGCCCAGTTCGATGAGCACGAGCGCGCCGGCGGCTTTCTCGAGCGGAACGAGTTCCACGGGAACCTGTACGGCACGCCGCGGCCCTCCGTCGATGCCGATCGCGATGTGCTGCTCGAGATCGACGTGAACGGCGCGCGGCAAGTGCGCGAGCAAGTCAACGACGCGCTTCTGCTCTTCGTCGATGCGCCCGATCGTGAGGTGCAACGCCGGCGCCTGCAAGGTCGGGGCGACCCTCCAGAGCGGGTCGAGGCTCGTATCGCCGAGGCCGAGCGCGAACGCCGCGACGCCGTGGCGCTCGACTGCGTGTTCCTCGTCAACGACGACCTCGACCGGGTGGTGGCCGAGATCCGTCAGTTGATCGACGTCGCCCGGAAGGCCCGGGTCGCGCCGCCCCGCTGAGCGCCCGATCCCGCCGCAATCTGCACCGGAGCGCGACTTCCCGCTGGTAGCCTGGCGGCCGCGTCTGGCGGCAGTTTTCGCCGTCCGCCTCTCTCGCCCCAGGAGCCCGCATGGCCCAGCGCCACGACAGCATGGTCAACCCGCCGATCGAGGAACTGCTCGACCGGTCGCATTCGAAGTTCACGTTGGTCACCTTGTCGGCCAAGCGGGCCCGCCAGATCAACTCGTACTTCGGTCATCTCGGCGAAGGCCTCGGATCGTCCATCCCCCCGCAGGTCACCTCTACGGCCCGCAAGCCGCTATCGATCGCGTTCGAAGAGATCGCCGCCGACAAGATCGTCCCCGTCGCCGAGGTCCTGGCCGACGGCTCCGATGCGGCCGAGGCCGCGCTCACCGACTGATCTTCGCCAGCGAATGTCTGCCCTCGCCGGACGGCGCGTCGTTCTCGGAGTCTGCGGCGGCATCGCGGCCTACAAGGCCATCGATGTCTGTCGCCGGCTGGTCGACGCAGGCGCGCACGTGGTTCCCGTGCTCACCAAGGGCGCGCTGCACTTCGTTGGCGAGACCACGTTCTCGGCACTGGCCTCCGAGCCGGTGCAGTCGAGCCTGTGGAACGAGGCCAGCCCCATCCCGCACACGCGGCTCGGTCAGCAGGCCGATCTGATCCTCATCGCGCCGGCTACTGCTCGGTTGCTTTCCGACTATCGCACTGGCCGTTCGGCCGACCTCCTCACCGCGACCCTCATCGCCACCCGCGCCCCGGTGCTCGTATGCCCGGCGATGCACACCGAGATGTGGGAGCACCCGTCCGTGCAGGACAACCTCGAGGTTCTCATTGGGCGCGGCGTGCACGTGGTCGCGCCCGAGGCGGGCCGCCTCGCGGGTGGTGATCTCGGCCTCGGCCGACTCGCCTCACCCGAGGTCATCGTTGCCCACGCCGAACGACTGTTGTCCGGCGGCGACCTGCGTGACGTACGTGTGCTCGTCACCGCGGGCGGTACCCGCGAAGCCATCGACCCCGTTCGTGTGGTGACCAACCGCTCCACCGGCAAGCAGGGATACGCCGTCGCCGCGGCTGCGTGGGCGCGGGGTGCGGCGGTCACGCTCGTGACCACCGCTGATCGTTCGGTTCCGGTCGGGGTCGACGTGGTGCGAGTCGAGAGCGCAGCCGAGATGGAGGCCGCCGTCATGTCGCGTGCCACCGACTTCGACGTCATCGTGATGGCCGCGGCCGTGGCCGACTTCCGACCCAAGAGCGTTGCTGATCGCAAGATCAAAAAGGGCGACGGTCTCTCGGACATCATCCTCGAGCCCACGCACGACTTCCTCGTCGACCTCGGTCGCGGCAAGCGAGCTGGGCAAGTGATCGTCGGCTTCGCAGCCGAGACCAACGACGTCCTCGTCAACGCGCGCGAAAAGCTGACGCGCAAGAATCTCGACCTGATCGTGGCCAACGACGTCGGTGCACCCGATGTCGGATTCGCCCACGACACCAATGCGGTCACGATTATCACCGCTAGCGGCCAGGCAACTGCTATACCTCTGGCCGACAAGCGGGTCATCGCCGATGCCATTTGCGACGCGATCGTCACCCGGCGTACCTCGATCTCCTCGTAAGGATCAGCGCAAATCGCTGACCCCTACGTCCCCAAGGCAGGAATAACGTGACCAACTGGCTCTTCACCTCGGAATCCGTCACCGAGGGCCACCCCGACAAGATGGCGGATCAGATCTCTGATTCGATCCTCGATGCGTTGATCGAGCAAGACCCGATGAGCCGGGTGGCGTGCGAGACACTCGTCACCACCGGGCTGGCCATCGTCGCGGGCGAGATCACCACATCGGCCTACGTCGACATCCCGAGCATCGTGCGCAAAACGATCAAGGGCATCGGCTACGACCGTGAGTCGTTCGGTTACGACGGCAACACGTGCGGCGTGATGATCGCGATCGACGAGCAGTCGCCCGACATCGCGCAGGGTGTCGACGACTCCGAAGAGGTCCGGTCGGGCCGTTCCGGCGAGTCGGACCTTCTCGACAAGCAAGGCGCGGGCGACCAGGGGATCATGTTCGGCTACGCGTGCAACGAGACCGACGTGCTCATGCCGCTGCCGATCCACCTCGCGCATCGGCTGGCCGAGCGCCTGGCCGAGGTACGCAAGTCGGGTCAGATCCCGTACCTGCGCCCCGACGGCAAGACGCAGGTCACGTTCGAGTACGAGGGCAACACGCCCGTGCGCCTGAAGGCGGTGCTGATCTCCACCCAGCACAACGACGGAATTGACCGCGACACCATGATCCGTCCTGACCTCATCGAGCAGGTCATCACGCCGATCATCCCCGAGCAGTTCCGGGACGACGACTACGCGGTGTACGTGAACCCCACGGGTCGTTTCGTCGTGGGAGGCCCGGTCGGGGATGCCGGGCTCACCGGTCGCAAGATCATTGTTGACACCTATGGGGGCATGGCCCGCCACGGCGGGGGTGCGTTCAGTGGGAAGGACCCGTCGAAGGTCGACCGCTCCGCGGCCTACGCCGCGCGGTGGGTAGCGAAGAACGTGGTCGCCTCGGGCGCGGCCACCCGGTGCGAGGTGCAGGTCGCGTACGCGATCGGCATGGCGCGGCCGATCTCGGTGCTCGTCGAGACCTTCGGTACCGAAGCTGTCGACCAGGCGGCCATCTCCCGCGCCGTGGACGAGGTGTTCGACCTTCGCCCGGCGGCGATCATCCGCGACCTCGATCTGCGCAAGCCGAAGTACAAGGCCACCGCCGCCTACGGTCACTTCGGTCGAATTGGCGACGCGTTTACCTGGGAGCTCACCGACCGGGTCGACGACCTCAAGTCGGCGCTCGGCCTCTGAGCCCCGAGCCCATCGACGACGCGCTCGAACTCTTCCCCGAGCCAGTTCGCGCTCGCAAGTCCATCGCCACGACGCGGCCTGACGGCCGCGTCGTGCGCGTCCTGCCCGATGTGGCGGGCATCGACCGCACCTTCGACTACGTCGTCCCCGCGGACTGGGACGCGCCCGGAGATCCGCGCGGCGCGATCGTGCAACCGGGTTCGCTGGTGCGCATCGACCTCCACGGTCGGCGCGTCGGCGCGTGGGTGCTCGAGGTCGACGTGGCACCACCCGAGGGCGTCACGCTGCGGCCGCTCGCCAAGGTGTCCTCGCTCGGCCCGCCGGTTGACGTGCTCGACCTGGCTCGAGCGACCGCATGGCGTTGGTACGGACGCCTGGCCAACGTATTGACCACGGCTTCGCCGCCGACGGCGGTCCGGGCACTGCCGCTGGCCCGGCCGCACGTGGTGGCACCCCAGGGGGCAGGGGTGTCGTATGACGAAGCGTTCGCTACGGCGGCGCCCCTCGTCCTTCGCCTGCCACCGGCCGACGACGCATTCGACGTGCTCGCCGCCGCGACCCGGCGAGGCAACGCGCTGATCCTGGCGCCGTCCGTCGATGAAGCCCGCACGTTCGCGACGCGGCTCCGTCGTTCTGGGGTCATCGTCGCACTGCACCCGCGTGACTGGGCGGTTGGCGCGGCGGGGGCCACCGTGGTCGGCGTGCGCGCTGCGGCGTTCGCGCCCGTGCGCGACCTGGCAGCCATCGTGGTCGTTGACGAGCACGTCGAGACCTATCAAGAAGAGCGCATGCCGACCTGGCATGCCCGCGACGTCTGTATCGACCGGGCGCGCCGCGCCGGGGTGCCCTGCGTGCTCACCTCTCCGGCTCCGACGCTCGACGCGCTCGCGCTGGCCGATGAACGCGCACCATCTCGTGCGGTGGAGCGCGCCGGCTGGCCCATTGTCGACGTGGTCGACCGTCGCCGCGACGACGTTGGCCACGGGGGCCTGTTCAGCGAACGCATCGTGTCGGTGCTGCGCGGCGAAGGCCCCGTGGTGTGCGTACTGAACCGCACCGGGCGCTCGCGGCTGCTCGCATGCGCGCCGTGCGGCGAGCTCGCTCGTTGCGAGCGGTGCCACTCGGCGGTGACCCAACGCGACGACGGCGCGCTCGCGTGCGGGCAGTGCGCAATGATCAGGCCGGCCTTGTGCGCCTCGTGTGGGTCACAGCAACTGAAGAACTTGCGCCTCGGGGTGACACGAGCCCGGGAAGAGCTCGAAGCGCTCGCACAGCGGCCTGTCGCCGAGGTCACCGCCGAGCACGAGCGAGGTGACCGTACTAGCGATCTGTACATCGGCACCGAGGCCGTACTCCACCAGGTGCGATCTGCTCGCGCCGTGGTGTTCCTCGACTTCGATCAGGAACTGCTCGCCCCGCGCTTTCGGGCAGGCGAGCAGGCGATGGGCCTCCTGGTACGCGCGGCCCGCGTGGTAGGTGGTCGGGCTGCGGGGGGCCGTGTCGTCGTGCAGACGCGTTTGCCGCGCCACGAGGTCATCGACGCCGCGTTGCACGCCGATCCCGGCCGGCTCGTGGCGGCCGAACGTGAGACGCGCACAGCGCTCGGGTATCCGCCGTTCTCGGCACTGGCGGTGGTGTCGGGCGTGGCCGCGCCGGCGTTCGTCGATCGGTTGGGTTCGACTGCGGGCATCGATGTGATGGGCCCGAACGATGGCCGGTGGCTGGTGCGCGCTCCCGACCACGCCACGCTCGCCGAGGTACTGGCCGCGGTGGAGCGGCCGCCGGGGCGGCTACGCGTCGAGGTCGATCCCCACCGCGTGTGACCTCGCGGCGGCGGGCCCGGGCGGGGGAGCGGGCGACATCCAGCTGTGGCGACGCATCTCGTAGCAGGCGATCGCCGCCGCAGTGGCGACGTTGAGCGATCCGATCTTGCCGAGCATCGGGATGAACGCGACCTCGTCGCACAACGTAAGGGTCGCGGCCGAGAGGCCACGGTCCTCGTGACCGAGCGCCAGGCACACGCGGCTGGTGGCCACCACCTCGTGTAGCGGCACCGCCGTGTCGGCCAACTCGATACCGATCACCTGATAGCCCTGGGCCTGTGCATCGCGCACCGCAGCCTCGGCGGTATCGCACACCGTGAACGTGAGATAGCGCTCGGCGCCGAGCGCGGTCTTCTTGGTCTTGGGATGGCTGATGGGCTCGGTAGCGCCTGACAACCAGACGTGATCGACTCGGAAGGCCGCCGCGCTGCGCACGATCGCGCCGACGTTGAACGGGTTCTGCACGCTGTCGAGGAGCAGAGCGACGGAGCCCTCGGTGCGCCGCCGCCACGATCGGTGCAAACGCTTCTGGCCGGTGCCGTCGAGCTGCTTCATGCGATGCTCTTTCGTGTGGTGTCGAGGATGCGATACGCGCGGCGCGAGCCGAGGCGTTCGGTGGGGTAGCCCTGTGCGGTGAGCCACTCCGCGAGCGAGTCGCTGCCCAGATGGCGCTGCACGACGAGTGACGCGTGCGCGCCCGGAGCGAGCCGCTTCAGCCAGCTGGCGAGTAGTGCGTGCAGCGCGGGCTTGCCGATGCGAATGGGTGGGTTGGACCAGATACCCGTGAACTCGATGTGACCAGGGACGTCATCGGGGGCACACACGATCACGTTCTCGATGCCGTTGGCGGCTGCGTTGGCGACGCACAACGCGCGGGCCCGCTCGTTCACCTCGACCGCGTACACCGTGGCCAGCGGGGCGCGGCGGGCGAGGGTGAGCGCGATGGGCCCATAGCCGCACCCGATGTCGAGCAGTGAGCCACGGGCCACAGGGTCGGGCTTCGGTCCGTCGAGGAGTAGGTACTTCGTTCCGGGGTCGACCGCAGCCCCGGCGAAGACACCCCGATCGGTGCCCAATCGCAGTGTGACGTCGGGCAACGTCAACGTAAGCGTCAACTCCCGATGCGCGGCGGTCGGAACGGGGTCGAAGTAGTGGGACACGACGAAAACCGTATCCCGCTAGCCTGACTCCCATGGCGCCCTACCAGATCCGCGTCTTCGGCGACCCAGTGCTCAAGCAGGTCGCGAAGGAGATCACCAACGTCGACGACGCACTGGTGAGGCTCGTCGACGACATGTTCGAGACCATGTACGACGCACCCGGCATTGGGCTCGCCGCGCCCCAGGTCGGGGTACAGAAGCGTCTGTTCGTGTACGACCTCGGCGACGAGCCGGGCGTCCTCGTGAACCCGGTCATCAAAGAGACCGACGGCGAGTGGCTCTACGAGGAGGGGTGTCTGTCGGTGCCCGGTCTCTCGTGGGAGATCCTGCGGCCCAACCGTGTGCACCTCGTCGGCTACGACCTCGACGGCAACGAGATCGACCTCGAGGTCGACGAACTTGCCGGCCGGCTCTTCCAGCACGAGTTCGATCACCTCGATGGCAAGCTGCTGCTCGAGCACCTCGACGAAGACCAGCGTCGCGATGCCATGAAGATCCTTCGCGACCGAGCCATGGCCATGCCCGATGTCGAACCTGCACCGCCGAAGCGGCGCGGGCTGTCGCTGCGGTGACGGCGCTCGCCGCACACACCCATCGCTCCGCGCATCCCCGTCGCCTCGTCTATCTCGGCACCCCCGACGTCGCAGTGGCGCCGCTGCGCGCGTTGCACGCCGCAGGGTTCGAGATCCCGCTCGTGGTGACCCGCGCCGACAAGCGCCGAGGTCGCGGCGGCTTGCTCGTGCCGTCGCCGGTCAAGGCGGTCGCTCTCGATCTCGGGCTCGCCGTTACCGACGAGGTCGACGCGCTGCTCGACGTCGATGCCGAGATCGGTGTGGTCGTCGCGTTCGGGCGCATCATCAAGCCCCACGTGCTCGACGTGCTGCCCATGGTGAACCTGCACTTCTCACTGCTGCCACGCTGGCGCGGGGCGGCGCCCGTCGAGCGGGCGATTCTCGCCGGCGACGCAACCACTGGTGTGTGCGTCATGGCGGTCGAGGAAGGCCTCGACACGGGTGGTGTCTACCGCCGGGCCGAGACGCCGATTGATCCTGACGAGTCGCTCGATGAGCTGCGCGGACGGCTTGTGGAAATCGGCACCGAGCTACTCCTCGACGCCCTTACCCGCGGCCTCGGTCCGGCCGAGGCGCAGATCGGCGACGTCACGCACGCGTCCAAGATCGACCCCCGCGAGTTGGCGCTCGACTTCGGCTCTTCCGCGTCGGCGGTGCACGCGACCGTGCGCCTCGGCGATGCGTGGACCACGTTCCGGGGCAAGCGCCTCAAGGTGTGGCGCACGCGCGTGGTCGACCCGTTTGTGGTTGCCGTGCCGCTCGCGCCGGGTCAGATCGAGGGCGCGTTCGTCGGAACCGGCGACGGTGTCCTCGAGTTCATCGAGGTCCAGCCCGAAGGCAAAGGGCGGCAGCCGATCGCTGCATGGCGCAACGGCGCGCGTCCCACACCCACCGATCGTCTCGGCGCATGACCCGCCGTCCACCGTCACGTTCGGGCGGGCCGCGGACCAAGACGCCGCGCCCACCCGCACCCGATGCGCGGCGAGTGGCCATCGAGGCCCTCGAACGCATCGATCGCGATGGGGCGTACGCAAACCTGCTCGTGCCTGCGATGCTCTCGTCGTCGGGGCTCGACGAGCGCGACCGGGGCTTTGTCACCGAGCTCGTCTACGGCACCACGCGCATGCGGCGGGCGTGCGACCACCTGGTCGACCGGTTCGTGATCGACCAGGTGGTCGAACCGGTCGTGCGCGCGGCGCTGCGCATCGGTGCCTACCAGCTCGCCTTCTTGGGCACGCCGGCCCACGCCGCGGTCGATGCCACCGTGGGTGCGACGCCGAAACGAGCACGCGGTTTCGTCAACGCGATCCTGCGGCGCGTCGCGAGCAGCCCCATCGACGCCGTCGGTTGGCCCGACATCGGCACGCGATTGAGCTACCCCGACTGGATCGTCGATCGTCTCGTCGCCGACCTCGGTCGAGACGAGGCCATGGCTGCACTCGCCGCGATGAATGAGCCCGCCACGGTGCACGTGCGCGCCGATGGGTACCGCCAAGATGTCGCTTCGCAACTCGTCGCCGACGCAGTCGAGGCCGGGCCCGGCCTGCGAGTGGCCGACGTGTGCGCGGCGCCCGGCGGCAAGGCCACCGCACTCGCGTCCACCGGCGCCATGGTGTTCGCCGGTGACGTGCGCGTCGGACGGCTCTCGCTCATCGTCGAGAATCGCCGCACTCTGGGCAGCCAGAATCTGCACGTCGTGGCGGCCGATGGTCGCGGACTGCCATGGCGCGACAACGCGTTCGACCGGGTGCTCGTCGACGCGCCGTGTTCCGGACTCGGCGCGCTCCGCCGACGCCCCGACGCGAGGTGGCGCATCACGCCCGACTCGATCGATCGCCTCGTCGACGTGCAACGCGCCTTGATCGACGAAGCCGTGCGCGTGCTCGCCCCCGACGGCATGCTCGTGTACAGCGTTTGCACGCTCAGCAACGCCGAATCGCGCGGCATCGACGCATACGTCGCCGCGGCACACCCCGAGCTCGTCCCGGTTGTCGTCGAAGGCGCACCGTGGCGCCGCGACGAGCGTGGCGCTCGCCTGCTACCCCAGGACGAAGGAACTGACGGCATGTGCCTGTTCCGCTACCGCTACCGCTGACCGACAGTTGCCGTCAGCCTGAAGGCCCGGTGTGGTTGGAGAGATCCTCGTAGCGGTCGACGTTGCGCAGTGCCGGGAAGAAGACCCACCACAGTCCGACGATGGCGATCGTAGCCAGGCCTCCGCTGACGATGGCCGCTCCGGTGCCGATGACGGCGGCGGCGACACCGCTCTCGAACGCGCCGAGCTCGTTCGATGCGCCGATGAACAACATCTCGACCGCGAACACGCGCCCGCGTTTGTCGTCGGGCGTCGCGAGGGGGACAAGTGTGCTGCGGATGACCATGCTCACCATGTCGGCCCCGCTCAGCACCGCGAGCGACACAAACGCGAGCGCGTAGTTCCGGGTGAGGCCGAGCACAACAGTGGCTGCGCCGAAGATTCCGACGACGAACAGGAGCACGCGGCCGATGTTCCGCTGCACCGGTCGGAACGAAAGGGCGATTGCCATCAACCCGCCGCCGATGCCCACCGACGCACGCAGCCATCCGTAACCGACGTCGCCGACGCCGAGACGTTCGTCGGCGATCGCGGGGAGCAGCGCCACGGCGCCACCGAATAGAACGGCGAACAGGTCGAGCGCGATGGCTGCGAGCAACAGCGGCGTGTGCCGGATGAACCGGAGGCCTTCAAGCGCGTGGTGCATGGTCGGCCGGTCAGTGGATCGCGCCGACTGTCGGCGGAACTGGACCAGCAGGATCCCGCCGAGGCCCAACAGCTGCGCGCCGAGTGACACCGCGTACGCGACCCACGCACCTGACGAGTAGAGAAAGCCCGACGCGGCCGGGCCGATGATGACCGCAAGTGTCATGGCGATGGACGACACGGCGATCATCCGGGGCAGGCCGTTGTCGGGCGCGATCATGGGTGGCATCGAACGGGTCGACGGCGACATGAACGCACGAGCGACGCCGTAGCCGAACGCGATCACGAAGAGCGGCCACGCCTCGGTGGGGTCGGTTCGGGCGTAGAGCAAAAGGGCGAGCGTGGCGAGGCATTGCCCGACGAGCGCGCACGCCGCCACCTTGCGGCGATCGAATCGATCTGCGACCGTGCCGGTGACGAGGACCAGCATGGCGGCGGGGGCGAACTCGACGAGACCCAGGACTCCGAGCGCGAGCGCGCTGTTCGTGATGTCGTACAGCTGCTTGGCGAGTACTGCGATCTGCAGGAAGATGCCGATGGAGGTCGCGAACTGCGCCGTGACGAAGCGGCGCACGTAGCGGTCGCGAAGGACGCTGCCGATGGTCGGAACCTCGTGGCGCGGCGCAGTCTCGCGGGACGCGGACGGTTCGGTGTCATTCATCCGGTCATCACCCTATGGGGCCCGGATGTGGCGCGCCGTGACGAAAGGGCTCGCCGCTCAAGTTCAGGTACCAGCCACAGCACTAACCTCATGGTCCATGGCTGACCACGACACCACCGGTATCGAAGCGAAAGTGCTCACCGTGTCCGACGGTGTCATCGCAGGCACTCGCGAGGACAAGTCGGGGGTCGCGCTGGTCACCGTCCTCACCTCGCACGGGATCACGGTGGTCGATCGTCAGGTGGTGGCCGACGGGCGCGACAACGTCGCAGCGGCGCTCCGATCGCTCGCCGAGGGCTTCACTGGACTCATCGTGACCACGGGGGGAACCGGCTTCGGGCCTCGTGATCAGACACCCGAAGGAACGCGCGTGGTGCTCGAGCGCGAAGCCCCGGGCCTGGCCGAGGCGATGCGTCTCGTGAACCCCCTCGGTCGGTTGTCGCGGGGTGTCGCGGGAACGGTCGGCTCAGCGCTCGTGCTCAACACACCTGGCTCGCCGAAGGGCGCGGCCGAGTGCCTCGCAGCGGTCATCGACGTCGTACCCCACGCGGTGAGGCTCATGGTCGACGCGCCGACCATCCACTGATGTCCGTCTCCGGCCCCGGCCCCGAGTTCGACCACTCGCGCGACGAGCGGTTCATGCGGCTCGCGGTGGCTAACGCGTCAACGGTGCGATTGCTCGCACCACCGAACCCGTGGGTCGGCGCGGTCGTGGTGACCGCCCAGGGCGACGTGTTCCAGGGCGCGACGAGCGCGCCCGGCGGATCCCACGCCGAGATCGGTGCACTCCGCGCCGCGGGCGAGTTGGCACGCGGGTCCACCCTTTACAGCACCCTCGAACCGTGCTCGCATCACGGCCGCACTGGTCCGTGCGCCCAGGCGATCGTGGACGCCGGTGTGGCGCGCGTCGTCGTCGGCCTCATCGATCCCGATCCGCAGGTCGCGGGTCGCGGCATCGCTCTGCTCCGTTCCGGGGGTCTCGAGATCAGCGTGGGCGTGGGCGCGGCCGCGATCGCCGAGCAACTACGGGCGTACATCACACACCGCACGCTCGGGCGTCCGCATGTGGTGCTGAAACTCGGAGCTTCGCTCGACGGCCGCATCGCGGCGCCCGATGGCACGTCACAGTGGATCACCGGTCCCGAGGCACGGGCCGACGGGCATCGCCTACGCGCCGAGAGCGACGCAGTCGTCGTGGGCGCGGGCACCGTGCGTGCCGACAACCCCTCGCTCACCGTGAGCGACTTCCATGCCGCAGGCGAGGTGCCCGACGCCGGCGTCGATCCACTGCGCGTCGTGCTGGGGCGCGCCGACGCCGGCGCTCGGGTGCAACCGGCGCGCTCGTGCAGTGGTCCCCTCGCCGATGTGCTGGCCGAACTCGCCGCCGCAGGAGTGGTGCAGGTGCTCGTCGAGGGCGGGGCCATGGTGGCCGGCCGCTTCCATGCAGCGGGCCTGGTCGACGAGTACGTCTTCTACTTGGCACCGGTCATCTTCGGGGGTGACGACGCCCGAGCGATGTTCGCCGGTGCGGGCGCAAGCACGCTGGCCGAGGTCTGGCGCGGCGGCTTCCACTCGGTCACCCGGCTCGGCGGGGACGTTCGGCTCGTGGTGCGTCCACATGACGCCGGTAGCGTGCGGGCGTGCTGAACCTGGTCCTGCCCAAGGGGTCGCTCGAAAAAGCCACCCTCGAACTGTTCGATGCCGCGGACCTGTCCGTGCGGCGGAACTCCTCTGTCGACTACAAGGCCACGATCGCCGACCCGCGCATCGACAACGTACGCATCCTGCGCCCGCAAGAGATCGGCCGCTACGTGTCCCAGGGCCTGTTCGACCTCGGCATCACCGGTCGCGACTGGATCGAAGAGACCTCGTCTGACGTGATCTCGCTGGGCGAGCTCAAGTACTCGAAGGCCACGTCGAACCCGGTGCGCATCGTGCTGGCCGTGCCGCAGGACTCGCCGTTCGAGTCGGCCGCCGATCTCCCCCAAGGCGTGCGCGTCTCGTCGGAGTACCCCGAGCTGACCCGGCGCTACTTCGAGCGCCACGGCGTCGAGGCCGACATCCAACTGAGCTACGGCGCGACCGAGGCCAAGGTGCCCGACATCGTCGATGCGGTGGTCGACATCACCGAGACCGGCCGCGCGCTGAAGGCCGCGGGCCTCAAGATCATCGACACTCTTCTTACGAGTTTCACCGAGATCATCGCCAATCGCGAGTCCTACGAGGACCCCGACAAGCGCCACGCCATGGAGCAGCTCAAGACATTGCTCGACGGTGTGCTCGAGGCTCGGGGCAAGGTGCTGGTAAAGCTGAACGTGGGCAAGGCTGCCCTCGACGCGGTCATTGCGATCCTGCCGTCCATGAAGTCGCCCACGGTGAACGAGCTGTTCGCCGGCCAGGGCTACGCCGTCGAAGCAGTGGTGCCCAAGGCACAGATCAACGTGCTGATCCCGGCACTCAAGGACGCGGGCGCCACCGACCTGCTCGAGATCCCGATCTCGAAGATCGTTCACTGACCGACGTCATGTCGCATCCGGTCGCACCGGCCTTGCCGGAGATCGCACCCCAGCGGGGCGAGGTCGTCGCCTACGACGCGACGGCGGGCTACGGCACTATCCGGGGTTCCGACGGACGCGAATGGTGGTTCCACTGCACCGCGATCGCCGATGGCTCCCGCCTCATCGACGTGGGCACCGTGGGTGTGTTCTCCCTGGTGCCCGGTCACTCCGGCCGCTGGGAAGCAGTTGGGATCGTCAGCGGCTGACCTTCCCGTGGAGGGCGGACCTGATGTCTCGGATCAGCGCAAAGGCGCTGTTCGTGCTGATGACGGCCGCGTACGGGGTGGCGAGCGGCTGCTGCCGAATCGACCTGGGAGCGGATTCCGCAATTCTGGCTCGACGGCGGCACGCTGGCCGCTGTGCTCCGCTCCCGGTAGGGCTAGGCCTCGTCGGCGTCGGCGTCGGCCTGGCGCTTCAGTTCGACGAAGGCCATCTGGAGCTGGGAGCGGGCATCGCGCAGCACGTCCTCGTGCTCGCCGAGGCGGCCTTGGAGCTTGTCGAGCACGGACGCCATCG
>WLNW01000074.1 GCA_009699605.1 Actinomycetota bacterium | reverse complement strand
GCGACGCCCACATCCTGCGCAACGCCGGCGGGCGGGTCACCGACGACACGTTGCGGTCGCTCATCCTGTCGATGCACGTCATGAACACCAACGAGGTATTCGTGATCCACCACACCGGGTGTGGCCTGCACCGGGTGACCAACGCCGACCTGCAGAGTCGGGTCGGTCTGGCCACGGGTCAGGACGCCGCGCACATCGACTTCCTGCCGTTCGATGATCTGGTCGACAGCGTCCTCGGCGACGTCGAGCGCTTGCGCACCCTGCCGTTGCTGCCCATCGGCATCACGCTCCACGGCGCGATCTATGACGTGCACACCGGCACGTTGCACCGCGTCATCTGAGGCGGTTCTCAGGCGTCGGCGTCGGCGTCGCGTAGCTCGCGCAGGAACGCGATGGTTTCGCTGCGATGGCGGGTGCGGCGCATCGGTGGCAGCGCGTTGACGATGTCCCACCGGTAGCTCTTGTTCTTGGCGAGCCGGGCGTCGAGCACGGCCACCACACCGCGATCGTGCGCAGTACGGATGAGCCGTCCTGCGCCCTGCGCGAGCAGCGTCGCGGCGCGGGGGAGATCGATCTCGCGGAACGCGCCAGGGCCCGCGATCTCGCGACGAGCCTCGAGTAGCGGGTCGTCGGGACGCGGGAACGGCAACCGGTCGATGGTGACGAGTGACAGCGTCTCGCCCGGGATGTCGATGCCCTGCCAGAAGCTCATGGTGGCGAACAGCGAGGTGTGCGGATCGAGGCTGAACGCATCGACCAACGCGGTCTTTGGCAAGTCGCCCTGGGCGAGCACTGGCCATGGCAGACGCGGACGCAGATGCTCGACGGCTTCGTTCATGGCCCGCCAACTGGTGAACAGCGCGAGAGTGCGGCCACCGGCGGCCACGATCAGCTGTTCGAGTTCGGCGTGCAACGCTTCGCGATAGCCCGGAGCGCGCGGGTCGGGCAGATCGACGGGGCAGTAAAGGAGCGCCTGCTTCTCGTAGTCGAACGGACTGCCGACATCGAGCTCGTCGAAGTTGAAGCTGGCATCGAGGCCGAGGCGAGGTGCAAGCCGCGCGGGGAGCGTGGCCGACGTGAGGATCGCCACCTTCTTCGACCAGAGGGTGCTCGCCATGGTGGGGGCCACATCGACTGGCGCGATGCGGATGACCGGGAACTCGGCGCGGCCTTCGACCCACGCGACGTCGGTTTCGCGCTGGAAGAGCAATGTGTCGATGTCGGCGATGAGCGCAGTGGATGTCTGCACGGCGCGGAGCTTGCGCGCCGCGACATCGCCCGGGCCATTGTCGGGTACGCCGCGCAGCGCATGCATGAGCCGCTCGACGCGGTCGCGCGCGTTGTTCACGGCATCGGCGAGCGTGTCGGTGAGCCCACCGAGCAGGCGCGTGCCGAGATGTGCCGCCGCGGCGTCGGCCATGCGATGGCCGGCATCCTCCGCGTCGGCGATGAGCGTGGAGTCCTCGAGGATCGCGGCGCACACCCGGGCCAGCGCGTCGAAGCGGCCGGAGGTGAGCTCACAACCGGCTGCGGCTGCGACGGTGTCTTCGGTCTGGTGCGCTTCGTCGATGACCACCACGTCGTGGTCGGGGAGGATGATGCCGTCGAGCACGAGGTCGAGCGCGAATAGGTGCTGGTTCACGATGACGACGTCGGCATTGGCGGCGTCGCGGCGCGCCCGCTCGGCGAAGCAGGTTTCGCCGTTGGGGCACCGCGTGGCGCCCGGACATTCGCGCACCCCGACGCTGACCGCGGTCCAGGTGCGCGTGGACGGCTCGAAGTCGAGCTCGGCGCGGTCGCCGGTGACGGTTGTGGCGGCCCACGAGTTGATGCGGAGCAGCTCGTCGGGGCGTGCCGCATCGGCGAGCTTGTCGACCCCGTCAAGGCCGAGCTGGGCACCGTTGGCCGCGGTGCGCCCCAACTCGGCGAGACGCTGACGGCACACGTAGTTCGAGCGGCCCTTCAGCACCGCCCAACGGAGCGGCACCGCACGTTGGGCGTCGATGTGCGCGGCGAGAAACGGCAGGTCCTTGCCCGCCAACTGGTCCTGGAGCGCCTTGGTGGCCGTGGCCACCACCACCTTCTTGCCCGACATCACGGCCGGCACGAGATAGGCGAGCGACTTGCCAGTACCGGTTCCGGCCTGCACGAGAAGGTGGCGCCCCGACTCGATGGCGTTGGCCACCGCAGCCGCCATAGTGCGCTGACCCTCGCGGACCTCGCCGCCACCGGGGAGCTGCAGGGTGACCGCGTCGAGGGCGGCGAGCGCAGCGTCAGCGAGAACCATCGTGGCAGGCTACCGGCAGCTGAAATCTCCGCTGCGGTGAGCAGGCCCGTCGAATCCAAGCGGTAGCTTTCGACCGTGATCCCTGCCGATATCGACCTGACCCGCGTGCCCGCGCACATCGCGTGCGTGATGGACGGGAACGGGCGTTGGGCCACCCAACGGGGCCTGAAGCGCACCGAGGGTCACGCGGCCGGCGAGGAAGCCCTTTTCGACGCGGTCGAGGGCGCGCTCGAGCTCGGCGTGAAGTGGCTCACCGTGTACGCGTTCTCCACCGAGAACTGGCGCCGCCCGCTCGACGAGGTGCGCTACCTCATGGGTTTCAACGAGTCGATCCTGGTGCGCCGGCGCGAGGAGCTACGCGAGAAGGGTGTCCGAATCCGGTTCGCGGGGCGTCGCGATTGGCGCGTACCGAAGCGTCTCATCAAGCAGATGGACGAGTCGATGGCGCGCACTGCGCACTGCACGACCATGACGCTGGTGATCGCGTTCAATTACGGCGGTCGGGCCGAGATCGTCGATGCCGTGAAGCGGATCATCGAAGAAGGCATCCCCGCGCACAAGATCACCGACAAGACGATTGCCCAGCACCTCTACCTGCCCGACATGCCCGACCCCGACCTCATGGTGCGTACCTCGGGCGAGTACCGCATCTCGAACTACTTGCTGTGGGAGCTCGCCTACAGCGAGCTGGTCTTCGCCGATGTCCTGTGGCCCGACTTCCGGCGTGAGCACCTCATCGACGCAGTGCGGCAGTACCAGGCGCGGCGGCGCCGTTTCGGTGGGCTCGAGTCGTGACGCTCTACCGCGACCACGGTGTGGTGATCCGCACGTGGAAGCTCGGTGAGGCTGACCGCATCGTTTCGATCTTCACCCGCGAGCACGGCAAGGTGAGGGCAGTGGCCAAAGGGGTGCGCAAGTCGTCGAGTCGCTTCGGTTCGCGGCTCGAACCCACGGCGCACCTGTCGTTGCAGCTCTACTCGGGGCGTGGCGATCTCGACACGGTGACCCAGGTCGAGACCATCGATCGGTTCGCCACCCTGCGCAACGACCTCGATCAGTGGACCCGCGCTTGCGCGCTCCTCGAGGCCGTCGACCAGTCGAGCCCCGACCGCGAGCCGAACGAAGCGCTCTTCGAGATGCTCGTGCGCGCACTGGGCACGCTCGAGCAACGGCCCGGCCCGCTCGTGGTCGGTGCGTTCTTCCTCAAGTTGCTCGCGCTCGAAGGTTTCGAACCGGTCACCGACATGTGCGTGATCTGCGGGGCCGACGATGACCTCACCGGGTTCTCGATGACCGACGGTGGCGTCACATGCGAAGCGTGCCGCAAAGGCCCGGTGCTCAGCGGCGATGCGCACACGGTTCTGCGCCTCATCCTCGGGGGCCGCGTGGGTGCGGCGCTCACCGTGCCTGCCTCGACGGTCACCGCCGAAGTCGACCTGCTCGCGACGAAGTTGCTCGAGCACCACATCGATCGCCGACTCCGCTCGCTCGGGGTGCTCGGCCACCACTGATGCTCGCTACAGCGGGTGCCATTCGCGAGTGCGCTCGTCCCATTGCACCCATCGGTTGATGTCCTGGTCCCATTGGATGTACGCATCACGAGCGTCGTCCCAGAGCGGGCCGTCGATGCCGGGGCCGCCAGCCGCGACCGGCGGGAGCTGTTGGGTCGGCGGCGTCTCGTTGTAGATCGGTTGGGCGAGCGTGGGGTCAGCGCCGGGCCACGGTGATGGCGTGGTGGGCGGAGTGGGTGCCCACGGGGCGGGCTGTGGTGCGGGCATGGCGGGCGGAGGTGCCCACACCGGGCGCGACCCCTCGGGCATGCCCCATTGCTGCGGTGCGGCGGGCGGAGGCGCGGACGGTTGCGGCGCAGCCCACGGTGGCGGGTAGCTCGGCGCCACGGGCTGGCCCGGCATCCCCGGATAGCCGCCTTGGCCGGGATAGCCGCCTTGGCCGGGGTAGCCGGAAGGCCCGGGGTAACCGGAAGGCCCGGGGTAGCCGGAAGGCCCGGGGTAACCGGGGGCCGACGGGTAGGCGCCCGGATACGCGGGCGGGAAGGCCGACGAGTCGGCGGTGACCCCGGCCACCCGGGGCGGGATCCCGACCTGCTGCTTGTCGACTACGAATGTCTTGGCCACCATGTCGCCGACCCGTCGGTGGCCCTTGCTGGCATTGGCGGTGACGAGCCCGACGATCGGCACGCAGGGCATCCAATCGGCGATCCAGAGTGCCCATCGGGTGAGTGAACGTCCGAAGCCGGCGAGGCGCCCGTCCTGTTGGCGCACCACCCGTAGCCCCACGATGCCTTTGCCGATCGAGAAGCCGGTGATACCGGTGAGCACGGCGTCGTTGAGGAACCAGTAGCCGAACAAGACGATGGCCACGATGCCGAGGTCCTCGTACCGCACGATGATCGCGGTCGCGTCGGACAGGCCGCACACGTATTCGTCGCCGTTGTTGACGGTGTCGCAGAACTGTTCGGCTTGGGCCGCTGTCGTGAAGTTACGTTGCTCGGCGAAAGTCGCGAACAACACCAAGAACATGATGGCGCCGATCACGAAGTCGATGATCCAGGCGCCGAATCGGCGGCCGATGACGGCGGTGGGGTCGTGGACGGGCTGGTACGTCGGATACATCCGGTCCTCAGGTGAGTGGGCGTGGCGGGGAAGCCATGTCGTCGAACTGTGGTGCAGCATCTCACTGCGAACCATCGGGTGTGGTGCCGGGGCGTCGGTGAAGGACCCCTGCGGCGAACCCATCGACGAACCACAGCACCCACCGCACGAACTGGTGGTCGACGCCCGCCGGTTCGCCGAAGCGACGACCCGTGACGGCGGTTGAATCAGCGGGCATCTGAGCGGCGTACGCGAGACCATTTGTACGCACCAGTGTGGTGGGCGCACTGGATGTCCCGTGCGCATTGCCACGTCACCTCGCGTCGCGAGGATGAAACCGTCCCCCGTACCACGAGGGCGGCCGATAGCCTCTGCGGACGTGTCCGACGCATCGACTGATCCCCGCCCCGACGAGAGCCTCTTCGACAAGATCGTGAACCTGTCGAAGCGCCGCGGCTTCGTTTTCCAGTCGGCCGAGATCTACGGCGGCTTTCGCTCCACCTACGACTACGGCCCCATCGGTGTGCTGCTGCTGCGCAACGTCAAGGACGCATGGTGGCGCTCGATGGTGCAGATGCGCACCGATGTCGTGGGGCTCGACGCGTCCATCCTCTCGCCGCCCGCCATCTGGGAAGCCTCGGGTCACCTGAAGAACTTCACCGATCCGCTTGTCGACTGTCGTAACTGCGGCGCGCGTCATCGCCAGGACAAGCTCGACGATCCCGACGTGTGTCCCACGTGTGGCGTGAAAGGTCAGTTCACCGAAGCGCGTCAGTTCAACCTGATGTTCAAGACCCACGCCGGTCCTATGGTCGAGTCGGCAGCCGAGGTGTACCTGCGCCCCGAAACCGCCCAGGGCATGTTCGTCAACTTCTCGAACGTGCTCAACACGTCGCGCAAGAAGCCACCGTTCGGCATCGCGCAAATCGGGAAGTCGTTCCGCAACGAGATCACGCCCGGCAACTTCGTGTTCCGCACGCGCGAGTTCGAGCAGATGGAGCTCGAGTTCTTCGTGCCGCCCGCCGACGCAGCACAGTGGTACGAGTACTGGTGCCAAACCCGCATGCAGTGGTACCTCGATCACGGCATGCCGCCTGAGAAGTTGCGACTACGCGCGCACGATGCCGATGAGCTGTCGCACTACAGCTCCGGCACGAGCGACGTCGAGTTCTTGTTCCCCTGGGGCTGGGACGAGCTCGAGGGCATCGCGAACCGCGGTGACTACGACCTCACCCAACACGCCATGCACTCGGGCGACAAGCTCGACTACTTCGACCAGGAGACCAACACCCGGTATCGCCCGCACGTGATCGAGCCCGCAGCCGGCGCGACTCGCACGATGATGGCCTTCTTGCTCGCGGCGTACGACGAAGAGGACGTGCGCGGCGAGACCCGGGTCGTGCTGCGCTTGCATCATCGACTCGCGCCGTACAAGGTGGCGGTGCTCCCGCTGTCGAAAAAGGACACGCTGGTGCCGGTCGCCCAGGAGGTGCTCGCCATGGTGCAGCCCCGGTGGATGTGCGACTACGACGAGACGCAGGCCATTGGGCGGCGCTACCGCCGCCAGGACGAGCTGGGCACGCCTTACTGCGTCACCATCGACTTCGACACCCTCGACGACCGTGCGGTCACCGTGCGCGAACGCGACTCCATGGAACAAGAGCGTGTGGCCATCGCCGACCTCGTGTCCTACCTTGACGAGAGGCTCCGGTAGCGAGAACCGTGGGATCACCCGCCGAACGCATCCGGGTCGCAGTCTCCGCGGCGCGCGCCCTCGACACCGCCGAGTCACGCGAGGCCGCCGTCGAGCGCATCACGCCGAGCGACATCGAGCAGCTGATGCACCGACAGTTCACCGGAGGGGTGCGCACCGTGCTCACCCGTGGCATCGGCGCGTCACCGGGTGCGGCGTCGGGGCGCATCTACTTCTCGGCCGAGGACGCGATGGACGCCGCCGATCGCGGTGAGCAGGTGATCCTCGCCTGCGCCGAGACCAGCCCGGCCGACGAGATCGCGATGCGCCTCTCTGACGGCATTCTCACGTCGCGCGGGGGCCTGGCGTCGCACGCCGCCGTTGTCGCGCGCGGTTGGGGAATTCCCGCAGTTTGTGGCGCGATCGACATCGAGTTCGGCGAGCGCACCATGATCGTCGGCGAGATCATGGTGCGCGAAGGCGACCTCGTGTCGCTCGATGGCAGCAGCGGCGAGATCCTTCTCGGTGAGCTCGAAGTGGGCGACGAAGACGTGCCCGATGAGCTCGGGCAGTTGCTCGAGTGGGCCGACGCGATCCGGGTCGGTCACCTCGCGGTGCGCGCCAACGTCGATACGGGCGAAGACGCTCGCCTTGCCCGACTCTTCGGCGCCGAGGGTGTGGGGCTGTGCCGGACCGAGCACCAGTTCTTCGGCGAGAAGTTGCCCATCGTGCAGCGCTACATCCTCGCCGAGGACCCCGAAGAGGAGCGCGCCGCGCTCGCGCTGCTGATCGAAGCGCAACGCGCCGACTATGTCGCCGTGTTCGAAGCCATGGACGGCCTGCCCGTCACGATGCGATTACTCGACCCGCCGCTTCACGAGTTCCTGCCCGACCCCGACGACCCCAACGCCGACCCTGGGCTCATCGCCGCTGCGCACAAGTGGCGCGAGCACAATCCGATGCTCGGCACGCGCGGCGTACGTCTCGCCATCTTGAAGCCGGGCCTCTATCGCGCCCAAGTGCGCGCGATCATCGACGCGGCCCGCGAGCGCCGCGCGGCTGGCGGGAACCCTATGGTCGAGATCCTCATCCCGCTCGTGGCCGACGCTCGCGAGTTGGTGCTCGTGCGCGACTGGATCGCCGAGGAGGTTTCGGGCGACGAGTTCGTCATCGAGGTCGGCACCATGATCGAGACGCCGCGCGCCGCGCTGCTCGCGGGCGAACTCGCGTCCGAGTGCGACTTCTTCTCGATCGGCACCAACGACCTTACGCAGATGGTCTACGGGTTCAGCCGCGACGACGTCGAGCGCCGGTTGCTCGGCGTGTACGAGTCGCACGGCATCGTCGACGTCAGCCCGTTTGAATCGATCGACGCAGCCGGCGTGGGCATCCTGGTCCGCCGCGCGGTGCTCGAGGGCCGACTCCACAAACCAGGTCTCCGGGTCGGGGTGTGCGGCGAGCACGGCGGCGACCCCGAGTCCATCGCCTTCTTCCTCGAAGCGGGCATCGACTACGTGTCGTGTTCGGCCTACCGGGTTCCCGTCGCCCGCCTCGCTGCCGCTCAGGCGGTTCTGCGCAGCCGCTGACCCGGTGTGGGCCCCGGGCCCTCGCCCCTGGGGTCACTGGCTCCAGGGCCAACTGTCAGAGGCCGATGGTAGGTTCCCGCCGTGGGCATCGAGGACGACGACATCGCCAAGGTTCGTGCCGCGGCCGACATCGTGCAGATCGTCAACGGATACACCACCCTCAAACGCGTCGGGCGCCGCTGGCAGGGGCTGTGCCCGTTCCACACCGAGAAGTCGGCGTCGTTCTCGGTCAACAGCGAGGACGGTCTCTACTACTGCTTCGGCTGCCAGAAGTCGGGCGACGTCATCACGTTCGTCCGCGAGAAGGAACAGCTCGACTTCGTCGGCGCAGTCGAGTGGCTGGCCAACAAGTACAGCATCACGTTGCGCTACACCGAACGCGGCGAGGACGAAGGCCGAAAGCGTCGCACCAAGCTCGTCGACGCCGTGCGCAAAGCGGTCGAGTGGTACCACACGCGGCTGCTCGAATCGGCCGACGCCGGCGAGGCCCGCAAGTACCTTCGGGCGCGGGGCTTCGACGGCGACGCCGTGCGGCGGTACAAGATGGGTTGGGCTCCCGACGACGCAAAGCAGTGGGACCCTTTGTGTCGCTACCTCAAGCTCAACGACGAAGACCTTCGGGCCTCGGGGCTCGGCGCGATCAACTCGCGTGGCCGCCAGTACGACTTCTTCCGGGGCCGCGTGCTCTTCCCGATCTTCGACGACCGAGGCGACCCGATCGGTTTTGGAGGGCGCATCCTGCCCGGCCACGACGGCCCCAAGTATAAGAACACCAGCGATGACGCGGCGATCTACTCGAAGAGCAAGATCCTGTACGGGTTGAACTGGGCCAAAGAGCACATCGTCCAAGCGGGCGAGGCCATCGTGTGCGAGGGCTACACCGACGTCATCGGATTTGCCACGGCCGGTGTGCCGCGCGCCGTGGCCACGTGCGGCACGGCGCTCACCGAGGATCACATCCGGTTGCTCAAGCGGTTCAGTCCCCGCATCGTGCTGGCGTTCGACGCGGACGCAGCGGGTCAGAATGCCGCGGCGCGCGTGTACGAGTGGGAGCAGAAGCTCGACGTCGAGTTCTCGGTGGCCGATCTGCCCAACGGTGTCGACCCAGGCGAGCTTGCCCTGACCGATCCGGCGCGGCTGGCAGCGGCCATCACCAATGCCAAGCCGTTCCTGGGTTTCCGGGTCGAGCGTGTGCTCTCATCGGGCAACCTCCGCACGCCTGAGGGTCGGGCGCGCACTGCGCAGACCGCCGTCGACGTGGTGCGGGAACATCCGAGTGACCTGGTGCGCGACCAGTACCTCATGACCATCGCCGATCGTTGCCACCTCGACCCCGACCATGTACGCGCCGCAGCGCGAGGTGCGGCCCGCGTGGCACCCGGGCGTGTGACCAATCAGCCTGAGCCTCGCGGGGCGATGATGCCGGTCGATCACGCGCCGCGGCGGCGTCCGATGCGCGAGAACGCCGAAGACGAGGCGCTGCGCTTGTTGGTGCACCGACGCACCGAGATCATCGACCGTCTCGAGCCGGTGCTGTTCGACTCCGACGCGCGACGCGACGCGTACGAGGCACTGGTGTCCGCCACCGACCTGCACCGGGCCATCGCCGAGGCGTCTCCGGATACCGCAGCTCTGCTCACCCGTCTCGCGGTTGACGAACCCGACGGTGACCCCGATCAGGCCATCGTCGACCTTTCTCGGTACGCGACCTCGCGTGTTCTCGATCAGCTGCGCCGCGAAGCAGCATCGGTGCGAGAACCTGAAGACCTGCGGGCCTACTCTGATGTCATCGACTGGCTCCGTCACCGCCTCGCAGAACTCGATGATGCCGAGAAGCGAATGTCCGCGGCTGCGCTCTTGGTTGCCTGGCTCGCCGAAAACGCTGAGGGACCAGCAGGTGAATGACATCGCGAGTGCGCTCACCTCGGGGGGTGGTGTCACACCCGAGGAGCTGCAACAGCTCATCGCGCTCGGACGCGCCAAAGGAGCACTGCACCTCGACGGAGTTCTCGAGGTGCTCAAGGATCTCGACCTCACACCCGACATCTTCTTGGGCATTCAGGCGTGGCTCCAGCGAGAGGGCATCGAGCTCGACGAGTCCTTTGCCGACGAAGTCGATGAGCGGCGCACGCGTTCTTCCGCTGACGCCGTCGGGGTCGATGCGGTCGATGCGGACGATGGGGACGCACCGTCGGTGCCCGAGCGGGGCGGCGCGAAGCTGCACACTGCGCCGACACCGCGATCCAAAGCGCCTGCCCGTCGTGCGCCACGGGCCAGCCTCGACGACGACGGCGGTTCACCGTTGTCGTCCGACTATGTGCGGATGTACCTCAAAGAGATCGGCCGGGTGCCGTTGCTCAGCGGCGACGAGGAGGTCTCGCTCGCTCGTCGCATCGAGGCCGGCCTGCGCGCCGTCACTCAACTTGCCGCCCATGCCGAGGGCACGGTCGAGCTCACCCCGCTCGAGGTAGTCCAGTGCAACCGTCAACGACGCGACGGCGACGCAGCGCGCGATCATCTCACCCGCGCCAACCTGCGCCTCGTGGTGTCGATCGCCAAGCGTTACGGCGGCCGGGGCATGTTGCTGCTCGACCTGATCCAGGAGGGCAACCTCGGCCTCATGCGGGCCGTCGAGAAGTTCGACTACACGAAGGGCTTCAAGTTCTCGACGTATGCCACGTGGTGGATCCGTCAGGCGATCACCCGGGCCATCGCCGATCAGGCGCGTACCATTCGCATCCCGGTGCACATGGTCGAGTCGATCAACAAGGTCAAGCGCACGCAGGGCGAGCTGGCCCAGGAGCTCGAGCGCGAGCCTTCGATCGACGAGCTGGCGCGCATGACCGATCTTTCCCCGGCGCGGGTGCGCGAGATCTTGCGTATCTCCCAGGATCCGCTGTCGCTCGATTCGCCGGTGGGCGACGAGGCCGATAGCAATCTCGGCGACTTCATCGAGGCCGTCGGCGCCGATGCGCCGCCCGATGCGGTCATCAGCGAGTTCCTCGGCCTGGCCGTCTCCGAAGCGCTGTCCGAGATGGGCGAGCGCGAGCAAGAGGTCATGCGCCTGCGATTCGGACTCGACGATGGCCAGCCGCGCACGCTCGAAGAGGTGGGGCGCGAATTCGGCATCACCCGCGAGCGGGTGCGCCAGATCGAGTCGAAGACCTTGGCCAAGCTGCGTCATCCGTTGCGCAGCGAGAAGCTGCGCGACTATCTCGACGAAGGTTGAGCCGGGCGCGTCCGCATCGGTTTCACGGCGGCAATCGTGGCCGGAACGACGAGGGTGGCTGCTATCCTCGGCCCGTCCTTCCGGGGTAGCTCAGCTGGCAGAGCGTCGGACTGTTAATCCGCAGGTCGTGGGTTCGAACCCCACCCCCGGAGCATTGGAAGCGGCTGTTCAGAGGGGGTGTCGGGAGACCGACGCCCCCTCTCCGTTTGACGGGCGACGATCCAGGAGGAATGGCATATGCAGATCGGCCTCAACCTGCCGGTGGTGAACCCGGAAGCGACGCCGTCGTTCTTGCGCGAGGTGGCCCAGCGGGCGGAGGAGCTCGGGTTCGCCGAGTTGTACCTCGGTGAGCACGTCGTGTTGTTCGACGACCCGCAGGACGAATACCGGCAGTCCGACGACGGCGCCGCGTTCTTCGCCTCGATGGCGAACCTGCCCGATCCCATCCAGTCGCTCACCCACCTCGCGGCGTGCACCGAGCGAATCCGCTTCGCGACCGGTGTCGCGCTGCTGCCCCAGCGCAACCCCGTCTACACCGCCAAGCACGTGGCGACGCTCGACTGGTTGTCGGGCGGCCGGTTCGACTTCGGCATCGGCGTGGGTTGGAGCACCGAGGAGTACGCAGCGTGCGACGTGCCGTTCGAACGGCGCGGTGATCGTTGCCGCGAGTACGTCGCCGTGCTGCGCACACTGTGGTGCGATCCGATCTCGTCGTTCGCCGGAGAGTTCTACGAGCTCGCGCCGTGTCGCCAGCACCCGAAGCCGGTTCAGCTGCCGCACCCACCGCTCTGGTTCGGTGGCTTCGGCGAGGCCACCTACCGCCGGGTCGCGGATCTGGGTTCGGGGTACTACGGCTTCGACCAGACCCCCGCCGAGATCGCAGCGGTGCGTCGCCGTATCAGCGAGCTTGTCGATGCCGCCGGCCGTTCGATGGACGAGATCACGATCAGCCATGGGGTGTACAACCGGCTTCCGGTGTCGGTCGACGAGTTGGGCGAATACCACGCCTCGGGGGTGGATCAATTCGTGGTCTCGCTCCTCGGCCCGAGCGCCGATGACATGCGCCAACAGCTCGAGTGGTTCGGCCGCGAGTTCGTGGGGCGCTTCTGACCACGGTGCAGCACGCCGGGCGTCAGTGTTCGCGTTCCATCCAGCGCGCAATGCGCTCGGCCAGCATCATGCACGTGAGGTTGGTGTTCGAACGGACGCTCGTGGGCATGATGGCCGCGTCGACGACCCGCAGGGCTTCGACGCCGTGCACGCGACCGTGCGCATCGACCACCGCGCGGTGGTCGTCCACGCGCCCCATCGGCGCGGTGCCCGCCGGGTGATACGTGGTGGCGATCTGTTCTCGCAGGACTGCGGTGAGCGCGTCGTCGTCGTCGATCACTGCATCGGCCAGCAGCAGCGAGCCGACGAGGGGGGCCATCTCCGCGCTTCGCAACAGGTCGCGACCGAGCCGCCAAGCGCCGAGCAGGCGCGCCACGTCGGCCGGGTCGTCGAGGTAGTTCAACCACACGCGGGGTGAAGCGGTCGGGTCCGCGCTCGTAAGGCTGAGCGTGCCCGCGCTCGCCGGGCGCATCAGCACGGCACCGACCATCAGCATCGGCATCGGGTCGGGCATGAAGCCGCGCATCTGCTCGAGGTCGAGCAACGTCGTGAAGCACAGCTGCATGTCGTTCGTGTCGGATGACGCCGGTGTGGTGTAGCGCAACCCGATCTCGGTGATGACCGCCGGGTCGTGCGGCACCCCATCGGCCGGGAGCGCAGGCAGCCCAGCCGATGGATGGTCGAGCAGCACCGCGCCTACGCCGGGACGGTCGGCGACCACGTCGAGACCGAGGGCGCGCAGCGCATTGGCGGGGCCTATCCCCGAGCGGAGCAGGATCGTCGGGCTACCGATCGCGCCGGCTGCGAGGGTGATACGCCCACCTTCGATCCGTTCGCGACGGCCGCCGTCGACGATCTCGATCCCGACCGCCCGACCATGCTCGACGACGACACGATCGACCAGAGCCGCCGGTCGGATCGTGAGGTTCGGCCGACCGCGCGCGGCGGCGAGGTACGTGAGCGCCGTCGACATGCGCACCCCGTCGACCTTGTTGCGGGCGAACTCGCCGACGCCCGTGCTGTCGGGGCCGTTCAGGTCGTCGAGCGCCGGGTATCCGGCGCTGACACAGGCTGCGTGGAAGGCCGCGTGGAACGGCTGCCACCGGGCATGACCGACACGACGCAGCGGCATCGGCCCGCCGAGGCCGTGGAACTCGGGCGAAACTGCAGATCCCATCGGGTCGTCCTCGAGCATGCGGTACCAGGGCAGCACCTCGTCGAAGCTCCACTCCGGCAGCCCGCGGGCTGTCCACTCCTCGAAGTCGTCGGGGTCTCCCCGCAGCGCGATCGTGCCGTTGACGGCCGAAGACCCGCCCGTGACCTTGCCGCGCGGATAGTGGATGGTGCGCGACGCGTGCGCTTCGGCCGCGTAGTGCCAGTCGTGGTCGACGAGCGAAACTTGGCCGTAGAGCAGATCGGCGGGTGTCGTTGCGGCGGAGGCGTAGTCGGGCCCAGCTTCGACCAGGAGCACGCGTCGGCCGGGGTCCTCGCTGAGTCGGGCGGCGAGAATCGCGCCGCACGTGCCGGCGCCCACCACGATGTCGTCGTATGCCATGGCGCATCGTCGCGCATGCAGCGGCGCGGCGCGGTTGTGTTCGGGTCGACGACCCGCTCCCGTATCCCGTGCCTAGGATCGGACGGG
>WLNW01000073.1 GCA_009699605.1 Actinomycetota bacterium | reverse complement strand
TCACCAAGGAGCGCACCGTCGACGGCGCAGCCTTCGTCCCCACGCGCGAGTTCCTCCGCCTCTCGGTCGGGCAGTTCGACCAGTTCACCCAGAGCGTGCGCTGGTGGTCGCCCGACAGCGCGGCGTTCGTCTACGCCGGCCGGGCCGGGTCACGCATCGGCATCTGGGTACAACAGCCTCTCCCCGGTGCGGCACCGGTGTTCGTGGGCGAGGGCGACAGCGCCGTGTGGTCCCCCGCCCCCTGACCCCGGTCCCCGTCCGTGCCCCCGCTCGACACCGACCGCGTGGGAGCATGAGGGGATGCCGGCGACCATCGCGTACGCACCGCCGCAACCCAATCGCGGCCCGAGCGATCTGGTCGCTCGCGCTCGCACGCACCTGCTGATGCCGACGGCGTTGGCCGGTGGCCTCGCCCTCTGGGACCCAGCCCGTCGCGGCGGCCCGCCCCTTTGCCCGTACCGCCTGGTCACCGGGCACAACTGTCCGGGATGCGGGCTCACGCGCTCAGCGGGCGCCTTCCTCCGCGGCCGCTGGCACGAAGCGTTCACCCTGCATGCCCTCGGCCCCGTGCTCGTCGTCGAGGCCCTGCTCGTATGCCTGACGTTCGTGGTGCTCGGGCCACGCCTTCGCGGCCGCGTGCCGTCGTGGTTCGGCCCCGCGGTCCTCGTCGCCAACGCCGTCGCCCTTTTCGCCGTCTGGACCATGCGGTCCTCCACCGGCCAGATCTCGGTAGTCGGCTGAGGAACCCCTTGCAGCGCAACTCTCGTTCCCGATCTGTCTCGAACCGCGGGTTGCTTGCACTCGCAAGCGTGATCATCGCGCTGTTGGCCATGGTGCCCTTCGGGCCCACGGCGTCCGCGCAGGACTCCGCCGGCCAGCTCGACCAACTCAAGAGCAAGAACCGCGACCTCGACAACAAGATCGCAGCCGAGGACAAGAACATCGCCGACGCCGACGCCGCGATCGCGTCGATCGCGCGTGGCGTGCAGAAGGCCACCGTCGAGCTCGACCTGCTGGCCGACAAGTACGCGCGGGTCGTCGACGGGCGACGCGAACCGGCTCGTACCCGCGTCGCGTTCGCGATCGACGCGTACGTGCGCGGCGATCCGCTGCTGGCAAGCGTGCTCGAAGACCTGCTCAACGCGACATCGCAGACCGAGGACATCGCCCAACGCGAGATGTACCGCGCCGTCGTCGCGGACGCCGAGCGACGGCTCATCGCCATCGATCAGCAGCTGCGCGATCTCGCCGGCAAGGTCACGGCCCAGCAGGCGGCCACGAAGAGCGTCCGCGATCAGCTGGGTGCGGCGCAGGAGAAGCGGCGCAACGCGGCCGAGAACCGCCAGAAGTACGCCGCCGACCGCGCCGACGTGCAGCGCCAGATCGAGGAGATCAACGCCCGCCTCACCCGCTCGGTCCTCACCGGCACCGCGACCTTCGAGGATCCGAACCGTCCGGCCATCGTGATCAAGATCGACAACGTCGACGCGGCGCGCCCTCAGGTCGGCATCAACCAGGCCGACGTCGTATTCGAGGAGGAGGTCGAGGGTGGCCTCACTCGACTCGCGGCCGTGTTCCACTCGCGCGGTTCCGACCCGGTCGGCCCGATCCGTTCCGTGCGCACCACCGACGTCCACCTGTTCGCCAACCTGAACAAGCCGCTCTTCGTCAGCTCGGGCGGCAACGCCGGGACCCGCGCCGAGCTGCTCGACTCCACGCTCATCGACGCCGGGCCCACCGACTATCCCGCCAACTTCTACCGCGAAGACCGGACCCCACCGCACAACTACTTCTCTCGCACCTCCGACATCTGGAGCACGGCGGCCGGCAAAGGTGGGCGACCCCCCGCGCTGTTCTCGTTCCGCGCGGCCGATGCACCCCGACCGGCGGTCGCGATCGACGCTTCCGGTGTCGACATCACCTTCGGCTCGACCCGGCTCAGCTACGTATGGAACGGCAAGGGCTGGGCGCGCACGCAGAACAACCGCAGCCATGTCGATGCCGCCGGCGTACAGGTGGCCCCCACCAACGTCATCGTCCAGTTCACCCAGTACGGCCGATCGCCAGCCGACGAGAACTCACCCGAGGCCATCGTGAACGGGAGCGGCGAAGCGTGGATCTTCACCGCGGGGTACCTGGTCCGCGGCACGTGGACTCGAAAGTCCGACGCCGCGGTCACCTCGTACACCGACGAACGTGGCAATCCGATCTCGGTGCTCCCCGGCACCACCTGGGTAGAGCTCCCCCGCCCTGGCGGGGCCTCGCTACGGTGACGCCGTGCCGTCATCCCGTCTCGTCTATGCATTGGCCGATGCCGCAGTAGCCGAAGGGTTGCAGGCCATACGCCACGAGCTCCATATCGCGGATGGCTTCGACCCGATGGTCCTCGCATCGGCGGCCGACGCTGCGACACGTCGTTTCGAATCGGAGACCGACCGCATCGACGCGACCGAGATCCCGTTCGTCACGATCGATCCGGCGGGCAGCACCGACCTCGACCAGGCGTATCACGCCGAACGCACACCGACGGGCTATCGGGTGCACTACGCGATCGCCGACGTTGCCGCTTTCGTCAGCCTCGACTCGCCAGTGGCCGCCGAGGCGCTCGCACGGGGGGTCACGCTGTACGCGCCCGATCGTCGCGCGCCGCTCTACCCACCGGCAATCGGCGAGGATGCCGCGAGCCTTCTCCCGGGTCGTGCACGGCCGGCGCTGATGTGGACCATCGCGGTGGCCACCGACGGCGAACTCGGCGAGGCCCGCGTCGAACGGGCACTCATCACGAGCCGCGAGCAACTCTCCTACGACGAGGCCCAGGCGCGCATCGATGCCGCCACCGCGGCCGAGCCGTTGATGCTGCTGCGGGAGATCGGCCTGGCGCGACTCGCGCAGGAAGTGGTGCGTGGCGCGGTCAGCTTGGCACTTCCCGAGCAACAACTCGACCGCGTCGACGGCGGATACAAATTACGGTTCCGGGCCACGCAGCCGGTCGAGCAGTGGAACGCGCAGATCTCGTTGCTCACGGGAATCGCGGCGGCCGGCATCATGGTGCGCGGGCAGGTCGGCCTGCTGCGAACGCTGCCCGAACCCACCGACGACACCGTTGCCACGTTGCGCCGGGCGGCGCGGGCGCTGCGCATCGACTGGCCGGCATCGATGACGTACGCCGAGCGGATCCGGTCGCTCGACCCGACCGATCCCCGTCAGGGCGCGCTGATGCACCAGGCGGCTCGCCTGTTCCGGGGCGCCGGCTACGTCGCGTTCGACGGCAAGGTGCCTCCGCAGGCGACACACTCCGCCATCGCCTCGGTGTACGCCCACGTCACCGCGCCGCTGCGTCGCATCGGCGACCGCTACGCGAACGAGGTCGTGGTGGCGCTGTGCGCAGGACGCCCAGTGCCCGGCGACGTGCGCACCGCCCTGCCGGCGCTGCCCGGAGCGCTCGGTCGGGGCCAACAACGCCAAGGTGCGCTGGACCGCGCGGCAATCGACTTCGCCGAGACCCTCGAGATGCGCGACCGGGTCGGGGAGACCCTCGAAGCGGTGGTGGTCAACCTCGACGAGCGACGAGCCGTCATCGAGATACCCGACCCGGCGATCGTGAGCGAGATCGACCCCCGGGGCGTCGCCCTCGGGGAGCGGGTGCGGGTCCGCCTCGTCGCCATCGACCGCAACGGGCGCCTGCTCCGGTTCGAGCACGTCGATCGAGGCGAGCCACCGGTGACGGTGTGACCGCGGCGAGCGTCGGGCTCCCGGACGTCGCGCGCAGTACAGGGGTGCCAATGCGCGGGCGCATGCAACGACTCGACCACTTCGGCTGCGAGCAGGACTACCTCGAGCACGGAAACAAGGAGTACGCGATTCCTGCGGCGCCCGACAGTTCGCCGCGTTCCTCGCGCCGCGAAAACCCGATGCCGACGCTCTTCATCCCTGCGTTCCCCGACCTCCGGGCTATGCGGCATCGCCGGTGAGCCGCATCATCGACATCTCCCCCGCGTTGCGTCCGGGCATCGCTGTGTGGCCCGGCGACACACCCATGTCGCGCGAGGTGCTCGCAGACCTCGACCAAGGCGCCAACCTCACCTTGTCCACGTTGCACGGCACGGTTCACCTCGGCGCGCACACCGACTCACCGGGCCACACCGATGCCGGGGGCGGAGACATCGCGTCGCAGCCGCTCGACGCGTACATCGGTCGCTGCCAGGTGGTGCGCGTCGACGTCGCCCGTGGCGAGCGAATCCAACCGGTGCACCTTCGCGTCGACATCACCGAGCCGCGGGTGCTGTTCCACACCGGCACCTTCCCCGATCCATCCGTCTGGAACACCGACTTCGCGTCGCTGTCTCCCGAGCTCATCGTCCAGCTCGCGAGGCGCGACGTCACGTTGGTGGGCATCGACACGCCGAGTGTCGACCCCTTCAGCTCCAAGGACCTGCCCAGCCATGCCGCCTGCGTCGCTCACGACGTGTGCGTGCTCGAAGGCATCGTGCTCGATCACGTGGTCGACGGCGTGTACGAGCTCGTTGCGCTGCCGTTGCGCCTCGAGGGCTTCGACGCGAGCCCGGTGCGGGCGATCCTGCGCACCCTCAACTGACCTGACGCGGCCCGGCGTGATGGCGCGCCCGCCGGGGGCGGGGGTCAGACGCGGGCGATGGCCATGCCGTTGGTGGAGGGCCACCACAGGCCATCGGTACGGCCGGCGAAGAAGCGCTGCTCCAGCTCGGCGCTGCGCAGATCATCGACCTCGGAGAACCCGGCGGTGAACAGCCGGCTGACGATCACCTGCGGCTCGTAGAAGTTGATCCACGGCTCACCTTGCTTGGCGATGCCCACCGACGCGCGGTCACGGATGTCGAGATCGCTCGGCGTGACCGTGGAGCCCTTGACGCTGTACTGGAACGCCACGGCCGAGCCGCGCGAACACGCCGCGACCAGTTCGAGGGTGGCGAACGTCGCGGCATCGGTGAGGTACATCGTGACCCCGAGCCAGGAGAAGAACGTCGGTAGGTCGCGCCGCCAGCCGGCTTGGACCAGCTCGCGCTCGGCGTCCTGTGACTCGAAGTCGACGGGCACGTATCGCGCGTTGGTCGGCTCGGCGACGGCGCCGTCGCGGAGCTTGGCCCGCTTCGAGGCCTGGGTGTTCGGATGATCGACCTCGAATACGGTGACCCGATCGACGAGGTCGGCGCGCCGGAGCGTGAACGAGTCGTAGCCAGCGCCGAGCACGACGATCTGGGTGCCCCCGTTCTCGACGAAGGAGTCGATCTCGGCTTCGGTGAGTGCGGACCGCGCCGTGACCGTGGACCGGCTGGCGCGCGTGATGTCGGTACCCATCGCCTCGCGGTCGCCCGCCATGAGGCGGCGGCGCTCGTCGAGGAAGAACAGTGCCCACGGGTCGGTGAAGACCTTGGGCTCGTCGTCAAGGACCAGGTGCGAGGCGCGCAGCATGGCCGCGCCGGCAGCAGTGGCCGAAGGCGCGGTGCCTTCCATCAGCCGGCCATACGGCCGGCCACGCAACGGGCAGTCATCAGGATCGAGGGGTTCATCGATGCATCATCCCACGGTCTTTTCAGGCAAACCTGCGAGGTGCGCCGTGTCGTTGTACCGACGCAGCATCCAGCGAGCGGGCCCTTGCGCGAACTCGGTGATCGAGGTGTTCAACGTCCACAGATCGAACGGCGCGTGCATCCCCACGCCGAGGTACTCGCGAAACATCACGTCGATCACCCCGCCGTGGCACACCACCAGCACGGTGCCGCCGGCGAACCGCTGCTCGATGCCCTCGAACGCCGCCACGATGCGGTGATGGAAGTCGTTGAGCGACTCGCCACCCGGCGCGAGCGGGCGGTCGGGGTGCGTGCGGAGATCGAATGCGCCGAATCGCGACGCATAGTCGGCGAACGCGATGCCGTCGGCCTCGCCCGGCCGGTGCTCCACCAGCGCCGGGTCACGCTCGGTGACGGCGGCGTCGATCGCCGGGGCCAGCAGATCGGCGGTCTCGTAGGCTCGCGGCAGCGTCGAGGCGAGCAGCGCATCGACGCGGAGTCGCCCTTCGCGGGCGAAGCGATCGCGCAGCGCCACCGCCTGGCGAACCCCGAGGGGCGAGAGCCCGGTACAGGTCATCTCGCCACCGACGACTCGGCGCACGGTGACCTGGGACTCGCCGTGGCGTACGAGCAGCAAACGGGTCGACGACACCCACTCACGCTACGGGCTCGTCGCCACGCACGGGCCGCAGCAACAGGCCCGACCGGCCCCGGCGCATCGGTTCTGAGCGCGACTTCTTTCACAAGGTGAAAGAGTGCTAAAGTCACCAACTTCATAATGGGGAGGTGAGCCTTGGGACCCAAGATCCGCGCGAGTGCCGTCGAGCGTTATTTCGGCACGCAGAGCGACCGCGTCCATGCGCTCGGCCCGCTCGACCTCGAGATCGAGCAAGGCGAGTTCGTGTGCATCGTCGGGCCGTCCGGCTGCGGCAAGTCCACCTTCTTGCGCATGGTGGCCGGCCTCATCAACCCCTCGGCCGGCACCGTCGAGATCGACGCGAAAACCGACCAGCCCACGGCGATGGTGTTCCAGGATTATTCGATCTACCCGTGGAAGAAGGTCCTCGACAATGTCCGCTTTGGCCTCGACCTCGCCGGCGTGCCGAAGAAGGAAGGCAATGAACGCGCTCGGAGCTACCTGGCCAAGCTCGGTCTGGCCGATCGCGAGAAATCGTACCCGGCCACGCTGTCGGGCGGCATGAAGCAGCGCGTCGCCATCGCCCGGGCGCTGGCCGTCGAGCCCGAGATCTTGCTGATGGACGAGCCGTTCGCCGCGCTCGACGCGCAGATGCGCCAGATCCTCCAGGAGGAACTGCTCGCGCTGTGGCAGGCCGATCAGCGCACCGTGCTCTTCATCACACACTCGCTCGACGAGGCCATCTTGCTCGGCGACCGGGTGCTCGTCATGTCGTCGAGGCCCGGCCGCATCATCGCATCGAAGAAGGTGCCATTTCCCCGGCCGCGCCGCGGCGATGTGCGCAACACCGCGGAGTTCGCGGCGCTCCAGGGCGAGCTGTGGGACCTGCTGCGCCACGAGGTCGAAGCCCATCTCGCCGACATCGGCTCGAAGTGAAAGAAGGCGCACGTGGTGTCGCCCCATCTGCAGGCGCAAGCCGTGGCTGAAACAGACCGCATCGAGTCGCAGGCGAAACTCGTCCGCGAGGCTCGCGGCATCGACAAGGACCCTGTCGGGTACGCGCGCCGACGTCGCATTCTCTTCACTATCCTCGGCTTCGGTGTGCCGATTCTCATCCTCGGGTTCTGGCAGATCGCGGCCCAGAACGGCTGGATCAACGCGAAGTTCTACCCCTCGCCTCTCGACAACCTCCGCCAGCTTCGTCAGATGTTCGACAAGCGCGACTTCGCCTCTGACCTAGGACTCACCCTCAAGCGGCTCGCCTGGGGGTGGCTGTGGGGAAGCCTGAGCGGCGTCGTGTTTGCATACGTCCTCGGTATGTCGCGCGTCGTCCGCGCCGCCTTCGAACCCACGCTGAACGCGCTGTACACCGTTCCGAAGATCGCCCTGCTCACGCCGTTCCTCATCATCTTCGGTTTCAAGGACAAGCCGGTGATCATCCTGATCTCGGTCACGGTGTTCTTCTTCGTGTGGGTCCCGACCCAAGCCGGGGTGATGTCGGTCAGCGAGAGCTATCGCGAAGCAGCGACGTCGTTCGGTGCGAACGGGTGGCAGATGTTCCGCCACGTCATCTGGCCCGCCACGCTGCCCGGGCTCTTCGTCACGCTCCGCGTTGCGGCAAGCGTCTCGGTGCTCTCGGTGATCGGCATCGAGTTTGCCTACGCGCCGAGATCCAAGGGCCTCGGCTACGTCATCAACACCGCTCGCCAGACCTTCGAGCCGAGAATCGCCTACGCCGGAATCTTCGTCGCCGCGCTGATCGGCGTGATTTTCCAGGCCATCGTCAAGCAGGTCGGCCACCTCGTCGTGCGATGGGAGAAAGACGATCGCGGCGCGCCGACCGTCTGACACCGTTGCGGTGCGTTCCGTCATGGCAGCACATGCAACGTTCGACGTTCGCTCCCGACTGAGGCCACCAAACGGCGGTCGGGTTGTTCACCAACAGGAGGAGAATCACGTGAGGAAGTCATCACCGCGCTGGAAAGCGCTGCTCGCAATAGCTTTGGCAACGTCCTTACTCGCCGCCGCGTGCGGCGACGACGGCGGCAAGAGCGACACTGCGAGCACCGGCACGACCGGCGCGACCGCCAAGACCGGGGCTACCGGCACCGGAGCCACCGCAGCCACCGCAGCCACGGGCACCACCAAGAAGGCCACCGTCGCCGGCTGCGAGAAGGGCTATTCCGACCCCGCCGACCTGTCGCTCACGCGCGCCGTCGCTCGTTGCTCGGCTGGCGCACCGGCGCCGGTGCCGCTCGCCACCAAGACCAAGATCGTCATCGCCACGAACTTCAAGCTCGAGTTCAACTCGCCCGTCGCCGTGGCCAACACCCTTGGTGAGTACGCGAAGGAGAACCTCGAGGTCGAGTTCGTCAACCTGTCCTACGCGAACTCAATCCCGCAGCTCGCCAACGGCCAGGTCGATGTGGCCGTCGGTGGATTCGAGACCGCGATGTTCAACGCTGGTGCGCAGGACATCGCGATCAAGGTCATCGCGGGCAACTACTTCCCGCCGAAGGCCAGCAACTACACCGTGGCCCAGACCGGGCTGTGGTGCCGGAAGGACTCGTTCACCACACCGGACAAGCCAATCTTGAAAGAGATCGAGACCAAGAAGTGGGCGACCGCAGCGGGTCGCGGCTCGTCGGCCGTGTATTACTCGGCCGCCGAGATCCAAAAGCGGGTTCCCGACTTCAACATCAAGAAGGTCGACATTCAGACCGTCGCATCTACCGACATCATCGCGGCCCTGAAGAACAAGGCAATCGACTGCGGCATCCTGCTCGATCCGCTGTGGACCCAGGTCAAAGATGACCCGGCGTTCTTCCAGGCGGCCACGCAGACTCCGGGCGAGCCGCTCGGCCAGATGTCGTTCGGCAAGAACCTGCTCGTCGACAAGCCTGAGGTCGGTCAGGCGTTTCTGCGTGCGTACATCCGCACCGTCAACACCTACTTCGCCGGCAACTACCACCAGGACGACAAGGTCATGGCCGAAATCCAGAAATGGACCGGAGCCACAGCCGAGAACCAGGCCGTTCTGAAGGGGCTCGACTCGCTGACCTTCGACTGGGAGGTCCGTTCGGGTACGACCACGCGGATCCAGCAGCTCTTCATCGACCTCGGCGTGATCACCACCTTCACCACTCCGGTGGTCGAGAGCAAGATCGTCGACCGCAGCGTCTACGAAAAGGTGCTCGGTGTGAAGTGAGGCTCGGCGCCCCGGCGCCAAGTGTTTCGCACACACGGGCCCGCATCCTTCGGGGTGCGGGCCCGTTCGCGTCATCTACGATGCCACCTGTGGGGGATGCGACGCGAACGTACGGCCAATGGTGGGACTCGACCGAACCGCGGGTGCGCGTGGCGATCGCAGATCTCGAGCGCGTGGGGCGCGCCGCATACGAATCGGTCGGCGCGTCGCCGGACGACGCAAGCTTTCTCACCGCGACCAACCTCGACAAGGCCATCCAAGGTGACCATGCACGGGGGGTCGGCAAGATCCCCGGGCTGATCGCTGCGGCCCGGGCGGGCAAGCTCGACATGGCGCCCACGGTCGCGATCGTCCGCGAGCACGGCGCGACGGCCATCGTCGACGGCGGGCCGAAGGCGTTCGGTCGCCTCGTATGCAAGTTCGGCATCGACCTCGCGATCGACAAGGCTCGCGAGTTCGGCGTTGGTTTCGTGGGTGCACGCGGCACCGCCGAGCTCCTCACCCCGTTCATCGCGCGCGCGGTCGATCAGGGCATGGTGGCCATGGCCATGGTCCAGAGCGTGCCGACCGTTGCGCCGCTCGGGGGCACCGTTGCGTTGCTCGGCAACGCACCCATGGCGTGGGGCGTACCAACGGCAGATCGCGAGCCGGTCATCTGCGACATGTCGTTCACGCAGAGCTCAGCGAGCCCCATTCTCACGGCAGCCGACCAGGGCGAACCGATCGCGCCGGGTCTACTCCTCGACGAGCACGGCAATCCCACCACGAACGCGGCCGATTTCCCCGACTGGGATCTCATCCGCGCCACCGGCGGGACCGGCGTGGCGGTGAAGGGTTCGCTCGTCCCCCTTGGCGACAGCCACAAGGGTTTTGCCATGGTGTTCCTCGTCGGGCTGCTGTCGTCGATGCTCACAGACACCGATCCGCCGTGGACGCTCTATCACCACCTACCCGAGCGCGGCCGCTATGGCACCACGCTGCTCGTGATCGACCCTCGGCGGCTCGACCCCAGCGGCAACGTGTACACAAAGGTCGACGCCTTCGTCGACATGATCACCTCGGCCCCCCGCAAGGAAGGCGTCGACGAGATCCTCTACCCCGGCCTGCGTTCCCAGCAGCTCAAGCGCGAACGCCGCGCCGAAGGGGCCATTGCGATTCCCGCGAGCCAGTTCGCCGCGATGGCCGAGCTCGCCGCATCGGTCTCGCAACCACTCGAAGGGACCGGCTGACCGTGGCCCACACGATGCTTTCCTCCGACACCCACGTGATCGAGCCACCCGATCTGTGGACCAGCCGGCTCGACCGATCGTGGGGTGACGAAGCGCCCCACGTCGTCGAGGATCAGGTCGGCGGGGCGCAGTGGTGGGTCGTGGCCGAACAGCGCACGTTGTCGTTCGCCGGCGGTGCGCAGACCGGCGACCGCTTCGACAAGCCGATCGAGTTGCGCACCGGTGCGAGCTTCTCCGAGGTGCGCCCCGGAGGCTATGACCCGCACGCGAACCTCATCGACAACGAAGCCGACGGCGTGTGGGGCTCCGTGCTCTATCCCACCGAAGGGCTGATGCTCTACACGCAGGCCCACCAGGCGCTGCTCAGCGCGTGCTGTCGCGTCTACAACGACTGGCTGTCCGAGTTCTGCGCCGCTGAGCCTGATCGGCTCAAGGGCGTCGCGATGCTCAACACCGACGATGTCGACGAGGCCGTCGCCGAGTTGCGTCGGGCGCACTCGCTCGGCTTGTCGGGAGGCCTCATCCCCACGGCCGCCACCCCGGATCAGCCCTACGATTCGCCAGTCTTCGAACCGCTGTGGCGCGCCGCGGCCGAGCTCGGCATGCCGCTGTCGCTGCACCTCGGGGCGAACCGCGCGGGCGCCGCCGGCGTCGATCGCGATCTCTCGCGCATACGGCCGAGCTACTTCGCGGTGTGCGAACACTGGGTGAAGGTGTCGGTCGCCGACATGATCTTCGGTGGCGTGTTCGACCGCCACCCCGATCTCCGCGTCGGCGTGGTCGAACACGAGCTCGGGTGGATCCCGTTCTTCCTCGAACGCATGGACTACACGTACACGCAACGCCACGGCAACGCCCGGTACACGCGGTTCGCAACCGCGGAACGCCCGAGCGATTTCTTCCGTCGCAACGTGTTCTGCAGCTTCCAGGACGACGAGCTCGGCATTCGCGAACGTGCGGCCATCGGCATCGACTCGATCTGTTGGGGCAGCGACTACCCCCACACCGAGTCGACGTTCCCGCGCTCGCAACAGATAATGGGCGCCCGGCTCGCCGGCGTCACCGCCGAAGAGCAACGCAAGATCCTGTGGGAGAACGCGGCGCGCCTCTACGGGTTCGCGTCGGCTCCGCCGGCCTGAGTCACTGCGGCGCCCGAAGCGTCGTGACCCATGGCCGCGTCGTCGTCGCACATGGTGAGCACCTCGCACCCGCCGGCGGTGACCACAAGCATGTGCTCGAACTGCGCGCTGCGCCGGCCGTCGAGGGTGACCGCAGTCCATTCGTCGTCCCACACGCCGAGCGACGGATCGCCGAGGGTGAGCATCGGTTCGATCGTGAAAGTCATGCCTTCCTCGAGGATCGCGCGGGCCCGGCTGTCGTAGTAGTGCGGGATCTGCAGGACACCGTGGAACTCCTCGCCGATGCCATGGCCAATGAACTCGCGAACCACGCCGAGTTTGAACTTGCGGGCGTGGTTCTCGATGGCTCGGCCGATCTCGTTGATCGGTACGCCGGGCTTGACCACATCGATCGCCCGGTACAGCGAGTTGCGCGTCTCGCGGATGAGCATCGTGGAGTACTCGTCGATCTCGCCGACCGCGAACGTGGCCGACGTGTCGCCATGGACCCCGTCGAGAAATATCGTGACGTCGACGTTGACGATGTCGCCGTTGGCGAGCGGGCGACTGTCGGGGATGCCGTGGCAGATGACCTCGTTGATCGAGGTGCACACGGACTTGGGAAAGCCTCGATAGTTGAGCGGGCTCGGGTAACCGCCATAGGAGAGCGTCTTCTCGTGCACGATCGCGTCGAGCTTGTCCGTGGTGAGGCCCGGCTCGACGTGATGACCTGCGTACCTGAGGATCTCGGCCGCGGCGCGGCCGGCGGCGCGCATGCGCTCGATGACCTCGGGCGAGCGCACCGGGTGGGGACGGCTACGGCCCGGGTCGCCGGTGAGCGCGTAGGGCGGGCGCGGGATCTCACGCGGCACGGCTCGCCGAGGACCGATGAGCGCGGGCAGCACCGGGGGTACGGACTTGGGCGCCGCCGGAGCCCGTCGGAGTTTGCGCTTCGCCATGAAGCGAAAGCCTATTGCCCGCACGAGATGGGTCAGCGCAGGTAGCGCGTGACGTTCTCGACGATGCAAGCCGGCTTGGCGGAGCCTTCGATCTCGACGGTGATCTTGATCACGGCCTGGACGCCACCCGCGACCTCCTCGCACGAGGCGATCTCGGCACCGCCGCGGACGCGCGACCCGGCGAGCACCGGGCTCGGGAACCGCACCTTGTTGACGCCGTAGTTGATGCCCATCGACAACGCCTCGACGGTGATGAGTTGGGGCAGGAAAAGGTTGGTCAGGGCCAGCGTGAGGTAGCCGTGGGCGATCGTGCCGCCGAAGGGGCCCGATGCCGCCTTTTCGACATCGACGTGGATCCACTGGTGGTCGCCGGTGGCGTCGGCGAACCGATTGATGCGGTCCTGATCGACGGTGATCCAGTCGGTGTAGCCGAGGTGCTGACCAACGGCGCCGAGCACCGCATCAGGGTTCACGAACACGGTTGGCATGAGACTTCCTCCAGGGCGCTGCAGGTCAACGAGTAACAGGACATCGGGGTCAGCTATAGGCGGTCGGCATCCTATTAGCTTGTCGGTTCCGACGAGACGAGGACGCAACGTGTCAACTGGTGGCGGTACCCGCGCAATCGTGGCTGCGTTCTTCGCGAACCTCGGCATCGCCGTCGCCAAGTTCATCGGCTTCATCGTCACGGGCTCCGCGTCGATGCTCGCCGAGAGCATCCACAGCGTCGCCGACACGGGCAACCAGGGCCTGCTGCTCCTCGGTGGTAAGCGCTCGAGGAAAGATCCCGACGAGCTGCACCAGTTCGGCTACGGGCGCGAACGGTATTTCTGGGCGTTCGTGGTGGCGCTCGTACTGTTCAGCATGGGCGCGATGTTCGCCATGTACGAGGGCGTGAGCAAGATCCGTCATCCGCACGAGCTCGACAACGTGGCCGTCGCACTGAGCATCCTCGGGGTGAGCGTCCTGCTCGAGGCGTACTCGTTCCACACCGCATGGAAGGAGGCGAGTCATGTCCGGGGCACCGCGAAGCTGTCGACCTACATCCGCCGGGCCCGCGAGCCCGAGCTTCCGGTGGTGCTGCTCGAGGACACCGGTGCGTTGATCGGCCTCACGTTCGCGTTCGTCGCCGTGGTGATTGCCTCCGTCACCGACAACCCCGTGTGGGACGGCGTCGGCACGCTGTCCATCGGCATCCTGCTCGCGATCATCGCCGTCATCCTGGCCGTCGAGATGAAGAGCCTCCTGATCGGCGAGAGCGCGACACCCGAGAACTACCGGGCCATCGCCGACGCAATCGTCGACAGCCCCGACGTCGACCAGCTCATCCACCTTCGCACGCAGCACCTCGGCCCCGACGAACTGCTCGTCGGCGCGAAGGTTCAGTTCCGGACCGACCTCCGGATCGACGAGCTCGCCGCGGCAATCGATGCGGTCGAGCACCGGGTCCGGCTCGTCGTGCCCATCGCCCGACCGTTCTACGTCGAACCCGACATCTTTCGAGCGGCGACCGGAGATGCAATACAACACACTGACGATTATGGAGATAACCGGTAATTTCTCCAGAAATGGTGCGGGTGGACCGCACTCCCCGCTAAGTACCCTGCCCGCCGAGCCGATGGATCGTCGTGCACCGGAACTCCTGGCGGCGATACATCGTTGTTCTGACGGGCGTGAGCGCCGTCTGCGCCGCCTTCGGCGAGGTCGGC
>WLNW01000072.1 GCA_009699605.1 Actinomycetota bacterium | reverse complement strand
TGCTCGGGACTACGCAACCCCGGGCCGCTCCAGGCGTTCACCGTGAGTGCTTCGGCGACCAGCTCCACCACGCGCGCGTGCAACACGTTCAAATGCCCGCACAACGTGACGAACTCGGCATGAATACGCAGCGTCGTCGCCTCCGTAGAGCCCTGCATGGAATGCACAGTCATATCCCAAAGCATACATATGTTCGTATGCCGAACCAACGTCAGAACACCCGAAATATGCTCCCGTGCTTGACTTGGAAAGTGGACGAACATCGCGCGCGGTATGACCGCTGTGGGCCACGCCGTGATCCGCGTGGATGTCAGCGAGATTCAGATCGAACGAGCGCGCGAACTGGTTCCTGGCGCACAGTTCACCCGTGGTGATCTCGCCGAAGACCGCTTAGGTGTCGGACGATCGGGCGGTAGTTGCTACGGTCGGGGGATGCGCCTCGTGTCGTTTCGCCATGGTTCCCGCGGGTCGTACGGGTCGATGAACGACGATGGGTCCGTTGCCGACGTCGGCGCGGTGCTCGGTGGGCGCCACGCGGATTTGCGCTCGGTGCTCGCGGCGGGCGCCCTCGAAGAGTTGGCCGCCGCGTCGTTGCGGGCTCCGGTGCTCGAGTTCGACTCGGTCGATCTACTGCCACCCATCCCCGAACCGCCGCGCATCTTCTGTATCGGCATCAACTACACCGCGCACCGCGAGGAAACCGGTCGGGTCGCAGTCGCGCACCCGACCGTGTTCGTGCGCTTCGCCTCGTCGCTCGTCGGGTCGGGTTCGCCGCTCGAGCGCCCGCGAGTGAGTGAGGCCTTCGACTACGAGGGTGAGCTCGCCGTGGTCATAGGGCGAGCGGGCCGCCACATCGGGGCCGGCGACGCGCTCGCGCACGTTGCCGGATACAGCTGCTTCAACGATGGCAGCGTGCGCGATTGGCAGCGCCACACGTCGCAGTTCACGCCGGGCAAGAACTTCGACCGCAGCGGCTCCTTTGGACCGTGGATCGTGACCGAGGACGAGATCCCCGACCCGAGTGCGCTGGCACTGACCACGCGCCTGTCGGGTGAGGTGATGCAGCACTCGAGCGTCGACCGCCTCATCTTCGACATCCCTGCGCTGATCGCGTACCTGTCGACGTTCACCGAGCTCCAACCCGGCGACGTCATCGCCACGGGTACGCCCGGTGGCGTCGGTATGGCCCGCGAGCCGCAACGTTGGATGCAGGTGGATGAGGTGGTCGAGGTCGAGATCACGAACATCGGTGTGCTGCGCAACGTCGTGTCCCAAGAGGTCGGACCATGACCGACCTCGAGCTTCTCCTGGCCTATGAGCAGATCCGTCAGCTCGTCGCGCGCTATGCGATTGCCACCGATCGGCGCGACATCGACGCGCTCGTGGCGTTGTTCGTCGATGACGTGCGCGTCGGGCGCGGCACCTACGGCCGTGACGCGTTGCGCACGAACCTGGCTTCGCAACTCCGGGCCATCGGGGTGAGCATCCTCAACGTCGGCACCCATCAGATTGACATCGTCGATGACGACCACGCAACGGGCCACGTGTACTGCAAGGCCGAGGTGCAGGATGGCGATCGGTTTATCCAGCAGGCGATCCGCTACGACGATTCATACGAGCGCCGCGAGGGTTCGTGGTACTTCGTGCGCCGTCGCCACCTCTTGTTCTATGGGGCCGAGGTGGGGGTCAACCCGCTCACGCTCGCTCCGGCGAACTGGCCTGAGCATCACGACGGGCTCGGGTCGATCCCTTACACGGACCCGACGTGGCACGCCTTCTGGGCGACACCTAACGGCTGAAGTCGACAGTGGTGAGGCGCAGCACGACCAGCAGGATGCCGATGGCGCCACGCCGTTCCGGGGAAGGTCTTCTCAAAGGTGTGGGAGGACCTTCTCTTCGAAGAGGCGGAGGTTCTGCCAGGCGAGCTCTGGCGGGACACCACCCATGAGTGGATGGAAGAGCACCGTGGCGCCCGGGCCTGCGGCAGTGATCTGTGCGATCGTCTCGGCGGGCGTGAGCATCTGGTAGATGCCCATCGTGCGCAGCGTGTCGGCGTCGGCGACCGGGCTGTAGCCAGTGGCGGACGACGCTTCGGCCGCCCACTGGCCGTAGCCGTTCATCTCGTGCAGCGCGAACGGTGCGACCTGGGCCCACGTGGCATCGGGGGTTTCGGTGACGTGGAGGTACGCGATGGTGCCCTGTGGGATCGGCCCGGGGTCGACCTTGCCCAACTTGACCAATTCGTCGCGGTAGATGTCCCACAGCTCGGGGTACGACGGCAGGAGGCCATCGGCGATGCGCGCGGCACGGCGGGCCGCCCCTTCGCTCGCGGCACCGAGCCAGATAGGTACGCCGCCGGGCTGCGCCGGAGCGGGTGTGACGCGCACGGTCTTGCCTCGGAACTCGAACGGCTCGCCGGTGAAGGCTTGACGCAGCACGCGGACCGTCTCGACGACCCGCTTGACGCGGTTGTCGAGGGTTTCGTCGAACATCGTGAACTCGGACGGGACGTAGCCGTTGGTGACGACCAGTTCGAGGCGCCCGTTGCTGATGTTGTCGACGACCGCGACCTCCTCGGCGAGCCGCAACGGGTGATAGAGCGAGGGGAGGACCGCCGCGATGCGAATGCGGATGCGCGACGTCCGTGCGGCGATGGCCGCCGCCATCGTGAGGGCGCTCGGCAGGTAGCCGTCGTCGACGCCGTGATGCTCGGACAACGTGACCGAGCCGAAACCGAGGTCTTCGGCCCAGACGCACTGCTCGAGCGCGCATGCGTAGCGCTCGGCCATGGTGGTGCCGCCGATGGGTGGATTGCGGAAGTCGTAGCGGATTCCGAGAACGGGCATGGCCGATGTTCTATCGCATACATTCCTGCAGGCAACCGATGGCTCCCCGAGGTGGACGATGGCGCTCGATCCCAATGTGAAGCTCATGCTCGACGCGATGGCGGCGGCGAACATGAACCCGTTCGAGGACGACATCCTCGCCAAGACAGCCCCGCAACTGCGCGCGGCGCTGGCCGTGAACCGGGCGCCCGTCGCGGAGGTGCCCATCGCGAAGTTCGAGGATCGAAGCATCGCCGGATTCCGCAGTGACCCCATCCCGGTGCGGGTCTACTGGCCAGCCGACGACGGCGTCGTGCGTCCGGCCATCGTCTATTACCACGGCGGCGGTTGGGTCATCGGTGGTCTCGACACGCACGACAACGCGGCGCGCCTCTTGGCCAACGCCGCTGACGCGGTGGTGGTCTTCGTCGACTACCGACTTGCACCCGAGGCGGTGTTCCCGACCGCCGTCGAGGACTGCTACGAAGGGCTGCAGTGGACCGCGACGAACGCGGCCGAGCTGTCGATCGACCCGCAGCGCCTCGCCGTGGCGGGTGACAGTGCCGGCGGCAACCTCGCGGCCGTGGTGGCGTTGATGTCGCGCGATCGTGGCGGGCCGGCGTTGCGCTACCAGTTGCTCGTGTACCCGTGTACCGACATGGAGCCGTCGAAGTGGCCCTCGATGTCGGAGAACAAGAACGGTTACTTCCTCACGACCGACTCGATGGCGTGGTTCTACGACCAGTACGTCCCCGACGCCTCGGATCGCACAAACCCTTACGCGTCGCCGATCTACGCGCCCGATCTTTCGGGGTTGCCGCCGGCGTTCGTGATCACCGCGGAGTTCGACCCGCTGCGCGACGAGGGCGAGGCATACGCCGCGCGGCTGCGCGATGCCGGCGTCGCCACCGACTTGCAGCGGTTCGACGGCATGATCCACGGCTTCTTCGGCATGACCGCCATGTTCGAGCAAGCACGCGACGCCCACGCGGTGGCCGCGGCCAAGGTGAAAGCCGCGTTGGCCTAAGCAGCGGCGCCGACGGTCAACGAGTGCCGCGCAACGCGGGGCGCTCGAACCTTGCGGGAGCAACAGGAACGGTCGGGCCGGGGAGTCCCATCTGGCGATGGTTCGACGCGGCCCGTCCGCAGAGACGTCAGCCGGGTGGACGAGGCATGACGCCGCCGGCCTTGATCCACCGACGGAACACCGCGTTGCCCTCCGCGGGGTTGTAGACGTCTTCCTGATAGGAGAACTGGCCGTCTCCGCCGTAGGTGAGGATGGTCACGCAGCCGAACCGGTACACCTCGTCGCCGCCCGCCGGATCGGGCAGGCACTGCCACGGGTAGTACACGATCCGGTCGCCTTCGAACATGGCGAACTCGACCGGGAAGTACATCGAGCGAGGTGCGGAAGCCATCACGTCGATGATGGCCGTGCGGATGGCCTCGCGGCCGACGAACGTTCCGAGGCTGTGCTCGACCCAGGTTCCGTTGACGGTGTGCAGGTCGGCCCACGCGCTCCAGTCGCCGGAGTCTCCGACGCGGATGAAGTTCTCGTAGGCCGCGCGGACCTCGGTCGAATCGAATGGCATGAGTGCTCCTGGGATCAGTCGCGAAAGACGGGCGGACGCTTCTCTTTACGCGCTCGGATCGCCTCTTCGAAGTTCTTGGTGGTGAGCCGCATGTAGAGCTGCGTGCGGCTCTCGTGCGCGATGGTGGCTTCGAGGCTCGCGGTCTCAAGTCCGGCCCACAGCATCTCCTTGGTCAGCTGCACGCCGACCCGGCTGTAGCCGATGATCTTCTCGGCGAGGTCGTAGCACGTGTCGAGTAGTTGATCGTCGGGCACGGTACGGCTGACGAGTCCGATGCGCTCGGCTTCGAACGCGTCGACGTCTCGACCCGACAGCAAGATCTCGAAGGCCCTCGACGAACCGATCGCCCGCGGCAACAGGAAGCTCACGCCGAGTTCGGTGGCCGTGAGCCCGTTGTTGATGCCCGCCGCGCGGAAGTACGCCGATTCGGCGGCGATGCGAATGTCGGCGCCGAGGCTGAGGCACATGCCCCCACCGACCGCCGCGCCGTTGACCGCGGCGATCACCGGTTGCGGCATGGCCCTCATCGCGGGCACGAGATCGGAGAGGTACTCCATGGCCCGAACCGCAATGCCCGACATGGTGAGGCCCGCGATGTTCGGTGGTGAACCCGAGTCCTCGAGGTCGGCCCCCGAGCAGAAGCCGCGTTGCACCCCAGTGATCACACAGACCCGAATGTCGTTGTCGCGGCCGATGGTCTCCATCGCCTCGCGCATGGGGACCATCACGTCGAACGACATCGCGTTCATGCGCTCCGGGCGGTTGAGCGTGATGAGGGCGATGTGCGGGCGGGGAGTGGTGACCTCGAGGAAAGACATTCGTTAACGGTCGCGCAGGAGCTGGCCCGATGCGACACCAGTCTCCTTGTCGTCGTCGATGGTGACCTGACCGTTGACGAGCACGTACCGGAATCCCTTGGCCCTGCGGACTCGGCGCCATTCGCCGCCGGGGAGATCATGCGCAACCTCGGCCGGACCTTGTGCGAGGTTGTCGTAGTCGTAGACGACGATGTCGGCCGCCTTGCCGACCTCGAGCGTGCCGCGATCACGGAACCCTGCGCAGTGCGCTGGCAGCGCCGACAGCCGCCAATGGGCTTCTTCGAGTTCGAGGATGCCCATGTCGCGCACGGCGTCGGTGATGAGCTCGGTCGGGTAGGTGCCGGCGGTGAGGAACTTGGTGTGGGCGCCGCCGTCGCTCACGCCGGGGATGGTCCACTTGTAGTCGAGGATCTCCTTCAGCATCGCGCCGTTCGTGTAGAGCGGTTCGGCATAGAAGGTGGTGCGCAACCGGTCGGCGACGGCGATGTCGAGAAGCACGTCGACCGGGTGCTTGCCCGTGGCCTCGGCGATATCGGCGATGGTGTGGTCCTTCCACTGCATCGTCTCGGTGGACTTCGGGCCGAGGACCACGATCTGATCGATGGGGCACGTTGCGGCCATGAGCTTGGCGTCGCGCAATGCCGACCGGCGGGCCGGGTCGGCGAGCTTGTCGAGCTTCTCCTCGAGCGAGCCGATGGTGGCCTCGCGCCACGCGTCGGCTTCGTCGAAGAGGTTCCAGTCCTCGAAGGTGAACATGAGCGGGTTACGGGTGGTGATCGCGCATCCGTAGACCTGCAGCCCTTCCTTGCGGCAGCGGTCGAGCCAGGCGAGCGTGTTCCGGTGGATCGACGGGTCGTGCTCGATCGCCGTGACCACGTTGTAGAGCACGGGCCGGCCGCTCACGCGGGCGAGCAACTCGAAGGTGCGCTTCGACTCGTCGACGATGGCTGGGTCGCCGGCCATCGTCATCTGGATGAACCCGCGACGCCGTTCGGCCAGCACCGCGGCGAGCTTGACGCACGTGTCCGTGTGCATGAGGTCGGTGGCCATGGGCGTGCCGTCGAAATCACGCTGCACGTTGACTCCCGACTCGGGGCGCAGGCGTTGCACCGACCATCCGCCAGCGCCCGCGTCGAGCGCTTCGTTGAGGATGCGGATCATCGCGTCGTGCTCGTCATCGGTCGGCACTTCGCCGGCCTTCGCTCGTTCGAATCCCATGACCTCGATGAGCACCGGATTCATAGGCAGGAACGAGCGCACGTTGACCGACTTCGGCGCACGGTCAACCGAGTCGAGGAACTCGGGGAAGCTGACCCAGTCCCACGGCATGCCGAGTTGCATCGACTTCAGCGGGATTGCCTCCGTGCGGACCATCGTGAGCATGGCGCGTTCGCGGGCGTCGGGCTGCACCGGCGCGAATCCGAACCCACAGTTCCCGATCACCACGCTCGTGACGCCGTGCCAGCCCGACAACGAGCAATAGGGATCCCAGAAGAGCTGCGCGTCGTAGTGCGTGTGCAGATCGATGAAGCCGGGCGCGACGATGAGACCGTTCGCGTCGAGTACGTCGTCGGCTTCGTCGGCGGGGATGCGACCGATCTCCGCGATGACCCCGTCGCGGATGCCGACGTCGGCGCGATACCGGCTGTTGCCGGTGCCGTCGATCACCATGCCCCCGCAGATGACAACATCGAATTGCGCCATGTAGACCCCCCGGTCGAGGGACGCAGTCCCGCTCGTGACGAGTGTAGCGATGGTCACACCCCCGACCCGGGTGACTCGTCGGCGCGGTCGAAATCGCCGCTCAAGGCGTCTGTTCCGTAGGCCGATGATCGCGAGGTGCAAGTTGTGCGGCGGCGGAGATCGCGACAGAACGGGCGGGCCATCGAAGGCCCGAGGATGCTGCGGCGGCGTCTTCGAGAGCGCGGCACCGCGCTCGTCGAGGGCGCGATCGTCATGCTGCCCTTCTTCGCGCTCATTCTCGGATTGCTCGAGGGGAGCCTTCTGCTGAGCGACTCGCTCGCGACGGCCCACTCGGCGAAGGCCGGTGCCCGCACGGCGAGTGCCTTGGGCGCGGACTCGCTCACCGACTACCAGGTTCTCGCAGCGATCGGCCGCGAGGGTCGCGCACTGCGCCGCAGCGACATCAACTACATCGTGATCTACGAAGCGACGTCGTTCGGTTCGGAGCCGAGTGCGACGTGCCGGGCCGGCACCCCCGTGAACGGCGCGTGCAACGTCTACGTGTCGGCAGACCTCGACCGACCGAGCGCCCAGTTCGGGTGTCAATCGGCGACCGCGTTCGACGGCTACTGGTGCCCGAACACGCGCAAGACCGCCCTGACACTGGAGAACGGTGGTCCACCCGACTTCGTCGGCGTGTGGATTTCCACCACGCACCACATGGTGAGCGGGCTCGTGGGCAAGGAGCGAACGCTGACCGAGCGATCCGTCCTCCGCATCGAACCGAGGAGAAAATGAACAGGACGCCGACCACCGCACACTCGACGCGTCGCTCGGCCCCTTTCGCTCGCGGGCGTCGTCGTCGAGACGCCGGCGTCGTGCTCGTGGAATTCGCGCTGGTGGTGAACATGTTGTTGGGCATGGGGCTCGGCATCTACGAGTTCGGGTTCGCGTGGCGCACCTCTGCTGCGGTCACGAGCGGCGCTCGCTCGGCCGCCCGCACGGGTAGCTCGCTCGCGACGGACGACTCCGCTGACTATCAAGCCCTGAGCTCGATCCGAGCCGACCTCCAGGCGAGCGGGCTGCTCGACAACCTGCTGCTCGTGGTGGTCTACAAGTCGACGACGGCGGACGGCGCAGTGCCGGCATCGTGCAAGACAAACCTGTCGACCTCGGCGTTGTGCGACATCTACACCGGCGCCCAAGTACGGGCCATGGTCGAGTCGGACTTCAGCACGACCACCGGGTGCATGTCCGGGATGATTGTCGCGAACTACTGCCCGGACGTCCGGAACTCGATTATGGCAACTGCCGACTACTTGGGGGTCTGGGTGGAGGTCCGGCATGACTATCAGACCGGGATGTTCGGGTCGGGCATCGAGATCAAGCGGAACGCCGTGATGCGCATCGAACCGCGGGTGGCGTGATCCGCCCGCCGCGGATCGCGCCCTCACCTGACCGGGGCGGACGAGGAGGTCGCTCTCGGCGTCGTGACGCAGGCTTCGTGCTCATCATCCAAGTGCTCATGCTCGGCGTGCTCATGACGATGACTGCGCTCGCCGTCGACGTGGGCAGCTTCTACAGCCGTGCGGCCGAAGTGCAGAAGGCGTCGGACGCCGCCGCGCTCGCCGCCGTGGTGTGGATGCCCGATGACTTCACGACGGCCACGAGCGCCGCACGAGACGCCGCAGGGCGCAACGGGTTCACGCATGGGACGAACGGGATCACCGTGGTCGTGTCGACCGTGGCCGGTAACCCTCGCCAGGTGCGGGCCACCATCACCGATCCCAGCGTGCCCACGATCTTCGGTCGCATGATCACCAACTCGATCAGCATCACACGCGACTCGGTTGCCGAGTACGTGCTCGCTGTGCCGCTCGGCAGCCCGAACAGCACCTTTGGTAACCAGTCGGTAGGGGCAAGCGCACCGAACTTCTGGGCGGCGGTCAACGGGTACAGCACGGGCAAGTCGCAGGGCGATCCGTTCGCGACGCGCTGCGGTGCGGCGTCGACGACCTGCAGCGGCATCAACCCGGACTACCGCCCGAGTGGGTACCTCTACGGGGTGGAGGTGCCGGCTGGCTCGGCCGGTCGTTCGCTGACCGTCGAGATCTTCGATTCGATCTTCGTCAACCGGGGACTCGGCACCGAGACGAGTGACGCGATCATGGGCGGCTCGGTGATGCTGCCGCTGCAATACGAGCTCTACGAAGCGGACGCGACGCCGCTCGACAACGCGGACAACCCCACGCTGAGTGGGCGCTGCTCAACCGGGCCCGGCCGCCTCATCTTCGACACGAGCAACACCTCAGGCGAGATCAGCACATACAAGAACCAGTGGACCACGTTGTGCACGTTCAACGTCACGCGTACCGGTGTGTATCCGCTGCGGGTGAAATCGAGCGGCATCAGTGGCCAACCCGATCAGGGCAACGCGACTGCGCAGTACTCGGTGCGCAGCTCGTTGTCTGGTGGCGGTGCCCAACCGAGGGTCTACGGCCTCGGTGACATGTCGATCTTCACCGGGAACACCGGCACCTCGGCGTTCTACTTGGCAGAGGTACCCGCGATGCACGCGGGGAAGACCTTCGAGGTCGAGCTGTTCGATCCTGGTGACGGCTCGTCCGGCACGTACAAGCTCAGCATCGTCAAGCCGGACGGCAGCGTTGCGGCGTGTCGGTACACGAACTCGTCCGGGACCTTCGGGGCGTCCGGCACCTGCACGATCACCACGAGGAACTCGTCCTCCGGATCGGTGTACGACGGCAAGTGGTTGACGATCCGCGTCGATCTGGGCGCGACCTACACGTGCGGCACCGACTGCTGGTGGAAGGTGAGCTACGACTTCGGCGGTGGTACACCGACCGACCGCACCACCTGGCGGGCGAACATCCTCGGTGATCCGGTGCACCTCGTGGAGTAACTTGCGCGAGATGACACTCACCTCTTCCACCATTCGCACCGCGGGCGGTCTCGCCGTCGAGGTGCTCCGCGGCGGTCACGGCATCAAGCTCGTGTACCTGCCTCCCGCGTCGGTGGCGTCGGTTGACGATCCCTTCGCGAACGCGTTGGCCGCGCGATTCGAGATCTTTGCGATCGTCGCGCCGGATACCAGCGACCCGACACAACTCGATCACGTGCACAGCGTGCACGACATGGCCCTCATTTACGACGACGTGCTCGGCGCTCTGGGTCTCACGAACGTACCGGTGGTCGGGCATGGCGTCGGGGGCACGCTTGCCGCAGAGCTCGCGGCACACGCACCGCAGCGCGTGGCGAAGCTCGTGCTGCTCGCACCACCCGCACCCGAGCACGGCCTCATTCGGCGCCTTTATCGTATCGGCGCGCCGACCCGCGTCATCGCGGCCGAGTCCGGTGGCAGCTCGCATGGGCCACAATTCGCCGAGCTCGCTACCGGAATCGCATCGTGCGACATCGAGATCGTTCCTGGTGCCGGCGACACGATCGCGAACCAGCACATCGATGCGGTGATCGACGCGATCGACACGCATCTTCGGGGCAAGGCGCCGGGGGCGCACGACGGTCTGCTCATCAAGCACATCGAGGACCTGCCGTGGCACGAGGTACGCGTGATGCTCGTCAAGGGCGTGCGCAGCGTGGTGAAGAACCGCTTCGTCGACTTCGGCGAGCACCGCACGATCTGCCACACGTGGTACGACCCGGGCATCGCGCTCGCGAAGCACTCGCACTTCTCCGAGGAGCTCATCTACGTCCTGTCGGGCGGGATCCACATCGGCGAGGTTTGGTGCCCGGAGGGCACGGCGATCGTGCTCGAACCCGGCACCTACTTTGGCCCGATCGTCGCTGGCCCCGACGGTGCGTACCTCCTCGAATCGTTCCCGGGCATCGGGGTGCGTTCGGGTCAGGACCGGACCGGCTTCGACGACCTCGCCGCACGACTGGGCATCGAACCGTTGCCCGACCCGCCGTTCAACCCACCCGTCGCGACCTGACCGCTGCCGCTCGACCGGCGCGGCGCCCCACGGTGCTGCTGAGCCATGATGCGTCGCATGGGAACCATCGAACTGGCTCAAGCACACGAGAGCGCGCGCGCTGATCAATCGTGGATCATGCTGACTGATCTGTTGCGATCACAGGGATGTGCGCATCTCACCGTCGATGACGTGCGCGCCTTCCACTCGGTGCGCCCCGACGGTGTGACCGGGCGCACGATCACCTACGGCCAGGGAAGCGGGCGCCCGCTCACGGGTACGTTGTTTCGTCCACCCACCGGTGCCGGTCCGTTCCCGGCCGTGGTCTTCGTGCACGGTGGCGGCTGGATGGCCGGCCACTCGGTGATGCACGCACGGCACGCGGCCCACCTCGCGGCCGATGGCTTCGTCGCGCTCACGATCAACTATCGGTTGATCCAGGAAGCGTCGTGGCCAGCCGCGCTCGACGATGTACAGGCCGCCATCGCCTACCTGCGCGCCAATGCCGACGAGCTCGGCGTCGATCCTGACCGCATCGCGCTCAGCGGCGGGTCGGCCGGTGGTCACCTGAGCGCGGTGGCGACAGCGCTCGCCGCGGGCACCGCGCAGGGAGTGCGCGCCGCCGTGCTCTGGTACCCGGTGATCGACGTGTCGTTCGCGCAGGTCCCCGAACCGATCCGGACGTTCCTCGCGAGCACCTTCACCGCGATGTTGGCCGGCGCGCCACCGGTGGGTGCGACACCGTCCGCGCTGGTGACCGCCGCCCATCCTCCGGTGCTCATCTTCGTCGGGGCCGACGACGCCGCCACCCCGGCCGCGGATTCGGTGGCGTTCCACGACCAGCTCACCGCGTTGGGGGTGCACAGCGAGATCGAAGTCATCCCGGGGCTCGGTCACGGTTTCGAGGTCGATCCCGAGCAGTGGGGTTGGAGTTACGAGCGGATGCGCGACTTCCTTCGACGTGAGCTCTGATGCGTCGAACGCGCGACGAATCTGACGCAGCGGTCACGGCACGGGCCGACACGCGCGCCCTCGTGCCCTACTTCCTCGTCTCGGCCGTGCTCTCGCTCGGCTACGGCAGCGTGCTCACGCTGCTGGGCGAGATCCGCGACCGCTTCGAGCTCTCGAACACCGAGGTCGGGTTTATCGGCGGCGCCGGGTTCCTCGCCGGCTTCGTCGCCCAGACCGGCTTCGCGCGCTACGCCGATCGCGGTCACGCCGCGCGAATGGTGCGCATCGGGATCACCGGCGCGGTCGTGGGCGTGGTCCTATGCATCTTTGCCACCGAGCTCTGGGAGTGGGTGCTGGCGCGCGTGGCGCTCGGCATGGGCAGTGGCATGGTGTCGCCGGCCACCCGGCGGGTGGTCATCGCTCGCGATCCTGAGCGCGTCGGTGCGAACCTCGGCATGCAGGGTGCGTTCGACATCGCCGGCTTCGTGGTGGGGCCGGTCTTAGCCGGTGTACTCGCCGAGCTGGTCGGGCTGCGCTCGCCCTTCGTGGTGTTGGCCTTTGTGTACCTCGGGCTCTTCATCCTGGTGGCCCGCCTCGACCTGAGCGCCGGTGTCGTGAGCACGGAGCGTCGGGCGGTGCGCACGCTGCTCCGACTGCCTGCGATGCAGGCCGCACTGTTCGCGTCGATCGCGTTCTACACCACCATCGGCATGTTCGAGGCCGTGTGGTCGCCGATGCTCAACGACCTCGGGGCCGAGGTGTGGCTGATCGGCGTCTCATTCAGCCTGTTCGTGATACCCATGATCGTCCTCGCGCCGATCGGTGGCCGACTCGCGCAGCGGCGCGGCCCGATGAACGTGGTGGTGATCAGCATCTTCGTCGCCACGCTGTGCACTTTGAGCTACGGCTTCGCCCCGCTCTGGCTCATCCTCGGGGTCTCGCTCCTGCACGCCTGCGCCGACTCGTTCACGATGCCCGGCAACCAGATCGCCGTGGCCATGTCGAGCCCGCCCGACCAGCTTGCTGCGGGGCAAGGGCTGCTCGGTTCGGTTGGCCTGCTGGTGGCCGGCGCCATGGGCCTCATCGGTGGCGCGCTCTACGACCACGCAGGACGTGGATTGCTGTTCGCGCTCACTGCGATGGGCATGCTCGTGTTCCTGGTGCTCGCTCGATGGCGGGCCAACATCGCCGAGTTGCAGCTCGCCTCAGCGGAGTAGCTCGGCGCCACGCCACTCGTAGACGTCATCGAGCACATGCACGTGCTGCGACGACGTCATGGCATCGCGGTACGCGCGCCCGATCTCGCTGGTGGCGGTCACCGCGTGCGCTCCGCCGTTTCGGTAGGCGAAGGTGGCCACGCTCACCGCGATCTCCGCGGCGTTGGTGGCTGCACAGCGGGCGTCGAGGAAGAGCGACGGGTCGACGAGGTCTGCGTGATCCATTCGCGCCAGCACGTCGCGCACGTGTGCGATGGCGGAGGCGAGCTGGGTGTGCGCGCGACCGAGGTCGCGCACGAACGCCCCGCGAGCGTCGAGCGCCTGGGCGCTGCCGAGCCTTTGCTTGCCCGCGGAGTGGCGCGCACACTCCTCGAGCGCCCGCCGTGCGCAACCAATCGTGACGCCCGTGTGGTCGGGCGTGAGGTATGCCTGGATGGGCATCGAGAACAGCGGTCCGCCCCGAAGAGGTGCCCCGCTGATCGCGAACGTGCGACTGGTGGGGACGAAGCGGTCGTGGATCGTGTATTCGCAACTCTGCGTCCGGGCGAGTCCGGGGGAGTCCCACGTGTCGTGCACGGTGACCTCGGTGACCGGGACCACCAGCCACACCGGCGTAGCGTCGTCCGAGCGCGTGGCCCCGCATGCCACCCACGATGCGGCGCGGATCCCGCTGGCGAAGCCCCAACGGCCATCGAGGCGGAACCCTCCCGGCGCCGGCGTGGCGATACCCGTCATCGGAAATGTGCCGCAGAACCTCGGCCACCGCCCATCGGGTTCACGCACCTCGGCCACGCCGTCGTCGGGGAGGCGCGCCGCGACGATGCCAGCGCTCGACCCCATGAAGGTGTGGTTCCAGCCGAGCGAGCCATCGCGGTGGGCGAGCGCTTCGATGAGGTCGTACTGCTCGACGAGCGAGGTCTCGGTGCCCCCGAGCTCGCGGGGCAGCTTGCCGGGGAAACGGCCGACCTCGTCCGCCGTGATCATGCGCGGCGAACCGTGACCGGGATGCCTGACTGCCACACCATGCCTGAGTACGGATCGACCTCGGCGTCGGTGTCGGTGAGTGCGCACACGTTGGTGGTGTGCCATCCATGCGGAATCGACACGGCGCGCGGCGCGAGTGACGCGTCGGTGTGCAGTACGCCGATTGCCGACCCGAACGGTGACTCGACCACGACGGTGTCACCATCGATGAGCTCGCCCACGGCCTGCGGGTGCGCGTGCACCAGCACCTGGTCGGTGCGGTCGCCGATATCGCGAAGCTGCGAGTTCATCTTTCGGAGCTGACGTTGTGGGATCAGGCGGAGCGACGTGCTGTCGGGCCTTTCATGGTGCTCGGCCAGGGCGGCGGTGAACTGTTCGACGAGCGGCGCGGGAGC
>WLNW01000071.1 GCA_009699605.1 Actinomycetota bacterium | reverse complement strand
GGCACGACGAGATGTGGCGCTGGTTCGATGGCCGAGCGAAAGCGAACGCCTCGGCACACTGCGCAAGCTCGGTGTACCGCGCTTGTTGGTGCTCGACCGTGATGCGGCTCCCCCGGGTTCGATCGACGTGCTCGAAGACTGGGTCCGTCAACCGGTGAGCGAGGCCGACATCCGAGCCCGCATCGACAACTTGGCCAGTCGAGCCGGCTCCGAGGCCGCGCCGCCCCCCGTCATCGATGCCGACGGCGTGATGCGCTACCGCAACCGCTGGGCGTCGCTTCCCCCGGTCGAGACGAGGATCGCCACGGCACTGGCCACCCGTTTCGGCAGCGTGGTCCGTCGCGAGGTCCTCACCGCATCGGGCTGGCCCGACGATCCCCCGAGCCGCAACGCGCTCGACGTCCACGTACTGCGGATCCGGCGCCGGATCGAGCCACTCGAGCTCGTCATCCGCACGGTGCGCTCACGGGGCTACCTGCTCGAGGGGGCGACTCAGCCAGCTTGCCGCTTGACCGCCTCGGCCGCAGCACGGATGACCTCCGGATCGCCGAGGTAACGCTCGGCCACGGGCCGGGCCTCGAGGGGGCGCATGTTCGCCCCGAGCTCGTACACGATGGGCTGGCCGGTGGGGATGTCGAGATCGGTGATGTCCTCGTCGGCGATGTCGTCGAGGTGCTTGACAAGCGCCCGAAGCGAGTTGCCGTGCGCGACGACGAGTACGACGTTGCCGGCCTGGAGGTCGGGCACGATTGCGTCGAACCAGTAGGGCAGCATCCGCGCCACGACGTCCTTGAGGCACTCCATGCTGGGCACGAGCTCGGGCGGCAGATGCGCCCACTGGGCCAGGCCATTGGGATTGAACGGGTTGGAGTCCTCGATCGGCGGCGGGGGCGTGTCGTAGCCCCGACGCCAGGCCAGCAGCTGTTCGTCGCCGTACTTCCGCTTGGTCTCGGCCTTGTCGAGACCGGTGAGGTTGCCGTAATGGCGTTCGTTCAACCGCCAGTCGCGGCGAACCGGCAACCACAGCCGGTCAAGTCCGTCGAGCACCAGGTTCGCCGTGCGGACCGCCCGTTTCTGCAGCGAGGTGTGGCAGATGTCTGGCAGCACACCCGCCGCCGCGAGCAGACCCGCCGCCGCCGCGGCTTCGTCGCACCCGTGGGGGGTCAGGTCGCAGTCGTACCAACCGGTGAACTGGTTGGAGAGGTTCCACTCGCTCTGACCATGCCGCAAAAGAATGAGCGTCGCCATCCCATGATGGTGGCGGTTGGCCTCCCGCGCGCGCAACACGGGCCCGTTCGAGGCGCCCTGCTGTAGTTGAGTCATATGCACTCAACTTTTCGTGACATGGTTCACGCAGATTGTGTCCGCGTCCCGCGCCCAGCTCGATACGCTGCGCCCATACCCCTAGCCCCTACCCGTTCTTGCAGACAGGAGCCCCGTCATGCCAAAAGCTGTCGGAATCGACCTCGGTACCACCAACTCGGTCGTGAGCGTGCTCGAAGCCGGCGATCCGGTCGTCATCCCCAACGCCGAGGGCTCACGCACCACGCCGTCAGTCGTGGCCTTCTCGAAGACCGGCGAGGTGCTCGTCGGTGAAGTCGCAAAGCGTCAGGCCATCACCAACCCCGATCGCACGATCCGTTCGGTCAAGCGCCACATGGGCACCAACTGGACCATCGACATCGACGGCAAGGCCTACACCTCCCAGGAGATCTCGGCCCGCACGCTGTTGAAGCTCAAGCGCGACGCGGAGGCGTACCTGGGTGACACCGTCACCCAGGCCGTCATCACCGTGCCCGCCTACTTCGACGACGCCCAGCGCACCGCCACCAAAGAAGCCGGTCAGATCGCCGGTCTCGAGGTGCTTCGCATCATCAACGAGCCCACCGCCGCGGCACTCGCATACGGCCTCGACAAGGACGGCGAGGAGCACACGATCCTCGTCTTCGACCTCGGCGGTGGCACCTTCGACGTGTCGGTCCTCGAGATCGGCGACGGCGTGTTCGAGGTCAAGTCCACCCATGGCGACACCAGCCTCGGTGGCGACGACTGGGACCAAGCGGTCATCGACTGGCTGACCACGTCGTTCAAGGGCGACCACGGCGTCGACCTCGCCAAGGACAAGATGGCCGTGCAGCGGCTGAAGGAAGCGGCCGAGAAGGCGAAGATCGAGCTCTCGCAGGTGCAGCAGACGCAGATCAACCTGCCGTTCATCACCGCCACGGCCGACGGCCCACTCCACCTCGACTACTCGCTCACGCGGGCCAAGTTCCAAGAGCTCACCGCCGACCTGTTGCAGCGCTGCAAGACCCCGTTCGAGCAGGCCATCAAGGACGCCGGGCTCACCAAAGGCGACATCGACCACGTCGTGCTCGTCGGTGGCTCGTCGCGTATGCCGGCCGTGCAGGACCTCGTCTTCACCATGACCGGCCGCGAAGCGCACAAGGGCGTCAACCCCGACGAGGTCGTGGCCATCGGGGCGGCGGTCCAGGCTGGCGTGCTCAAAGGCGAGGTCAAGGACATCCTCCTGCTCGACGTCACCCCGCTCTCGCTCGGCATCGAGACCAAGGGCGGCGTCATGACCCGGCTCATCGAGCGCAACACCACCATCCCCACCCGGCGCACCGAGGTTTTCACCACGGCCGACGACAGCCAGCCCTCGGTCGAGATCCACGTGCTCCAGGGCGAGCGCGAGATGGCGTCCTACAACAAGACGTTGGGCAAGTTCCAGCTCGTCGATCTTCCCCCCGCGCCGCGCGGCGTTCCCCAGATCGAGGTCACCTTCGACATCGACGCCAACGGCATCGTCCACGTGTCGGCCAAGGATCGAGCCACGAGCAAGTCGCAGTCCATGACTATCAGCGGTCAATCGTCCCTGTCGAAGGACCAGATCCAACAGATGGTCCGCGACGCTGAACAGCACGCCGCCGAGGACAAGTCGCGTAAGGAAGAGGCCGAGGTCCGCAACACGGCCGACTCGCTCGTGTACCAGACCGAGCGTGTCCTTCGTGACCAGGGCGAGTCCATCTCCGCCGACGAGCGTTCCGATGTCGAGTCGAAGTTGGCCGCGTTGAAGTCGGAGTTGAACGGCACCGACCTCGAAGCCATCAAGTCGGGCACCGAAGCCCTCATGCTCGCCAGCCAGCAGTTCGGTCAGCGTCTCTACGAGAACGCTGCCGCGAGTGGTGACGCGGGCGGCGCGGCCAGCAACTCCGATGACGACGTCGTCGACGCCGAGATCATCGACGAGGACGAGCGATGAGCGAGCACGCCCCATCGAACGCTGACGCGGCAGCCGATGGCCAGGTCGAGTCCGATGGCACCGTCCACGAAACGGATGTCGTTCTGGATCCGGCCGACGAGCCGCTCTCGGTCGAAGGTCTGCTCGACGATCTCGACCGCGTCACCACAGAGCGCGATGCGTACCTCGACGACGCTCGTCGCGTGGCCGCCGACTTCGCGAACTTCCGCCGCCAGACCGAGAAGCGCAACGTCGATCTCGTCGAACAGGCCAACGCCCGCCTCGTCGAGAACCTCCTGCCCACCCTCGATGCGTGCGAGGCCGCGCTGCGCCACGGGGCGAAGGACGTCGAACCGGTGCTCGCGGCACTGCTCGGGGTGCTCGAGCGTGAAGGCTTGGTGCGCCTCGCCCCTGAGGGGCAGGGCTTCGACCCCGCAGCGCACGAAGCGGTGTTGCACGAGCCGGCCGACGACGCCAACGAAGGCCCGGTCGTGACCGATGTGCTGCGCACCGGATACAGCCTCAACGGACGCATCGTGCGCCCCGCACTGGTCAAAGTACGCGGATGATCTGATTCCGAACCAGAAGTTCGGAACCGAACCGAAACGCCTCGAGGAGGTGAAGGAACAATGGCCCCGCAGCGAGAGTGGTTCGAGAAGGACTATTACAAGGCGCTCGGCGTTGCGGCCACGGCCTCACCGACGGAGCTCACGCAGGCGTATCGCAAACTCGCCCGCAAGTTTCATCCTGACGCCAACCCCGACGATGCCTCGGCGGAGGACGCGTTCAAGGAGATCTCCGCGGCCTACGACGTGCTCAGCGACGAAGCTCGCCGCAAGGAGTACGACGAGGTCCGCACCATGGGTCCGAGGCAATCGGGCCCTCGCGGGTTCGGGGGCCCGGGTGGTCCGGGGGGCGGGTTCGGCAATGTACGCATCGAGGACCTGGGCGATCTCGGCGACATCTTTGGCGGCATGTTCGGTGGTGGCCGCGGTCGTCGTGGCGGTGGTGGTGGCCGCGCCGTCCCGCCCCGGGGCGGCGATCTCGAGACCGAGATCACGCTCGCGTTCTCCGATGCCGTGGCCGGCCTGACCACGACCCTGCACCTCCTCGGCGATGCGCCCTGCGAGACGTGCCACGGTTCGGGCGCGAAGCCCGATACCTCACCCACCACATGCCCCACGTGCGCGGGACGTGGGGTCATCATGCGCGACCGCGAGGTCGCCGTGCGCATCCCCGCAGGCGTGGCTGGCGGCAAGCGCATCCGGCTCAAGGGCCGCGGCGCTCCCGGGCCCAACGGTGGCCAAGCCGGGGATCTGCACGTGCTCGTGCACGTGACCCCCCACCCCATCTTCGGGCGCGATGGCGATCACCTCACGCTGACCGCACCCATCACCTTCGCCGAGGCCGCGCTGGGCGCAGCGATCACGGTGCCCACCCTCGATGGGGACCCAGTGACCTTGAAGATCCCCGCCGGCACGCGGTCGGGCCGCACCTTCCGCGTGCGCAACCGGGGAATTCAGACCTCCCCGGCGCACGGCGACCTGCTCGTCACCGTCGAGGTCAACGTCCCTTCCAGCCTCACCGACGACGAACGCCACGCCATCGAAGCGCTCGCCGCCGCGACCCTCCAGTCCCCGCGCTCGCACCTCGGAGTGTGACCATGGCTCTCCCTCGCTTCTCTCGTGATCGAGCGGTCTACGTCATCTCGGTAGCCGCCGAGTTGGCCGGCATGCATCCCCAAACCCTTCGCATCTACGAACGTAAGGGTCTCCTCGACCCTGCCCGCACCGATGGCGGTAGCCGCCGCTATAGCGATGTCGACATCGCGCTCTTGCAACGCATCCAAGAGCTCACCAGCGAGGGTCTCAACCTTGCCGGCGCGAAGCGCGTCCTCGAACTCGAAGCCGTGCTCGAAGCCACCCGCGCCGAGATCGGCCGCTTGCACGCACAAGCCAAAGAAGCTGTCGAGGCAACACACCGTCAGTACCGCCGTGATCTGGTGCCCGTTCGCCAAACCGTCACGCTCTATCGCGACCAGCCTCCCCGCTGATTCGCATCGAGGACGCGCCATAGGCGGATCCGACCCAGCAATCAGCTGACCCGTTCAGGAAGGAGTTGCCATGGCACTCGATCCGAATCGTTGGACCCTCAAGACTCAGGAAGCCTTCTCCGCCGCGACCGAACTCGCGCGTAGCCGGGCGAACCCCGAGGTCACCCCTGACCACATGCTCGCGGCGCTGCTCGGCGCGGCCGAAGGTGTCGTGCTCCCCATCATCCAGCGCGTGCACACCGACGTGCCCGCGCTGCGCAACCAGGTCGAGGACACCCTCTCCAAGTTGCCCCGTGCGCACGGGGGCGAGACCCGCGTCGGCAAAGCGCTCACCGAGCTGCTCGCGGTCGCCGACCGCGCCCGCGTCGAGCTCACCGACGACTACCTGTCGACCGAGCACCTTCTGCTGGCTCTCGCCCCGCAGCTCAAGATCGATCGCGAGCAGCTGCTCGTCGCGTTGCGGGCCGTCCGAGGTAGCCATCGCGTCACGAGCCAGAACCCTGAGGCGAGCTACCAGTCGCTCGAGAAGTACGGCCGCGACCTCACGGCCGACGCACGCGCCGGTCGTCTCGATCCGGTCATAGGTCGCGACGACGAGATCCGTCGCGTCATCCAGGTGCTTTCCCGACGTACGAAGAACAACCCCGTGCTCATCGGGGAACCCGGCGTGGGAAAGACCGCGATCGTCGAAGGTCTGGCCCGCCGCATCGTCGAGGGCGACGTGCCCGAGTCGCTACGGGACAAACGCGTGATCTCGCTCGACCTCTCGTCGATGCTCGCCGGTGCCAAGTACCGCGGCGAGTTCGAGGAACGCATGAAGGCCGTGCTGAAGGAGATCACCGACTCCGAAGGTCAGGTGATCACGTTCATCGACGAGATGCACACCGTGGTCGGCGCAGGCGGCGGTGCCGAAGGCGCGATGGACGCGTCGAACATGCTCAAGCCGATGCTGGCCCGCGGCCAGTTGCGTATGGTCGGCGCGACCACCCTTGACGAGTACCGCAAGTACATCGAAAAGGACGCTGCGCTCGAACGCCGCTTTCAGCAGGTGTATGTCGCACCGCCATCGGTCGAAGACACCGTCGCGATCCTGCGCGGGCTCAAGGAGCGCTACGAGGTGCACCACGGCGTGCGCATCCAGGATGCCGCGCTCGTCGCTGCGGCGGTGTTGTCCGATCGCTATATCACGAGTCGCTTTCTCCCCGACAAGGCCATCGACCTCGTCGACGAAGCCGCGTCGAAGCTCCGCATCGAGATCGATTCGATGCCGACCGAGATCGACATCATCGAACGTCGCATCCGTCAGGTCGAGATCGAGCGACTCGCCCTCGCCAAGGAGACCGACGCGCGCTCGCTCGAGCGCCTCGCCGTCCTCGATGAGGACCTGGCGAACCAGCAGGAGAAGATCTCCGGCATGAAGGCGCACTGGCAGTCCGAGAAGGACGCGATCGCCTCCATCCGCGAACGCAAGGAAACCCTCGAGTCCTTGCGCGCTGAGGTCGAGCGCTCCACCGATCTCGAACGAGCCGCCGAGATCCGCTACGGCCGAATCCCGCAGGTCGAGCGCGAGATCGCGCACGCCACCAAGGCCCTCAACGAGCTCCAGTCTGTGCAGCGGATGCTGAAAGAGGAGGTCGACCAGGAAGACATCGCCGAGGTCGTGAGCAAGTCGACCGGCGTGCCGGTCAGCCGGCTCATGGAAGGCGAGATGCAGAAGCTCATCCGACTCGAAGACGTGCTGCACGAGCGCGTGATCGGCCAGGACGACGCCGTGCGCTCCGTCGCGAACGCGATCCGTCGCAATCGCGCCGGTCTGTCCGATCCGAATCGCCCGATCGGTTCGTTCCTGTTCCTCGGACCTACTGGCGTCGGCAAGACCGAGCTCGCCCGCGCTCTCGCCACGTACCTCTTCAACGACGAGCGTGCGATGGTGCGGATCGACATGTCCGAATACCTCGAGAAGCACTCGGTGTCCCGCCTCATCGGCGCGCCTCCCGGGTACGTCGGCTACGACGAGGGCGGGCAGCTCACCGAGGCAGTGCGCCGACGTCCCTACGCGGTGGTGCTCCTCGACGAGGTCGAGAAGGCGCACACCGACGTGTTCAACGTGCTGTTGCAACTCCTCGACGACGGCCGCCTCACCGACGGACACGGCCGCACTGTCGACTTCTCGAACGTGGTCCTGATCATGACCTCGAACCTCGTCGGTGACCCGGCCGCGTTCTTCCGACCGGAGTTCATCAACCGCATCGACGACATCGTCCGGTTCCGTTCGCTCACCCGCGACGACATGTTGCCCATCGTTGACATACAGCTACGCGGTCTCGAACGACGCCTCGCCGATCGGCGCGTCGCGTTCGAGATCACGCTAGGGGCCCGGGCATTGCTCGCCGACCTCGGCTACGACCCGTCGTTCGGGGCTCGGCCATTGAAGCGGGCCATCCAGTCGCACGTGGCCGACGCGCTCGCACTGATGGTGCTCGACGGCACCCTCGGCGAGGGCAGCACGGTCCTCGTCGATGCCCATGCCACCAAGCTCACGTTCACCGCCCGCCCTCCAGAGGCCGCGACCTGAAGGTCGGGCCGGCGGCTCGACGTAAGCGAGCCTCGACGGCCTTTTCGACCACTTCGTCGGTCGCCGCGGAGACGAGCGGCAGGTTGAGCCGTGTTGATCACCGGCCTGGCCCAAATGTCGCGGGGCTCGATCCCCCGCAAAGATCAGTGCCCGGCACGCCCACCGTAAAGCCCGAGTGCTTCGGTTTGCTCGGCATTGAGGTGGTAGCTCTCGGCATCGCCGGGGAAGGCGCCCGAGCGGACGTCCGCGCCGAAACGACGCAGCGCATCGACCCCTTCGGTCCTCAGATCCGCGTATCGGCGCACGAACTTCGGTAGGACGCGATCTTCGATGCCGAGCACATCGTGGAACACGAGAACCTGACCGTCGCAGCGCGGTCCGGCGCCGATACCGATGGTCGGGATGTCGATCGCGTCGGTGATCAGCTCGGCCACCTGATCGGGAACACCCTCGATGACGATGGCAAAGCAGCCGGCGTGGGCAAGTGCCTTTGCGTCGTCGATCAAGGCCAGCGCCTCGGACGTCTCGCGGCCCTGCACCCGGAAACCCCCCATGGCGTGCACCGACTGCGGGGTCAGCCCGATGTGGCCCATGACCGGGATCTCGGCGTCGAGCAGCGCCTCGATCATGGGCAGACGCTTACGGCCTCCTTCGAGCTTGACGCACTCGGCGCCGGCGCGAATGAGGACGGCCGCGTTGCGCACCGTGTCCTCGACCGACACGTGGTAGCTCATCCAGGGCAGATCGCCGACGATGAGGGCCCGCGGCTTGGTGCGCGCCACCGCAGCGGTGTGATGGGCGATGTCGTCGACCGTGACCTGCAAGGTGTCGTCGTAGCCCAGCACCACCATGGCCACCGAATCACCCACGAGGATCATGTCGGCGCCTGCGGCGTCGACCATACGTGCCCCGGGGGCGTCGTATGCGGTGAGCATCACGAGCGGCTCAGCACCGAGGCGCGTCTTGTGGGCACGGATATCCGGAGCCGTGACTTTCGTCGTCATGGCAACTCTCCTTCCCGTCCAGCGCACAATGGCTGCCGGCGGTACCTCTGATACTACAACGGGTCGTGGCACTCCACCAGATGCACAACGTCAATCTGCGCCGGCGCGCCCCTCACACGAGTGGGTTGAGGAGGTAGCTCCGGACGAGGTGGTTCCACCGGCACGCCACACACACCTCGACCGCGTAAGCCGAGTACGAGGACTTGCGTCGCGCCAATCGCTGCATCTCGGCAAGCGAGGTCATGCAACGCCCGGCCGCCGGAAGCCGGGCCCCGAACACGTACGTGACGTGCACCAGCTTGTCGGCCTCGCACACCGGGCATGGATCGCCGGCGGCCACCCCGCAGTGCGTCGCGTTGCGAACCAACTCGTCCTGCGCGTCACACACCCGAAGCGACGACAGCGCTCCGGCCCGAAACTCCGCGAGGACCCGTTGGCGCTCGAGGCGGTAGTCGATCTCTCCGGGACCACGCTGACTCGCCGAGGCCAAACCGAGCTTCATCGCGCCGAAGACTACCGGCCACAACGGCATCGCCGCGGTCTCCCCCGGCCAGTGGTTCCCGGTCGCCCGATCGACGGGCCAGAATGAGCCCCCAGCACAAGCGAGGACGGCCCATGACCGAGAACGCGACGTCGCCTGCGTGGGCACGTTACAGCACTGCCTTCCCCAACGCCGTCGATCGCACGACCGACTTCTTCACGCTCGGCCCCGACCTTCCGTCGCTCGACCATCGTCTGTTCGGTGATCTTCGCGGCAAGCGCGTCGTCGACCTCGGTTGCGGCATGGGCCACGGCTCGATCGCGCTTGCTCGTCAGGGCGCGAAGGTCATCGCCGTCGACGCCGACCCCACGCAAATCGCGCACGCCCGCGTCCTCGCGGAACAACATGCCGTGAAGATCGAACTGCATCACGCCGATCTCGCCGACATCGCATTCTGTCGATCAGCATCGGTCGATCTGCTCATCAGCTGCTATGCGCTCGCCGGTATCCAAGACCTCGACCGCATCTTCCGACAAGCCCATCGGGTGCTACAGCCCGAGGCCGCGTTCTTGTTCTCGCTCCCCCACCCGTTCACCACGCTGCTCCGCGCTGCCGGCGACGGCAGCATCCGCGTCGCACGCGCCTCGAACAGCCGCCTACCGCTCGGTGAGGGCCCGATGATCACGTACCCGCACCAGTTCGCCGATCTGCACACGAGCCTCACACGCGCCAACTTCCGCATCGACGTGATGCTCGAACCCGAACCTGATGCGAGCACCCAAGCGTTCAACCCCGGTGCGGGTTGGTTACCCACCACGTTGGTGGTCCGGGCCCGCAAGGAAGGCAGCTGACGCACGTCAGCGCGTCAGCCCTGCCTCGCCCGCCACCACTCGAGCAAAACCTGGGTGGCGAGCGCCTCGCCCACCAACCCGTCGCGCAACCGCAGCTCTTGGAGGAACGCCTGCGCCTCGCCCACCGCGCGGCCCGGGCCGATGTCGAGCACATCCATGATCTGACGACCGTCGAGCTCGGGACCAAGGTCGTCGTGCTCATCGCCCAGCACGGCCCGTACCCGCACGAAGGCCTCGACCTGGGCCCGGCAGTTCGCTGCCAGATCGCCGCGGCGAGCCGCCGCGTTCGCCCAGGACAACTCGACGAGTCGATCGAGCGTGCTCCCGCAATCGACGATCACCCGCCGCACATCAGCCGCCGACCAGTCACCGACATGTGCGTGGATGCGATCGTGATGCTCGATGATGCGGCTCGCGTCGCGCACATCATGCTCAGCGTGGCGTAGTCCTCGGAGCCGTTGCACCGCGAGCGTCGCGCCGCGGGTCGCGTGGTCATCGAGCCTGTCGACCTTCGCGAGGTCGTGGAGCAATGCGGTCATCCGCAACAGCGGGTCGGGGGTCAGCGCGTCGATCACCGCGAACGTGTGGGCGAGCGCGTCTATGCCACCGTGCGCAGGATCGTACGTGGCCCGCAAACCCGCGAGCTCGGGGATCCAGCGGTCGAGCAGCCGATGCGCCACGAGGAACGCGAGCCCGCGCGACGCGTTCGGGCCGGTGAACAACTTGTGCAGCTCGCCGCGGACGCGCTCCGCGGAGACGATCGTCAACCGGTCGCGTTGGCGATCGATCGCTTCTTCGATGTCGGGCGCGAGCGCAAGATCGAAGCGCGCATGGAAGCGCGCCGCGCGCAACATGCGCAATGGATCATCCGAAAACGACGTATCGGCACCAAGCGGCGTGCGCAGCACGCGTGTCTCGAGATCGTGGCGGCCACCGAACGGGTCGTGCAGCTCGCCCGTCTCGGCGTCGACCGCCATCGCGTTGATCGTGAAATCGCGGCGAGCGAGATCACGATCGATCGAGGGCGTGAACGCCACCATCGGCTTGCGCGACTCGGGCTCGTACTCGTCGCCACGAAACGTGGTGATCTCGAACTCGTGCGCATCGATGCGGCACCCGATCGTGCCGAACCGCTCGCCTTGGGTCCACACCGCAGAGGAAAAAGGTGCGACGAGCCGCTTCGTGTCAGCCGGGAGCGCATCGGTTGCGAGGTCGATGTCGACCCACGAACCAGCGCGGAGCTGCTCGTCTCGCACAATGCCCCCCACGAGGAAGAGCTGGAAGCCGTTCGTGCGAAAGTGCACTGCGAGTGGTCGCACGATCTCGAGCAGCTCGGACGAGATCACCCGAGCACCCCGCGGTGCATCTGCACCACCGCATCGACCATGTCGCGCCGGCGACTGCCGGAGCTCGGCCGCTCGGGGAGCTCGGCTGATCCGGCGAACGCGGTGAGCGTGGCGTGCACCCCGCGACGAACCGCGTCGAGGTCGTAGCCACCCTCGAGCAAGGCGATGACCTTCGCTTCGGGAATCACGTCGAGCAACGCGGCAACCAGTAGGGCGTAGTCACCGCTCGTGAGGCCCATCGCGGTGAGCGGATCGTCGCGATGCGCGTCGTACCCCATCGACAACAACACCCATGTCGGCGCGAACCGGGCGAGTGCCGGGCCGACAACCCGATCGATCGCGTCGAGGTACACGTCGCCAGTAGAGCCGGCTGGCAAGGGCACGTTGATGGTCGTGCCGCGCGCGTCACCGGTACCGATCTCGTCGATCGCGCCCGTACCCGGATAGAAGGGCCACTGATGAACCGACGCGAACAGCACGCTCGGGTCATCGTAGAACGCGTCCTGCGTGCCGTTGCCGTGATGCGCGTCGAGATCGACGATCGCGACGCGCTCGCCGCGGTCGCGCAAGGTCGCTGCGGCGATCGCAATGGAGTTCAGCAAGCAGAACCCCATGGACCGAAGTGGCGTCGCGTGGTGCCCCGGCGGGCGCACCGCGCAGAACGCCCGCGTGGCATGGCCCGCGTCGATCTCGCGCATCGCGACCAGCGCACTTCCGGCCGCCAGCTGTGCGGCACGTTGCGATCCGATCGACATCACGGTGTCGGGGTCGATCAAGCCGCCGCCCTGGGCGTCGAGGAGCGCCAGCCGCCGGGAGACCTCGATGCCGTGAACTGCGGCGATCGCGCCGGGGCTCACCGGCTCCGCGGCGAGCACGAGGGCGCCGATCCCCGAGTCGTCGAGGCCCGCTCGCGCCGCCAGCAGACGCTGCGGGCGCTCAGGGTGCCCGGACCCCGGATCATGAACCAGGCAGTCTTCGTGCGTCACATACAGGAGCGTCACCGTGGACAGCGTACAGTTGGGCCCCGCATGAGATGGTGGGCCGCGGAGCGGCGTGCATGAGCAAATTCGCACTGCTGACGCTGGGCACCGAGCAGTACCGGATCGGGTCCTGGCGCGGACAACGGACCACCGGCTACGTCGCGCCATTGTCGCCCCCCGACCGGCTCACGCGCGCCGGGCTCGACCAGGTACTGCGACGCCTCATGCGCCGCGGCTATCGCGACGTGATCACCGCGGCGCTCACCGAGCACGAGCAGTCGTTCTTCCATGGTGCCGGGTTCACCGTGCACGAACGGCTCCACCTGCTCCAGCACGACCTGCACGGCATCGCGAGTGAGACCACCTCACGAGCTGGGCTGCGACCGGCGCGTCGGTGGCAGCACCGAGCACTCCTCGACGTCGACGCCCACGCGTTCGATCCGTTCTGGAAGCTCAATCGCGCCAACCTCCTCGAGGCGATCCACGCGACCCCGTCCACTCGCGTCACCGGCAGCTTCGACCCGAAGCTGATCGGGTACGCGATCACCGGATTCGCTGGTGAACGCGGCTACCTCCAGCGCCTGGCTGTCGAACCGGAGCATCAGGGACGAGGTCACGCCACCGACCTCGTCAAAGATGCCCTCGAGTGGCTCGTCCAACGGGGTGCCTCCGCAGCATCGGTCAACACCCAAGAGAACAACGAACGCGCGCTCGCGCTCTACCTGCACCTGGGCTTCACCAGCGTCAACCCCGGGCTCGTGGTGCTCCGCTACCAGATGGTGCGCCAATGACCGGCCGTCATCGGAGGCCCCGCTCGCACGGGCCGGTTCTCCTGCTGCTCGCGACGCTCGTGCTGGTGGCCTTCGTACCAGATCCCACCAGTGCGCAGACGACCACGGCCGTCACCGCCGCGCTCGTGTCCATCAGCCCCCAGGTCCGAGCGAACGAGCCGTTGCGCATCGAGATCCAGGCGTCGGGAGCCGTCGCCACGGACCTGGTCCGCGTGACCATCTTCCAGCGTGCGCCGGACGGACAGTCACGCCAGATGCTGCGCCGGGTCGTCGACGGTGCCGAAGCCCCCCGCTTTAGCCCATACGCGCCGATCATCCGACGGGTGAGCGAGCTCACCGACCCGAGTCGGCAGTCGCTCGTGCTCTCGGCCGCGACCACCGAGCTCCCCCAGACCCGGGGCGTGTACCCCCTCCAGATCACCGTCGGGTCGTCGAAGCCTCTCACCACGTGGCTCGTGCGCGTCGGTCCGGCCGCAGCCGGCGACATCCCCTACACCGTGAGCTTCGTCGTGCCGGTGAAGTCACCCATCGCCGATCAGCCCGATGGCACCACCGTGATCAGCTCCACGGAGGTTGCACGCCTCGACAGCCTCTCGACCGTCATCGTCAACGCACCGCGCGGTTCCATGACCGTCGCGCCGAACCCCGAGACGCTCGATGCACTCGACGCCTCGAACCCCACGGCGCGCAGCGCGCTCGAGAATCTGCAGCGGGCGACAACCAACAACACCGTGCTCGCGGCACCGCTGGTACCGATCGACGTCGACGCGTGGCGTCGCGCCGGTCGCGAGGACTACGTGGCACTCATGCTGCGCGCTGGACGCGACACCCTGTCACGCACCCTGGGTCTGACTGCGACCGACATCTCGTCGCGCACCGTCGTGCTCGGCACCTACGACTCGCCGGCCTCGCTCGACTCGCTACGCCGCGAAGGCGCCACCAACCTCATCGTGCGCGATACGCAACTCGAGGGGTTGCGCACCACCGACTTCCCGTCTCCGTTCGCGCAGACGTTCCGCATACGCGACGCCGGGAATCAAGATCTACTGGCTGCGTCAGCCGACACCTGGCTCACCAACGCCGTGGTGCAGCTCGATCGTTCGACCGACCGAAGCGCGAAGGCTCAGCAGATCCTCGCCGACCTCGCGGCCGGCTTCTTCGACCGCACCAACGCGGCCCGCGGCAGCGTCATCCTGCTCCCCGACAACTGGGCGCCGAACGCCGCCGAGATCGTGAAGCTGCTGCTGACCCCACTCAGC
>WLNW01000070.1 GCA_009699605.1 Actinomycetota bacterium | reverse complement strand
CGCCCGAGCCAAGGAGCAAGCATGACCGCATTCGCCGCCCACAAGGCTGCCCTCGACGACGCCCGTACCGCCTACGACGCTGCCGTCGAAGCCGCCCGTGTCATCCACGACGCAGCGTGCACCGCTGCCTATGGCATTTTCACCGACGATTGGCGCACCCAACCGTTCCCGAGCACCTTCGCAGGGCACGCCGCCAGCATCGCTTACAACGCCACACTCGCCGCCACCCGAGACGCCGCCACCCGAGCTGCCCGAAGCCCCGCCCAGGTAGCAGCCGACGCCGCCTTCGACCGCGCACTCGCCGCCACCCGCTACGCCGACAACCGAGCTGCCCGAAGCCCCGCCCAGGTGGCAGCCGACGACACCCGAGACGCCGCTTTTGGCGCCGCTTATCTCGCCGCCAAGGAGCAAGCATGAGGCTCCGCAGCATGGCCAAGTCCCGAGCGACTGTCGAAGGCTTCGGCAAAGCGCCGCTCGCAGCCCCGCTCAAACGCAGCAGCGCCACTGCCGTCGACTCGTAGGTGTAGATGGTGTTGCTGCCGAGGTGACGTGCTCGCAGATGCGTGAACCAGTCACGCATCTGCTCCTCGTTCCCTCGTGATACTGACCTGTTTGGTGTTCCCACCGTGATACTCCCTTCGATCGGGAGAACACGAGAGAGGCAGTTCTGGCAGTGATCAGCGTTGTCGACTGGTGGCCGAGTGCATCGAGCATCCAGGCGGTGGAAGCCCGCTCACCAGCGGGTTTCCACTAACCCTTGTGCAGCTCGAACGCCTGGTGCAGCACCTGCACCGCCCGCTCCGCCTGATCCTCACGCACCACACACGTCAACCGAATAGCCGACGTCTGGATCATCTCAATGTTGATGCCCGCCGCCGACAGCGTCTCGAACATCGTGGCCGCGACACCCGGGTTCGATTTCATCCCGGCTCCGACGATGCTCACGCGGGCGATGTTGGGATCGGACGTAACCCCCGTTGCGCCGATCTCGCCGCGGAGCTCGTCGACCACCGCGATGCCGGTGGCCAACTGATCGGCCGGCAAGGTGAACGAGATGTCAGTGACGCCGGCCGCCGACACGTTCTGCACGATCATGTCGACGTTGATGTCGTGATCGGCGAGGCGGCGGAAAATGCGCGCCGCGATGCCCGGGCGGTCGGGAACCCCGCTGACCGTGAGCTTGGCGTCGCCCATGTCGTGGGTGACCGCCGAGACGATGGCATGTTCCATGGCCGGGTCCTCCTTGGTGACCCACGTGCCTGGTTCCCAGGTGAACGCGGAGCGCACGTGCAGTTTGACGTCGTAGTTGCGGGCCAGCTCGACCGAGCGCATCGCGGGCTTCGGACAGCCGGTGGCGGTCATCTCGAGCAGTTCGTCGAACGAGACCGTAAGCATCTTTCGTGCTTCGCTCACCACGCGTGGGTCGGTCGTGAACACCCCCGAGACATCGGTGTACAGCTCGCACGCGTCGGCGCCGAGGGCGTGGGCCAGCGCGACGGCCGTCGTGTCGGAACCGCCTCGGCCGAGGAACGTGATGTCGCGGTCGATCGATACGCCCTGCGCGCCGCCGACCACCGGCACGATGCCTTGGTCGACCGCCTCGCGGATACGGTCGGGCTTGACCTCGAGAATCTTGGCGTTCATATGGGTGGCATCGGTGATGAAACCGGCCTGGCTCCCGGTGAACGACGCGGCCGGCACCCCGAGGTCGTTGAGAGCCATGGCCACCAGGGCACAGGCCTTGCGCTCGCCGCCGGTGATCAACATGTCCATCTCGCGACCCGGGCGGGTCTTCGACACGTCGACCGCGAGCCGCAGCAGTTCGTCGGTCTCTTTGCCCATCGCGCTGATGACCAACACGACCTGATCGCCGCGGCGACGACAGCGCGCGACGTGGTCGGCGACCCCACGAATGCGGTCGGGGTCGCCGACCGATGTGCCACCGAATTTCTGGACGAGCAAAGCCACGGGGCAGCACGCTACCGACTGTCCGGCCCCCCGAGCACACTCAATTGCGGTGGCGTTGGTAGCGTTCCTCCCTCGTGGGAACCGCCAAACGTGAACGTCAAAAAACCGGGCGTCAAAGCCGTCGCGAAGAAGCAGTCGCAACCGCCCGCAAGAAGCGGTCGCGCCAGCAGCTACGCACCTACGCGATCATGGCCGGCCTCATCGTCGCCGTGGCTTTGTTCTTCGTGTTGCGCGGCGGGGGTGACGACAAGACCGCGGCCTTGTCGACCACCAGGGCCACCGGGGCCTCGGGCGTGGTGCCCACCACCACGACCTTCGTCACGGCGTACGGAACCACGGCGTGTCCGCCCACCGACCGCTCGGGCGAACGCAAGACCACCTTCAGCGACTCGTTCCAAAAATGCATCGATCCGGCCAAGAGCTACACGGCCACGATCAAGACCAACAAGGGCGACCTCGTGGTCGATCTCGACGCCAAGGCCGCGCCGATCACGGTGAACAACTTCGTGTCCTTGGCCCGCTCGAAGTTCTTCGATGCGGTGCCGTGCCACCGGATCATCCCGGGCTTTGTGGCCCAGTGCGGCGATCCCCTGGGCACCGGCTCCGGAGGCCCGGGCTACAAGTTCGGCGACGAGCTCCCCGCGGCGAACTCGTACAAGGTCGGTTCGCTGGCCATGGCCAACTCCGGTGCGAACACCAACGGCAGCCAGTTCTTCATCATCACCGGCGCCCAAGGCGTGGCCCTGCCGCCGAGCTACACCTTGTTCGGCCAGGCCAAGTCCGGCCAGGAGGCCATAATCGCCGCCCTCGACGCGGCCGGCAGCAGCGCGAACAACGGCGTGCCGCCGAAGGAACCGGTCGGCCTGACCTCGGTGACCATCACCGAGAGCTGACGTTTCGTTACCAAACCTCTGGTTTGCCAACGAGCTGGAAGGTGCGACCTACGGTCGCGCAACTGTGGCTGATCCGACAGGCAAAGCCGGCTCGGATCAGGGCACCGGCGTCGCTAGAACCCGGCGAGGGCGTCGACGCCGACGGTTGCGCCGCCCCGGAAGAACACTGCCGATGCGGCACCGCTGATGCTCCAGATTCCGGCAGGGTTGCGCACGAGCGCCGTGCGCTCGTCGACGCCGGCGACGACCAGGGCGGGTCGGGCGAGCTTGACCGTGCGATGTCGCTTGTCCGGTGACCACTGGTCGTAGTGCGGAATGACGGTGAGCCCTTGGAGCAACCCGAGGCCGACGGTGAACGCACCGCCCCGGTTGTCGACCATGTGATCGCACAGCGCGGTGGCGGACTGGGCCGACGCAGCGAGCACCGCGCCGGCGCGCCACGCGTCAACGATGGCCTCCCACACGGGCGTGCCCAGCAGCACGGATCGGAGGTGTTGGGAGGAACCGTCGGCCAGGTACAGAAACGTCGCGCTGCGGGTGACCGCGGCGAGTGCCGGGTCGAGGGCCGCGGCCCGGTTGTACACGGGGACCTCGCGCACCTGCGCACCGATGCCCGCGAACCATCGGGTGGCCCGTTCGACGGCCTTCGCCGGGCCTTCGTAGGCCGCTGCGGTGGCCAGCACCGTGACCGTGGTACCCCCCGACGCCGCCAACAGTTCGACGTCGAAGGTGCAGCCGTCGCGCCATTCGCTACCCCCAACCAATGCCAACGGCCCGGCCATCGTGCTCCTTCGTCGTTCGTTCGTCGGCGCGATCATCTCCGACGGCCGCGTGTTTCACCGTACCGGCAAGGTTCGTGAGCGGCACGGTTGGTACTCTGCGCGGGTGCCGGTCGAACCACCCGCGACGCCGTGGATGTTCCCGCCCGTGTCCACCGCCGACGAGAACGACCTCGTGGCCGTCGGCGCCGACCTCGAACCGGGCACCGTGCTCGAGGCGTACCGCCGAGGCCTCTTCCCGATGCCGGTGCGCCGGCGCGGGCCCATTGGTTGGTGGTCGCCCGAGCCGCGGGCCGTGCTCGAGCTCGACGCCTTGCGCGTGCCACGCTCGCTGCGCCAATCGGCGAAGCGGTTCGAGATCCGCGTCGACACCGTCTTCGACGAGGTCACGGTCGCCTGCGCCGACCCAGGGCGGCCGCACGGCTGGATCGACAAGCGCGTCCTCACGGCGTACCAGCATCTACACGCGCTCGGCTGGGCCCACAGCGTCGAGGCCTGGGATCGCGAATCGGGCGTGCTGGCCGGCGGGCTCTACGGCGTAGCCATCGGCGCGTTCTTCGCCGGTGAGTCGATGTTCCATCGTCAGCGCGATGCATCGAAGGTCGCGCTGATGGCCTTGGTCGAGATCCTCCGCGCCGGCCCGAACGCCGGGCACACATTGCTCGACGTGCAGTGGCAGACACCCCACCTCGAGTCGCTCGGTGTGCACGAGATGTCGCGCCCGACGTACCTCGTTCGGCTTTCGGCGGCGGTGGCGTCCGCTTCGGCGTGGCCCGAAACTGTGCCGCACGGCGCTCGTTCGTCGTAAAGCAGGTCACGTCGCGCGCCGGTGCGCCGATGCACGCAGTGAACGGCTACGACGTGGCACGATTCCACACCTCGTTGGGCGTCGCCCCCAATGGGCCGAACGCCCCTTCATTTCGGAGTCGAGCACGCCGATGGAGAACCAATGAATTACAAACGGACGCTTCTGCCGATCGAGATCGGCGCAGCCGCAGCGGTGCTCGGCGTTCTCGGGCTTGCGCTCGACGCGCCCGTGTTCGGCCTGGCCGCCGGCCTGCTCGCGCTCGGTGTCGGCGCGCTCGTGCTGCGCATCCCGACCCAAAGCGGCGCAGCGTCGCCCGACCATCAGCTCGGCGAACTCGAGACGGCGCTCGCCGCGCAGGTCCAGGCCCGCATCTCTGCCGAAGATGCCGTGCGCAGCCTCGGCCAGCAGCTCGCCACCGCCGAGCGCGACGCGGCCAACCGTGCCCCGATCGTGGTGCCGGCCAAGCGTTCCGACTCGCTCATCGACGAGGCCACGGGGCTCTTCAGCGAGGACTACTTCCGTGTAGCGGTCGATGCCCGCATCGCCGCAGCGCGCCGTCATCTGCGGCCGGTCGCGGTGGTGCTGCTCGAGGTGATCGAAGGGCTGCGCAGCAACGCCCCGCAGAGCGCACAACCGATGCTCGTCGCCGAGACGATCAATGCCACGCTCCGCGAGGCCGACACTGCGTGCCGGCTCATCGACGGACGCTTCGGCCTCGTGCTCGAAGACACCTCCGAGAACGGGGCGATCTGGACCGTCGAACGCATCCGCCGCTCGATCACCGAGCTCCAGCAAGGCCTCACCTTGCGCGCCGGTATCGCCTGCTATCCGGCCCACGCGTTCGGCTCGTCGGAGCTGCTGCAGCGAGCCGAGGCCGCACTGGTCTCGGCCCGCGACTGGAACCAGGATCGCATCGAGGTCGCGAACGTCGACTGACGGCGAGCGCTAGGAACGCGGGCGACCGCGGCGCAGCGGCAACGGCGACGCCCACCACCGACCGCTGAAGCGCCATGCCGGCGTGACACGAGCACCTCGCGTGTCGGCCACGAAAGGCTTCGGCCACAGCGCGTCATAGGCGGCGACGATGGCCGCCGCTTCGAGATCGGACGGCTCGGGCGACACGGAAAGGTTCGCCACGACCGGGTCGCTCACAACGGCACGTTTCCATGCTTGCGCTTCGGGAGTTCCTCGCGCTTCGACTCGAGCAGTGCGAGACCGGCCACCAGTTTGATGCGGGTATCGGCGGGGTCGATGACGTCGTCGATGTAGCCGCGCTCGGCCGCGATGTAGGGGTTCGCGTAACGCTCCGTGTACTCAGCGACGAGCTCGGCCCGACGCTTGACCGGATCGGCCGCAGCCTGCAGTTCGCGGCGGTAGACGATCTCGACCGCACCCTGGGGGCCCATGACCGCGAGCTCGGCGGTAGGCCAGGCGAACGAGAGGTCGGAGCCGACCGACTTGGAATCCATGACCACGTACGCGCCGCCGTAGGCCTTGCGGGTGATGATCTGAATTCGGGGCACGGTGGCTTCGCAGTAGGCGTAGAGCAACTTCGCCCCGTGGCGGATGATGCCGCCGTACTCCTGATCGACACCCGGGAGGAACCCGGGCACGTCGACGAAGGTGATCAGCGGGATGTTGAACGCGTCGCAGGTGCGCACGAACCGCGCCGCCTTCTCGGACGACTCGATGTCGAGGACGCCAGCGAGGATCAACGGTTGGTTGCCGACGATGCCCACCGGACGACCGTCGATGCGGGAGAAGCCGCACACGATGGACTTGGCCCAGTTGGGGAAGTATTCGAAGAAGTCACCGTCGTCGACAACGGCGCCGATGACGTCCTTCATGTCGTAGGGGATATTCGCGCTGTCGGGCAGGATCTCGTACAGCTCGGGGCAACGACGGTTCGGATCGTCGGAAGGAATGACCCGCGGCGGTTCTTCGAGGTTGTTTGCGGGCAACATGCTCAAGAGGTAGCGAACGTCGTCGAGGCAGGACTTCTCGTCCTCGCTGACGAACGTGGCCACACCCGACTTCGACGCGTGCGACTTGGCGCCACCGAGCTCCTCGAGGGTGACCTCTTCGCCGGTGACCGTCTTGACGACGTCGGGGCCCGTGATGAACATGTGCGACGACTCGCGCACCATGAAAATGAAGTCGGTCATGGCGGGGCTATACACGGCGCCACCGGCGCACGGGCCGAGGATCACCGAGATCTGCGGGATCACGCCCGACGACTGCACGTTGCGGTAGAAGATGCCGCCGTAGCTGTCGAGGCTGACCACGCCTTCCTGTATGCGGGCGCCCGCACCGTCGTTGAGGCCGATCATCGGCGCGCCGACCGACAGCGCGAGATCCATGACCTTGTGGATCTTTTCGGCGAAGACCTCGCCGAGCGCCCCGCCGAACACGGTGAAGTCCTGGGAGAACAAGAAGACCTTGCGGCCTTCGATGGTGCCCCACCCGGTGACCACGCCGTCGGTGTACGGACGCTCCTCGATGCCGCTGTCGAGGGCGCGGTGGCGCGCGAGCATGTCGAGCTCGTGGAACGACCCGGGGTCGAGCAGGTAATCGATGCGCTCGCGGGCGAGCATCTTGCCCTTCTCGTGCTGGCGCTGGACGGAGCGCTCCGGACCCGCGTGCAGGGCCTCGTTCTTGCGTCGCTCGAGGTCTTCGAGACGTTCCTTCATCGAATGCTGCGCCATATAGCTGCAGAGGCTAATTGAGCACGAACCAGGCGCCAAAGACGGGTACGTTGCCCCGCCATGCGAACCATCCGACGCGTGTGCGTGTTCTGTGGCTCAGCCGACGGCAACCGGCCCGGCATCCACGACCTCACCGATGCGCTGGGGCGCCTGTTCGCCGAACGTCAGGTCGGGCTGGTCTACGGCGGCGCACAGATAGGGGTGATGGGCCGGCTCGCCGACGCGGTCATCGATGCGGGGGGCGAGGTCATCGGGGTCATCCCTGACGGGTTGTTCAGTCGCGAGGTCCCGCACGAGAACCTCACCGAGCTCCGCGTAGTCGACGGCATGCACGACCGCAAGACCACCATGTACGAACTGGCCGACGGGTTCATCGCGCTGCCCGGCGGCTACGGCACCCTCGACGAACTGTTCGAGGCCGCGACGTGGAACCAGCTGCGCCTCCACACCCCGCGCAAACCAATCACCCTGCTCGACGACGACGGCTTCTGGACGCCCCTGTTCACCTTGCTCGACTCCATGGTCGAGGTCGGGTTCGTGAAGCCCGACGGACGCCGGTTGCTGCAACGAGCGAGCACCGCCGAGGAAGCGCTCGGCCAACTGGCCTCGTACGAGTTCGACGCGTAGCCGGACTGGAGGGTGGCGCTGGCGCACTCGGTTCATGCAACGAGCGGCCGCTCACGCGCTACTTCCCCGAGATCCTCGAACCGCTGAAGCGGTCGTCGCCGAACCGATGCGTCGTTGACGGCGAGCCCGTCATGCCCGGCCCGCGAGTCGCTCCGCGCGACGTACCAGGTTCGGCGCCTCGATGACCTTGCACAGCGCGGCGAACTCGGGGGTGGGGCCCGCCCAGCGCCACTCGTCGACCGACCCGACGGCGACGTTCCGCTCGACCGTGGCCAGCCGGCGGTACAGCAGCGCGTCCTCGTACCGAGCGAAGAGCGCGGCGGCGAGCTTGGCCGAGCCGCGCACCGACACCTCCCACTGACCGACGGCTCGCGGGATGTCCTCGTAGTGCGGATAACGGGCCAGTACCTGCGCGGTGCTCTTCGCGCCCCAACCCGGGATGCCCGGGATGCCGTCGGCGGTGTCACCGACGAGGCCCAGGTAGTCGGGTATCGACTCGGGCGCGACCCCGAACTTCTCGCGCACGCCCTCGTAGTCGTAGTACGTCGCCTTGCGCCGGTCGAGTTGCACCACCCGGCCATCGGGCGTGACGCATTGCCCGAGGTCTTTGTCGGGTGTGCAGATCACCGCTCGTTCGACGCGTGGGTCGTGATGGGCCACTACGGCAGCCGCAGCGAGCGCATCGTCGGCCTCGACCTCGACCATCGGCCACACCGTGAAGCCGGCTGCGGCGAGCACTTCTTCGACGAGATCGAACTGCGCCCGCAGCAGTGGATCGACGCCGCTGCCGTCCTTGTACGAGTCGAGCATGCCGTTGCGGAACGATTCGATGATGTGGTCGGTGGCCACACCCACGTGGGTGGCACCCTCCTCGAGGAGCTGCAGGCAGGTACCCACCACTCCTCGCGTGGCCGCGACCTCCATGCCCGCGGCCGTGACGTGCGAGGGAAGCGCGTAGTAGTAGCGGAACAGCTCGTAGGTGCCGTCGACCAGGTGCACATGCATCCATCGAGCCTCGCACAGCGGCCACCGAGCCGCGCTCAGGCTGCGAGCGCCGTCCCTCGAGCCTGCAAGGCCTGGGCCAACTGCTCCGCCAGCCAGGCACGCGCCTCGACGATGCCGCGGCTGCGCGTTTCGATCTCGTCGGGCGACAGCAGTTGCTGCTCGGTCTGCTCGGTGAGCTCACGGGCGTGATCGTCGAGCCGGTCCACCTGTTCGGTCAACCAGTCGAGAACCTCGCGGTACGGGCCCTTTGTCTGTGTGTTCGAGTCCACGGTGAACCCTCGGTCGCGTTCGTCCAACCCTGAGCCCATTGGGTCCGACGGCCCAGGCGATTGACGCGTTCGACCCACGTTTGCGCCGTCGCGGCCATGGCCCCGGGTCGGGGTCCTAGCCACCGGTACGCTCCAGCCATGGTTCAATCTCACGTCAACGTCGAGCGAGACGGACGCATCGCCCGTGTGCAACTCGCCAATCCCGCTCGGCGCAACGCGCTCGGTCGAACGCTATTGGAGGAGCTCTACGTCGAGTTCTCGACGCTCGGCGGCGACCCCGACGTCGGCGTGATCGTGCTCTCGGCCACCGGCCCGGCGTTCAGCGCCGGCCACGACATCGCCGAGATGGTCGGACGCGACGAGGCCTACTACCGCGACCTGTTCGGCGCCTGCAGCTCGCTCATGCAGCTGCTCCGCAGCCTTCCCCAACCGGTGATCGCCGCGGTCGACGGCGTGGCCACTGCCGCCGGTTGCCAGCTAGTCGCCGGTTGCGATCTCGCCGTCGCCACCGAGCAGTCCACCTTCGCCACCCCCGGCCTGCGGTTGGGGCTGTTCTGCTCGACCCCGCTCGTGCCGATCTCGCGGGCGATCGGCCAGAAGCGGGTCATGCAGATGTTGCTCACCGCTCGCTCGATCGACGCGCCCACCGCGCTGGCGTGGGGGCTCGTGAACCAGGTGGTGCCCCGCGACGAGCTCGACGCCGCGGTCGACGACCTCGCCCACCAGATCCTCGAGTTCAGCCCGCTCGTGACGAACCTCGGGAAGTCGGCCTTCTACCACCAGGCCGGCCTTTCGGAGCCGTCGGCGTACGAGGTTATGAACGAGATCATGACCGCCAACGCGATGCTGCCCGACGCCCAGGAAGGCCTGCAGGCCTTCACCGAGAAGCGGTCCCCGACCTGGGGCTGAGCCGGCCCGAATGGCCGACGGGCCCCTCCTGCTACTCCTGGACGAGCTCGATCAGCGTGCCGAAACTGCCCTTCGGGTGCACAAACGCAACGGTCGTGCCCCGCGAGCCGGGACGGGGTGATTCGTCGATGGCCTTGCCGCCGGCGGCCACCACGGATGCTAGGGCTGCGGCACAGTCGTCGACCCGGTAGCCAATGTGGTGCAGGCCCTCGCCCCGCTTCTCGAGGTACTTCGCGATGGGGGAATCGGGACGGGTGGGCCGGGTGAGCTGCACGTACGAGTCGGCGACCTTCAACAGCGCCTCCTCGACGCCATCGCGTTCGACGATCTCCCGGTGATGAACCTCGGCTCCAAAGGCCGCGGCGTAATAGGCGATCGCCGCTTCGAGGTCATGGACGGCGATGGCAACGTGATCAATCTCGGTCAGCAGCACTTGTGGCCTTCCTCGGCGCGCGTCGACGACGCGTCGATCACGAAGTGTACGAAATCGGCTCGACCAGATCCGTGTCGGAGCCGGGCGACCCATTCCCAATCTCACCCTCCGTGTGTGAAAGTGGTGTTCGTACGCACGTATCGTGAAAGTTGGCGAGCATGGCCCTGACCCCCGACGACATCGAGAAGCGCCAGTTCGGCACGTCCCGCAAGGGCTACTCGCCTGACGAGGTCAAGCGGTTCTTGGCCGAGGTGGCCGACGCACAACGCCAAACCGAAGCCACGCCGGCCTTCGCCCGCCTCGGTGACGAGGTGGCCAGCGTCCTCGAGAGCGTCCACCGTTCGGCGGAGTCCATCACGACCTCCGCCCAAACCGACGCCGAGCAAACCCGCGCCGAGGCCGATGCCTACGCCATCGAGACCCGCGCCAAGGCCGAACGCGACGCGGCCGACCATTTCGCCGCGGCCGCGGACGACCGAGCGGCCGCCAAGCGCGCCCGCGACGCGGCCGAAGCCTTCGCGGCTTCCGAGACCGAACGCATCACGCAGGCCAAGAAAGAGTCGGAGGAGCAGGCCTCGTCCGTCCTGGCGGACGCACAGGCCCGCGCCGAACAGGTCACCTCCGCAGCCGAGACCCAGGCCGCGGCGCTGCTCGACGACGCCGAAACTCGCTCCGAGGCCCAACTCGGCCAGGCCGAGGACGAGGCCCGGCGACGCAGCACCACCGTCATTGCCCAGGCGCAAGGCCGCCTCGACAAGCTGCTCAGCGCCGAGCGCGACGTGCACGACCGACTGGTCGCTGCGTCGGCCGACATCCGGGTCGCCATCGGTCGGGTGGCCGGCCGTCAAGCAGCCGAGCTCGAGCTCGCCACCGAGGATCCGACCATCGACATCGACCGCGTTGCGCCGTGGAACGACGCGGCGGGCGCCGCGGTGATCGACCTCGACCCCAACGACCCCAACGACCCCAACGACGCGGACGAACCCTGGCGAGGCCCGGCGTCGATGGCTGGCAGCGCCCAGGGCGACGCACTCTCCCGCATGGTCAACGATGCCGTGGGAAACGCCCTCAAGGGCCTGCAACCCTGAGCCGACCTCGCGGCCATGGTGCGGGTGACCATGGCCGCGAGCCGGCGCAGGCGAGGCCAGGCCAGGCCAGGCCAGGCCAGATCGGGGTCGATCAGCCGTCGATGCGTCGGCGGCCTTCGAGGGCCCGCCCGAGGGTGAGCTCGTCGGCATACTCGAGGTCGCCACCCACCGGCAGACCGCTCGCGATGCGGGTGACGCGCAGCCCGAGCGGCTTCAGCAGCCGAGCGAGGTACATCGCCGTCGCCTCGCCCTCGATGTTCGGGTTGGTGCACAGGATGACCTCTTCGACGCCCTCCGGCTCGAGGCGCGCCACGAGCTCGCGCACCCGCAGCTGGTCGGGGCCGATACCTTCGATGGGGCTGATCGCCCCCTGGAGCACGTGATACCGGCCGCGGAACTCGCCGGTGCGCTCGACCGCGACGATGTCCGGCGGATCCTCGACAACGCACAGGACGGTGCGGTCACGTCGATCGTCGAGGCAGAGTGAACAGCTGTCGCCCTCGGCGATGTTGAAGCAGGTGTGACAGAACGAGATGCGTTCCTTCAGCTCCGTGATGGCCCGGGACAGGCGCACCGCCTCCTGCGTCGACACGCGCAGCAGGTAGAACGCAATGCGCTGCGCAGATTTCGGACCGATCCCCGGAAGGCGCCCGAACTCGTCGATGACGTCCTGAACCGGGCCGGCATAAAGCGAAGCCATGGCTCAGCCTCGTCGAGCGACGCGACGCCGTGCGGGTGCTCGGAGCTCAGCCACCGAGAAGCCCGCCGAGACCGCCGAGACCGCCGAGGCCGCCGAGCGCTTCCTGTTGGCGGGCACCGATCTGGGCCGTGGCATCGTGCAGCGCCGCGAGGACGAGGTCCTCGAGCATCGGCACGTCGGTGGGATCAACCGTCGCAGGGTCGATCTCGACCGCGGAGAACTCGAAGCGGCCGTTGACGCGGACCTTGACCACCCCGCCGCCGGATTGCCCTTCGACCACCTCGTCGGCGGCCTCCGCCGATGCGGCCATCATCGCCTGGGCCTGACCCAGCAAACTGCCGAAGTCGGGCATCGCCATCTCGTCTGTCATGGTCTCCTCGTTCAGTCGCCGTCGACCAGCTCCGCGCCCGGGAACGCAGAGGTGAGTTGTTCGATGATGCCGCCACCGCGAGGTGCGTCGGTGAGCTCGGCGAGATCGATCACGTCATCGGCCTCGGCCTCGGGTGGGGCGTCGTAAGGAGCCGAACCGGCTCGTTCGCCACCGTCGGCACGCGAGGTTGCCGTCTCGTCGGTGACGAAGCGCACGGGGGCTCGCGTGCCGAACCGTGTTGCGAGTGCGACCTCGACGTCGAGACGGAACTCCTCGCAACGCGAACGGTGCACCTCGTTCGGGAAGGCGACGACCACGGTGCCGTCGATAACCTCGCGCACGCCGACTCCCGAGAATCGCACACGCACCTTGCGAGGCATGGCCTCGAGCACCGCGTCCCAGTCGCCGCGGATCGCCTCGAGCTCGAGCGGACGTACGGCAGTTGGGACGGCGGTCGGGACGGCGGTTGGGACGGCGGTCGGGACGGCGGTTGGGACGGCGGTCGAGGATGGTGTGCTACCGGGGCGCGCCGGAGGAGGGATCGACGCAGGGGAGGCTGGCGGTGCCTCGCTGCGGGCCGGCGGGCGGTTGGTGCGCTCGAGCTGCGAACGGGCTTCGGACGCCGGGCTAGGACGGCCCGGGCGACCGGGTGGCGAATCACGCGCGCCGCGCGACGGGCCCGGGCGAGGGGGGGTGTCAGCTGCCGGCGCTGTCAGCTCGGTCGCAGGACCGGCCGTCGCGGGTGGCGCGGCCGTGGGAACTGCAGTCGCAGGGAGCGCGGTCGTGGCGGCGGCCCGAACCGCGGTGGGTGCCGCGGTCGCGCGATCGCCCTCGGCGAGTTGACGTTCGAGGTGGGTGATCCGCTCGGCGAGCGAGGCGAGTGTGGTGTCAGCCGCAGGCTTGGTGAGCCGGACGAGCGCCACCTCGAGATCGACGCGCGGGTCGGGAGCCTGGCGCATGTCGACGAGGGCGGTGCCGACCACTTCGAGTGCCCGCGTGAGCGTGGCCGCGCTGAGGCGAGGTGCGAACACATCGGCCTGTTCGTGCTCGGCCTCGGTGAGCTGGGTGCTTGTGGCGCCGAGCGACACGAGCAACACGTTGCGCAGGACGCCCAGGAAGGCCTCGCCGATGACGCGCGGGTCGCGGCCGATGCGCAGCGCTTCGGCGATGGCGGCCACGGCGCGACCGGCGTCGCGTTCGGCGAGGGCTTCGAGCAACTCGGAACTGGACGTGTCGTGGTGGGAGATCCCACCCGCGGCGACCACTTGATCGAGGGCCGACAGTGTGTCGCGCACCGAGCCGCCGCCGACGCGGACGACGTGGCTGACGATGTCGGCCCCGACGTCGAGCGACGCGTCTTCGATGACCCAGCGCACATGCTCGGCCATCTCGTCGGCTGGCAGCAGCGTGAGCTCGAGGTGCTGGGCCCGGCTCCGGATGGTGGGCACGACCTTGTGCGGCTCGGTGGTGGCGAGCACGAAGATCACGTGGTCGGGCGGCTCTTCGAGAGTTTTGAGGAGCGCGTTCTCCGCGCCCGACGACAGCATGTGGACCTCGTCGAGGAGGTACACCTTGGTCCGGCCCGGGGTGCCGAGCGCGACCTTGGAGAGCAGGTCGCGCATGTCGTCGACCCGATTGTTCGACGCGGCGTCAAGCTCGTGGAGATCGAACGAGGTGCCTTTCTCGACCGATTTGCACGAGGCGCACAAACCGCACGGCTCGCCGTCGACCGGGTTCTCGCAGTTGAGGACCTTGGCGAGTATGCGGGCCAGGGTGGTCTTGCCCGTGCCACGGGGGCCCGAGAGCAGGTACAGGTGAGCGACCCGGTTCTCGCGGACCGCGTTGCGAAGGGCGCGCACGACGTGCTGCTGGCCGCGTACGGCGTCGAACCTGCCGGGTCGGTAGCGCCGGTACAGCGACTGGTACTCCACGGCTGGATCCTACCGACCGGGACTACCGACGCCCGTTCTCGGGCGGACCCGGGAACACCGACGCCCGTTCTCGGGCGGACCCGGGAACACCGACGCCCGTTCTCGGGCG
>WLNW01000007.1 GCA_009699605.1 Actinomycetota bacterium | reverse complement strand
GCGCGAACCATCCCGATGCTGATGTCCCTGTGGCGTCGCGGCGCGCTCGACCTCGAGTCGATGGTGTCGTTCCGCCGACCACTCGACGAGATCAACGACGGCCTCGACGATGTGCGTGCCGGTCGTGGCATCCGCACGATCGTGGACCTCCGGTAGGCAACCAGAGGTTGCACGCGGGTTGCCTATGGCTTGTACTTGGTGGTGCCTTCGAAGTTGTAGAGGTCGCTGACCTTCTGGAAGGTGGTGCCGGTCCACTTCTCGACCCGGCCTGCTTCGAGCATGAAGGTGTCGGTCTTGCCCGAGAGCTTTACCTGCGCGCCGTCGAAGTAGTACACCGACTTGAAATCGGTGTTGCGGGCCGCGAGCAACACGTTCGGTCGGGTGAGTCCACCGGGGAGCTTCTCGGCCCGCAGCAACGCGTCGCGGAGCATCTCGCCATAGACCCAACCGGTGGGCACCAGGCTGATGGCCGCCGGGGCGTCCTTCGCGTACTTCGCCAACTGCTCACGCCAGGTCTTGATCGCGGCGTCGGCGTCGTACTCGGCGTAGGTGATCTCCTTGTTGGCCGCGACGATCAGCGCCTCCTTGGCTCCGTCGCCAGCGCCGGCGAAGTAGATCGACGTCTTGCAGGTGCCCGACACGATCTGCACCGGCTTCCAACCACTCGCGCCTACCGCCTTCATGGCGTTGGTGCACGCGGAGCCGGTGGTCATGTGGATGACCACATCGGCCTTGGTGGCGGCAAGCGTGGTGATCTGGTTGGTGACATCGGTGACGAGCGGGTCGTGCTTTTCGACCTTGGTCAGCTTGATGTTGGTGCCCTCGATGTACTTCTTGAACCAAACCTCGTAGTCACCACCGAACGAGTTGCCGTTCTCGAGCGCCACGACGTTCGCGCCTTTCGGAAACTGTTTCTTCAACTGCTCGACCCAGATCTTGGCCTCGACGTTGTAGGGGATCGCTGCACCAGAGACGGTCCAGGGATAGTTCTCGACGTCGCCCCAATCGAGCGAGCCGGTCGACGGGTACAGGTGCGGGATGCACTTGTCGTTCAGCGTGTCGCGTACCGCAAGGTTGTTCGCGGTGCCGAGGATGCCCGACATGACAAATACGCCCCGTGAGATGAGGTCGTTCACGTTCTTGACCGTGTTCTCCGGCTCGTAGCCGTCGTCGAGGGCGACGAGCTTGAGCTTGCGGCCGTTGACCCCGTTGAGCTCGGCGTTGGCATAGTCGAAGTACGCCTGCATGCCCGTGGTGAACAGCTGCAACGTCGCGCTAGCTCCGGTCTTCGGGACGCTCTGGCCGATCAGCATCTCGCCTGCGCTGACCCCTTGGTCGGGCTTGTAGTCGCTGGGGCAATCCCTCTTGATGTCGACCCCCAGCGCGGCGAGCAGGTGGGCGGCCGCAGTGGTCGTCGGCGTGGCCGTGCCGCCGAACGAGCCACCAATTGCCCCCGACGAGACGGCAGTCCCCGTGCTTGCACCGGTACTCGCAGTGTGGGACCCCCCGTGGTTGCCACACGCGGCTACGAGAAGGCCGAGCAGGGCCAAACCGGCCGCAAAGCGAACGCTGCGATTTGCCAACATGTTTCCCCTCCTCATGCCCCAGCAGGGGCGGTTCGCGAGGCCTCTCCTGGTTACCTATTGGTAGGTTGTACTCCAGCTTCGCGCCCCTCTGCGTGTCCCGTGGCCCAAGTCTCGTTGGGTGACACGGCGACGAGCCAGATCCCATAGCCCGCGCAAGGCACCGACGCCATGCACCGATCATGACGCCAGTACGCGACTCGATCGACCGGCGTCTAGCGTCACATACCCGTGGACATCTTCGAACGTGCGGCCGTTTCTCCCGACCAGATAGCAGTCGACGATCTCGTCCGCACTCGCACCTGGGCCGAACTCATCGATCGCTCGACACGGTTGGCGCACGTCATCCGCGACACCTGGGGCGTCGAGCCGGGGGCGCACGTGGCGTCGATCTTCGACAATCGGGTCGAATGGTTCGAGCTCTCCCTCGCCACGCTGCTGGCCGGCGTGTGGCTGGTGCCCGTGAACGCACATCTGCAACGAAGCGAGGTCGAGTACGTCCTCGCCGACGCCGGCGCCCGAGTCGTGATGTGCGACGACGCCCACGTCGATCTGGCCCGTTCGGCCGCAGCGGCGCACGTCGTCGGCGTCGGTCGCGACCTCGACGCGTTGATCGACCGCGCCTCGTCGGCACCGTTCGCTCGCGACGGCCGCCCGGGCGGGCGCATGCACTACACGAGCGGGACCACGGGCCGCCCCAAGGGGGTGAAGCGCGACCTGCCCGAAACCGTCGACGCGTACCTAGCGCTGCTCGGCCGACTCGGCCGCAATGTCGGTCTCGACGGGAGCGGATCACACTTGCTGACGGGTCCTCACTATCACGCAGCAGTCGGCGGCTACGCGTTGTTCGATCTCGTCAACGGCGCACCGGTCACCATGATGGGCAAGTTCGACGCCGCGCAGACGCTCGAGCTCATCGACTCGCGCCGCATCGCGCACACGCATCTCGTGCCAACGATGATGGTGCGCCTCCTCCGCGTCGACGCCGCTCGTCGCGCCGCGTTCCGCGGCGACTCGCTCACCTATGTCATGCACGGCGCCGCGCCGATCTCGCGTCCGACCAAGTCGTCCATGATCGAGTGGTGGGGGCCCGTGTTCACCGAGTACTGGGGCACCAGCGAGGCCGGTACGTTCACGCTCATCTCATCACAGGAGTGGCTCGAGCATCCCGGTTCGGTCGGGCGCGCCCTGCCCGATGTCGAGATCATCTCCGTCGACGACGCGAACCGACCTGTTCCCCCGGGCGCAATCGGCACGTTGTACTGCCGCATGGGTCCGAATCCGCGACCGTTCCGCTACTACAACGACGGTGCCAAGACCGATGGCGCGTACCTCGAACCAGGGCTGTTCACCATGGGCGACATGGGCCGAATCGAGCCAGACGGGTACGTCTACCTCGCCGACCGTGCGACGAACATGATCATCAGCGGGGGAGTGAACATCTATCCCGCCGAGGTCGAAGCAGCGCTCGCCGAGCACGCCGCAGTGGCCGACGTCGCCGTCTTCGGCATACCGGACGAGGAATGGGGCGAGCAGGTCAAAGCGGCCGTCGAACTTGCGCCCGGGCACACGTCATCCGACGCGCTCGCCCGTGAGCTGATCGAGTTCGCCCGCGAGCGACTCGCCCACTACAAGGCGCCCAAGTCGATCGACTTCGCGGACGCGCTACCCAGGCTGCCGTCGGGGAAGCTCGCAACGCGAGAGTTGAAGGACCCCTACTGGCAGGGTCGCGAACGTCGCATCTGAGCAGGGTCAGGAAGCGTTCAAGAACGCGACGATGATCGGCCAAGCGGCGGGATCCTGCAGCATGAAGGCGTGGCCGCCGTCGGCCACGAGCAACCGCGCGCCACGGATGCGCGCGGCGAGATACTCGCTGTTGGCGAGCGGCGCCTGCCGGTCGAAGCGACCACCGATCACGAGCGTGGGCGACACGATCCGGCCGAGGTCCGGCGAGGCATCGTGATCGGCGCGAGCGTCGAGTTGGCGCCGCATGCCCATGGCGCGTGCCGGATCATCGGGATCCGCAGCCACTAGTCGGGTGAACAGCGCGACGAGTGACTCGAGCCCAGGCGCGATCACCGGCGGGTCGACGGTGAAATCACAGCGGCTGTCGAGCAGTTCGAGAGATGCGCGTCGGCGCGCGTCGGGTTCGAGGGTGTCGTTCAGCCGGAGATCGAACGACGATCCACCAACACCACCAGCGGAGGTGCAACCCATCACGAGCCGCTCGACACGCGCAGGATGGTCGATCGCTAGGCGCTGCGCGACCATGCCGCCGAACGAGAGACCGACCACATGGGCCGATGACCATCCCACCGCGTCGAGCAGTGCAGCGGCGTCATCGGCGTAGTCGGCCATGGTGTAAGGCTCGTCGGGCTTGCTGGTCTGGCCGAGCCCGCGCTGGTCGTACACGAGCGTCGTGAAATGCTGCTCGAGCGCACCTTCGGACCGAAGCGGATTCGATCGGAGATCATTGCCCGAACCGCTGATGGACAGCACGAGGGGGCCGGAGCCGTGGATCTCGTAGTAAATCTCGATATCACGAACAGCGGCGAACGGCATGGGCCGAACGTAGCGCCGTGACGGTGGTCAGCGCTTGGGGAGATCGGGCGCGAGGTTGCCGTGGCCTTTGGCGGTGAGCATCGCCGCGTCGGCGCGCGCCGCTGCGTGGAACAGTCCGTGGCCGTCGTTGCGCATCGCCCAGCCGATGTGCGTGTCGATCGCGACGTGATCGAACGCTGCGTCGAGCCGCCGCACCAAGTTCTGGGCATGCTGGATCGACTCGACGGGGGAGAGCAGCACGCTCAGCTCGTCGGCGCACAAGATCCCGACATGGTCGGTCGGGCGGAGCTCGTGGTCGAGCAGCACGCATGCGGCGTCGAGATCACCGGAGCGGTGCAGTCCGATGGTGACGATGGCCAGGGCGAAGTGGAACTCCGCGGAACGTCGGTCCTCGGCGTGCAGGAAAACCTTCCACTGCGCCAGCTCGGGTTGTACCCGGGGGATCAGCGGCGCAACGACAGACGCTTCGGCGGAGGTTGACGGCGTGTGCGAATTGCCCATATCGCTCACCCTTCCAGAGTCGTGATCGCCCGGAGTACGGATTTCTTCCCGCCGCTCCGTCGCTCATTCGAGCCCATTGTCGCGCTTCTGACCAAATCTCGCGGTGTGCCAAACTGCATGCTGTGGCCGACTTCGATCGCTCTCGCGTTCTCGCACGACGGCACGCGCTCGCCCGGTCGGTGCGTCGCGACGCGGCCGTTGCGGTCGCAGCCAACGCGGCGACCGTACCTGCGCTCTCGACTGCGGCCCGCGTCGCGGCCTATGTCGCGCGCCGCGGAGAGCTCGACCCGTCGCCCATCGTGCGGGCTGCGTGGCGCCGGCACGCGGCGGTCGCTCTTCCCGTCGTGCGCAACCGAGCACAGCCCTCGGCGCTCGAATTCGCTTCATACACCGCGGACACCGTCCTCGAACCGGGTCATCACGGCATACCGGTGCCGCCTGCGAACGCGCCGCGGTGGGTGCTCGACGACCTCGACAACCTCGTCGTGGTCCTCGTGCCGCTCGTGGCGTTCGACGCCTCGTTGACGCGCGTAGGTTCAGGAGCCGGGTACTACGACCGAACGTTCGCGACGCGACGGGTATCCGGCACACCGCCGCTGCTCATCGGTCTCGCGTACCACTGGCAGCAGGTGAGCGAGGTCGAGCGGTCGGCGTGGGACGTTCCCCTCGATCTGGTGATCACCGATCGGGGGATCGTGTACCCCCCGCCCGGCAACGCCGATCAGCCGAGATAGCTGCCGAGTACCGAGGCGAACACGGCCGCGTCGGTCACGCCGCACAGTTCGCGGATCGAGTGCATTGCGAGCTGTGGGACGCCGACATCGACCGTCGCGATTCCGAGCTGGGCGGCGGCGACCGGCCCGATGGTGGACCCGCAGGCCAGATCGCTGCGCGTGACGAACCACTGCACATCGGTTCCAATCCGCGCGCACGCCTCGAGAAAGGGTGCCGCGGAGGCCGCGTCGGTCGCGTAGCGCATCGACGAGTTCACCTTGACGACCGGCCCACCGTTCAAGGCGATTGGGTGGTCGGGTTCGTGCCGGTCGGCGTAGTTCGGGTGCGTGGCGTGCGCGCAGTCGGCCGAGACGCAGTGCGACGCGGCCAAAGCCGCCAGATGCTCGGGTCGGCCGAGGCCCTGTGAGGCGCTCACCCGTTCGAGGACCGATCCGAGGAACGAGCCGTCGGCCCCGCGGTCAGAGGTGGAGCCGACCTCCTCGTGGTCGAAGAGTGCGATGACCTGCGCCTCGGCGGTGTCCGTGTCGGTGGGGGCGGCGCACAGGGCGGTGACCGCGGCATGACAAGACAGCAGGTTGTCAATGCGGGCCGAGCTGATGAACTCGCGGGCCATGCCGACGATGGCTGGTGCCGCCGTGTCGTGAAGCATCGCGTCCCAACCCACGATGGACGCGGGTGCGCAGTCGACCAACCCGGCGAGCCAGGAGCGGAACGACGGAACGTCGGGCCCGGCCGAGCACCACATCGGTGACAGGTGCGCCTGCTTGTTGAGCAGGAGACCGCGCTCGTTGATATCGCGGTCGAGGTGGATCGCCAACTGCGGGATGCGCAGGATCGGTTCGTCGACCGCGAAGAGCGTCTCTCGCAGCTGCCCGTTGTCTCGGCGCACCACGCGTCCGGACATCCCGAGGTCGCGATCGAGCCACGAGTTGAGGAGGACGCCGCCGTACACCTCGACGCCGAGCTGGGCCACCCCCGCGCTCGACCGGTCGGGGAGCGGCTTGATACGCAGGTTGGGTGAGTCGGTGTGCGCCCCGATGAGGCGGTAGCGGCGCAGTGGGCTCTCGGGGAGACGGAACGCGACGAGCGAGCCCCCGCGCCGAACGAACCACCCACCGGCGGCGAGGCGCCATGAAGCGTCACCCGGCACTTCGGTGAACCCGCCTTCCCGCAGCCGTGCGACTGCGGACTCGACGGCGTGGAAGGGGGAGGGGGACGCTCCGATGAATCGGCAGAGGTCGCGAGCGAACGCGTCGGAACTGGCGGGATCGGGGCGGGGCATGCGGATATCTTGCCTCGCGGACGGGCTTGGCTTGTGGTTCTCGCGCGCTGGTGACCGTTATCGAGTAGTCGGACGCCCTTCCCTCCCGATAACATTCCTTACTCGGCAGGTAGGGCCAGCGTCGTCCCTCGAGCCAGTCAACGTCTCACCCACGTCTGTCTGACAGAGGAACCCGAGGAAGGCCTTCGATGCAACGAGTAACCCCGAACCCGGTGCCGTTCGTCTCGTCGCCCGTTGCGCAGGGGCTCTACGACCCGCGCTTCGAGCACGACGCCTGCGGCGTCAGTTTCGTGGTCGATCTCCAGGGCCGCAAAAGCCATCGGATCGTGCAACTCGGTGTCGGCGCCCTCTGCAACCTCGACCACCGCGGCGCGGCCGGCGCCGACGAGGCCACCGGCGACGGTGCGGGCATTCTGATCCAGTTGCCCGACCGCTATTTCCGCGACGTCGTCGAGTTCGAGTTGCCTCCCGCAGGCCACTACGCCACCGGCATCGCGTTTTTGCCCCAGGATCACGAAACCGCACGCCTGGCCGTCGCGACCATCCAGAAGATCGTGGCCGACGAAGGCCTCGAGGTGCTCGGGTGGCGTGACGTGCCCACCGACCCGTCCATCCTGGGTGTCGGCTCCGTGCGCACCATGCCGAACTTCGCCCAGCTGTTCGTCAGCGGCAAGAACCTCTCAGGCATCGCGCTCGACCGCGCCACCTACATGCTGCGCAAGCGTTTCGAGCACGAGATCCACCTGCCGGCGGGCGGCGACGAACTCAACGAGGCCATGGGCGGCATGTCGGCCGCGCACGACGGCGTCTACTTCCCCAGCCTGTCCTGTCGCACGTTCGTGTACAAGGGCATGTTGACCACGATGCAACTCGCGCCGTTCTTCCCCGACCTCGCCGATGAGCGGGTCGAATCGGCCATGGCGCTGGTGCACAGCCGCTTCTCCACCAATACGTTCCCGTCGTGGCCGCTCGCGCACCCGTACCGCTACGTCGCGCACAACGGCGAAATCAACACCGTGCAGGGCAACCGCAACTGGATGGCGGCACGCGAGTCGCTCCTCAAGACCGACCTCATCCCCGGTGACCTGTCGCGACTGTTCCCGATCTGCACGCCGGGCGGCAGCGACACCATGAGCTTCGACGAAGCGCTCGAGCTCTTGCACATGGGCGGTTACTCGCTGCCCGAGGCCGTGCTCATGATGATCCCGCAACCCTGGGAGAACGACGATCTCATCTCGCCCGAGCGCCGCGCGTTCTACCAGTTCCACGCGTCGCTCATGGAGCCATGGGACGGTCCCGCGTCGATCGCGTTCACCGATGGCACGGTCATCGGAGCCGTTCTCGACCGCAACGGTCTCCGCCCGTCGCGCTACTGGGTCACCGACGACGGTCTCGTCGTCATGGCCTCCGAGGTCGGCGTGGTCGATGTGCCGGCGTCGAGCATCGTCGAGAAGGGCCGGCTGCAGCCGGGCAAGATGTTCCTCATCGACACGTCGAAGGGACGCATCGTCCGCGACGACGAGATCAAAGAAGAGCTCTGCTTCGCCCGGCCCTACCAGGAGTGGCTCGACCAGTCCTTGGTCGAGCTCGACGACCTTCCCCCCCGCGAGATGGCCCGACGCGATGAGGGTCAGACCACACAGCTCCAGCAGACTTTCGGCTACACCCACGAAGAGCTCAAGATCCTGCTCGCACCCATGGCAATCGGCGGCAAAGAGGCGCTCGGTTCCATGGGCACTGACACACCCATCGCCGTGTTGTCGAAGCGCCCGCGGCTGCTCTACGACTACTTCCAACAGCTGTTCGCCCAGGTCACGAACCCTCCGCTCGACGCGATCCGCGAGGAGCTCGTCACTGCCGTCGGCGGGTCGCTCGGCCCCGAAGGCAACCTGTTCGCACCGGGCCCCGACTCCTGCCGCCAGGTCTTCCTACGGTCGCCGATCATCGACGACGCCGCGCTGGCCAAGCTGATCGGTATCGACGGTCCCGGTGGCCTCAGCGACTTCAAGACGGTCGTCATCTCGTGCCTGTACCCGGTGGCCGATGGTGGCGAGGGTCTTCGCCTCGCCCTCGAAGACGTCCGCGAGCAGGCCTCGAGGGCCATCGCCGGAGGCGCGACCTTCCTCGTGCTCTCCGACCGCGGCACCACCGCTGCGCTCGCGCCGATCCCGATGCTGCTCGCCACGGCCGGCGTGCACCACCACCTCATTCGCGAGAAAACCCGCACTCGAATCGGACTCGTCGTCGAGACCGGCGAGGCTCGCGAGGTCCACCACCTGTGCCTGCTCGTCGGGTTCGGCGCCGCGGCCGTGAACCCGTATCTCGCGTTCGCGTCGATCGACCAGCTGATCGATCACGGGCTCAACGGGTTCACGCCCGCCATGGACAAGCTCAAGGCGCATGCGCAGTACATCAAGGCAGCGACCACCGGCATCTTGAAGGTCATGTCCAAGATGGGCATCTCCACCGTGCAGTCGTACACGGGCGCGCAGATCTTCGAGGCGCTCGGCGTCAGCCGCGAGGTCGTCGACGAGTACTTCACCGGCGCAGTCAGCCGCATCAGCGGCGTGGGTCTCGAGGTGTTGGCCCAGAGCGTCGCCGCCCGCCACGAGCTTGCCCACGCGGCGAACCCCTCCGAGCGTGCCGATCGCGATCTCGAGTACGGCGGCGAATACCAGTGGCGGCGCGAAGGGGAATACCACCTCTTCAACCCCGAGACGGTCTACAAGCTGCAGCACGCCACGCGGTCGGGGCGCTATGACGTCTTCAAGGAGTACACGCGCAACGTCGACGATCAGTCGAAGAACTTGGCCACGCTCCGCGGCCTGTTCCGCTTCCGCGACGAGGCCGTCACCCCGGTCCCGATCGAAGAGGTCGAGTCGGTCGCGTCGATCGTGACGCGGTTCTCGACCGGCGCCATGAGCTACGGATCGATCTCGAAGGAGGCGCACGAGACCCTGGCCATCGCCATGAACCGCATCGGCGGCAAATCCAATACCGGTGAGGGCGGCGAGGACGCAGATCGATTTGTGCGCGATCCCAACGGCGACCTCCGGCGTTCGGCGGTCAAGCAGGTGGCGTCGGGGCGCTTCGGGGTCACGAGCGAATACCTCGTCAACGCCGACGATCTGCAGATCAAGATGGCCCAGGGTGCAAAACCCGGCGAGGGTGGCCAGCTCCCGGGCAAGAAGGTGTACCCGTGGATCGCCGCCACACGGCACTCCACCGCGGGCGTCGGCCTCATCTCACCGCCGCCGCATCACGACATCTACTCCATCGAGGATCTCGCGCAGTTGATCCACGATCTCAAGAACGCGAACCCGCAGGCCCGCGTGCACGTCAAGCTCGTAGCCGAGGTTGGTGTCGGCACGGTCGCGGCCGGCGTGTCGAAGGCCCACGCCGACGTGGTGCTCATCTCAGGCTACGACGGCGGCACCGGGGCCTCGCCGCTCACCTCCATCAAGCACGCCGGCACCCCGTGGGAGCTCGGCCTGGCCGAAACCCAGCAGACGCTGCTCCTCAACGGTCTGCGCGACCGCATCGTGGTGCAGGCCGATGGGCAGCTCAAGACCGGACGCGACGTGATGATCGCCGCGCTCCTCGGGGCCGAGGAGTACGGATTCGCGAGCGCTCCCTTGGTGGTGTCCGGCTGCATCATGATGCGCGTCTGCCACCTCGACACCTGCCCGGTGGGCGTGGCCACCCAGAACCCGGAGCTCCGCAAGCGCTTCAGCGGCAAGCCCGAGTTCGTCGTCAACTTCATGGAATACATCGCGCAGGAGGTGCGCGAGCACCTCGCCTCGCTCGGTCTGCGGTCGCTCGACGAAGCGATCGGACGAGTCGACCTGCTCGACACCACCGACGCGATCGGCCATTGGAAGGCTGCAGGGCTCGACCTATCGCCGATCCTGCACCTCCCCGATTCACCGTGGGTCGGTCAGGCGTCCAAGTGCGTCCGCAGCCAAGACCATGGTCTCGAACGTGCCCTCGACAACACGCTCATCGAGTTGGCGGCCGACGCGCTCGCCGATGGCACACCCGTGTCGATCGAGCTTCCCATCCGCAATGTCAACCGCACCGTCGGCACGATGCTCGGCAGCACCCTCACCCGACGCTGGGGTGGCAACGGACTCGCCGATGACACCATCCAGATCGCCTTCACCGGCTCGGCCGGCAACAGCTTCGGCGCCTTCTTGCCGAGGGGCATCACGATGCGCCTGCAGGGTGACGCGAACGACTACTTCGCCAAGGGTCTGTCAGGCGGCCGCCTCACCCTGCGCCCGCCGCTCGATGCGTCCTTTATCGCCGAGGACAACATCATCGCAGGCAACGTCATCCTCTACGGCGCCACCAGCGGTGAGGCGTACATCCGAGGCTTGGTCGGCGAGCGCTTCTGCGTGCGCAACTCAGGCGCGATCGCGGTGGTCGAGGGCGTCGGCGATCACGGATGCGAGTACATGACGGGCGGTCGGGCCATCGTGCTCGGCCCCACCGGCCGCAACTTCGGCGCCGGCATGTCGGGTGGCGTGGCCTACGTCTTCGATGAAGATGCCCGCTTCCACCTGCGCGTGAACCCCGAAATGGTCGACCTCGAAGCGCTCGATGCCGACGACCTCGAATGGGTGCACGAGTACATTGCCCGCCACGTCGCCGAGACCGGATCCACAGTCGGTACACGGATCCTGGCCCGGTGGGCCCACGACAGCGAACGGTTCGTCAAGGTGATGCCCCAGGACTACAAGCGGGTCCTCGAAGCCGCCCGCAACGCGCGTGCGATCGGGGCCGACGAGATCGAGGCCATCATGGCCGCGGCGCACGGCTGAGACAGGACTCGACCATGGCAGATCCCCGAGGTTTCCTCAACCATCCACGCGAGACGCCGACCCGCCGGCCGGTTCCGGTGCGGCTACGCGACTGGAAAGAGGTCTACGAGCCCTTCGCGACCGAGAAGCTCGTCCAGCAGGCCAGCCGCTGCATGGACTGCGGCATCCCGTTCTGCAACAACGGCTGCCCGCTCGGCAACATCATCCCCGACTGGAACGACCTCGTGTACCGGGGTCACTGGCGCGACGCGATCGAACGGCTCCACGCGACCAACAACTTCCCCGAGTTCACGGGCCGGCTCTGCCCGGCGCCGTGTGAAGCCGCCTGTGTCCTCGGGATCAACGAAGATCCTGTTGCGATCAAGCAGGTCGAAGTCGAGATCATCGAGCGCGCGTTCAACGAAGGGTGGGTCACGCCGATCCTCGCCCGCGAGACAACCGGCAAGCGCGTTGCGGTCGTCGGCTCCGGGCCGGCCGGGCTCGCAGCGGCGCAACAGCTCACCCGCGCCGGCCACGAAGTCACGCTGTTCGAGCGCGCCGATCGCATCGGTGGCCTGCTCCGCTATGGCATCCCCGAGTTCAAGATGGAAAAGCGCGTCATTGACCGCCGACTCGAGCAGATGCGCGCCGAGGGAACCATCTTCCGCACCGGCGTCAACGTCGGGGTCGACATCACCGCCGACGACCTACGGCGTGACTTCCACGCGATCGTGCTTGCCGGTGGGGCCACGCAGTGGCGCGACCTCCCGATCGAGGGACGCGATCTGCAGGGCGTGTACCAGGCCATGGAGTACCTGCCCCTTTCGAATCGCGTACAGCACGGCGACATGGACGTCTCGCCGATCGATGTGCGGGGCAAGCACGTGATCGTCATCGGTGGCGGTGACACCGGCGCCGACTGCATCGGCACCGCGCACCGCCAAGGTGCAGCCTCGGTAACGTCGTTCGAGATCATGCCGAAGCCGCCCGAGGAGCGCTCGGCGTCGATGCCGTGGCCCACGTACCCGATGCTCTACCGCATTGCCTCGGCCCACGAAGAGGGCGGTGAGCGCGAATACGCCATCAACACCGAGTGCTTCCTCGGCGACGCAGACGGGCGCCTCACCGCGCTGCGGGCCCATCGCGTCGAGCAGACGTTCGCCGACGGTCGCATGAGCTTCGACAAGGTCGCCGACTCCGACGTCGAGCTCCCCGCCGACTACGTGTTCTTGGCCATGGGCTTCGTGGGCCCCGAGCGCAGTGCACTGTTCAACGGCCTCGGCGTCGATCTGACTGTCCGCGGCAACGTCGCCCGCGACGACCACTTCGCCACCAACGTTGATGGGGTCTTCGTCGCCGGCGATATGGGTCGCGGTCAGTCGCTGATCGTCTGGGCCATCGCCGAAGGTCGCTCGGCCGCAGCCGCGGCCGACGCCTGGCTCATGGGCTCGACGCAACTCCCCGCCCCGATCACGCCCACCACGGAGCAGCTGAGGTAATCGGGCGCAGACCTCTGGTTCGGGCCCGAGCAGATTGGTGCGCCCGGAGCCAGCCGCAGTGCTCGTGCACAGGTCATGACTCGACGCTGCTTCAGCGTTGTCACGCAGGGTCGAGCGCGCCCGTGAGCCCGGTCGGGTGATGCGGACCGATCGCGATCTGCTCGAGCACGCCCCAACCGGGCTTGCCATCGAGCGACACGCGACAGAAGTTCTGGATGTGCAGGTTGTGCGGCGCGAGGGTGTCGACATCGGCCAGGTTCCACTCGTCGACGCCGACCGCGAGCTCACCTTTCCACGTGCCGTGGGCCCACTCGGGGTGTGAGTAGCTGATGCCGCACATCTGGAACGTGTAGAGCGTCTCGAAGGTGAGTTCGCGCACTGCGCCCGTCCCGTAGGGGTGAAGCTCCATGCGCGCGGTACGGGCACGTCGCGTGCCCGACTGATAGTCGATCGAGAACGGGGTGTCGCGGAACTTCTGTGCGATGCCGCCGTGATCGATGTGCGGATCATCACGATGCGTTCGCACAGGAGCGACAAGCGAGTGCTGATAGAAGCGCGTGCCCTCCGCGTCATCGAAGATCGCTATATAGGTGCACTCGTCGTCGAAGTTGCACGGGCCCCACAGCCAGAAGATCTGCGGCATGCGCGTGTTCGGCACGCCGCCCTGAGGTTCGCCCACGCCGCGTATGCCCCACGAGCGATCGCGGGTACCCCGCGCGACCCGCGGATCTATCTCGATGCGCGTGCCGTCGATGGCCACCCATCCTTCCCAGGTGCCGTTCTGGGTGAACCGCGTGACGTCCATGAGCTGGATCGCGCCGCTGTTGCGCGTCTGGCGCTCCTCGGCAATGGCCACCGAGCGCACGTCGAACGTGACATCGGCCTCGATGCCGTGCTCGCCGCCCTGCACGATCATGCGGATGCGCTTCATCGGTTCGATGATCTCGACGCGAATCGGACCGACCTCGGTGATAGCGCGATCGAGGGGCGCTCGCCCCGACACGTGCAGGTTCTTCTGTCGGCCCTGGTACACGATGCTGAACGCCGCATCGATCACCTGCCGATTCGGATAGATCCCCATAGCGCCACCGAAGAACACCTCACCCTCGGGTAGATACCCGTTGAAGAAGTAGCGGTCGTAGTGATTGCGGTCGGAGGTCCCCGTCTGGGCCACCGGAACCGGCATCTGATGGATCGGGTAGTCGTCGAAGCTCGTCAACAGCATCCCTCCACCCTAATCACCGGTCTGAGCTGGGTCGGCCGCCCCTTGTCGGCGGGATCACGCCGGGGTCCCCCCCCGAACGCTTGCTTGTGCACGAACTGCCCAAACCGAGAGATTGTCCGCCTGCGACGCGTGACGAAACCCGTCACACGGCGTCGATGAAGCGCAACGCTGCATCCATGAAACCGAAGTCCTTGGGAGTCGCGAAGTGGTCGACGCCACGCAGCACCTTCAAGGTCGCGTTTGCGAGTGCATCGACGAGAGGATCCGGTGGGCCGGCAAAATCGCGATCACCCAAACACACCAGCACCGGATGGGTAACGGGCGAAAGGTACTGCGCCGAGAACTCCGCGCCTCCGGTGCGCGAGATGCAGGCCGCCAACGCCAGCCGATCCATACCCTCTGCTTCGGCGAGCCTCGAGAAGTACAACGCTTCGCGGTCGTCGGGATCGGCCCGGCCAAGAACCGCGTCGCGTATCCGCGTGCCGCGATCGTGCTCGCGCGAGAACAGATTGGCACCGACGCCGGCGACGACGATCTTGCGGAAGCGCTGGGGAGCTCGGGCCGCACACACCAACGTCGTACGCGCTCCCATGGAGAACCCGATGATGTCGACCGCCTCATCGGGAAGTTCCTCGAGAACCCGCGTTTCGAGCTCTGCGTAGGCCGCGGGATCATGCGGTTTCGGAGCGTTGCCGTGCCCGAGGAGATCTATCTCGACAACCTCGCGGCCCACCTCGGTCAAAAGATCAACCCACCCGTTATGACGCCAGGTGCTGTCGAACGTCGTGGCAAAACCGTGGAGCAGCACAACGGGGGGACCAGCCATGTCGAGAGTGTAGATCCAGCGGTATCTCCCTCAGCCGGCTGGGTCGGCCAGGGGGTCGCGCGACGTGGCCGGCGACGCAGGATGCGCTCGCGACAGCACCGCGTCGGCGACCAACACCATCATTGCAATGAGCACCATCGAGTGCGTCGCCGCGAACGACTGCGGCCACTCGACTCCGAGCGGGTAGTGGTTTCGGTACTGCTTGGCCGTGTACCAGAAGCTCACGAAGACGAAGGCCGCCCATGGAACGACACGCAGCACCATGCGGCCCGCAGAGAATCGTCGGCCCATGAACACCAACAGCGCGACGGGCACCGCCACGCTTACGCCGCCGAGCACGCCACCCAGCACCCCGAACAACGCGGCGTCGCGCAGCGCGCGGCGTACGCCAACGGGTCGGCCCTCAGCTGATCGAATCTCGACCTTCGGCGTGGGTCCACGCACGTCGGCGGTCCAGCGTGGGCGACCATCAGTCGCGCGCGCCTCGCGTCGCCACAACACCAACGCGACGACGACCAACACCACCAGCGCGAACGCCGAAGCGGCAATCGCGACCCACACGACGCGTTGCGGCGTCCACTGCAACTTCACTCGGAAGTCCGAACCGAACCGTGTCGGATCGACGAGCCATCCGTTCGCGTACCCGTCGATCATCGTTGGTGCGCCGAGGTCGACGCCCTTGATCGTTGCATGCCATCCGTCGCTCAGACTCTCGTGCAGGATCAGCCAGAACGGACCCGTCGCGCCCTGGACGTCGGCCTGGTACAGAAGCCGTGATTGCGAGCGCAGTTCGACGCTCGGCACCGCATTCGATGTGGCCGCGCTCGGTGTGGCCGCGCTCTCGAGCACCAGACGATCGAGGGCAATTCCGGTGTCGAGGCCTTTCGCGGTTCGCAGGACGTGGGCGCCTGGCCCCAGCGTCAACGGCGCACCATCGCACGTGACGATCTCGAGTGCACCGCCCGCCAGAGCAGTGGCGGTCGGGCCAACAAGCCGTATCCCCACGGCTGAACCGTCGATCGAGAGCAGATCACCGCGGCACGTTCCACCGAGACCATTCTGCATCTCGGTCGTGAGTCCGGCGAGTGGGCGATTGATCGGCAGACCGAGCTCGGCGATGCCAACCGGCAACGCGATCCGATCGCCGCTGAAGTATTCGGTCGTTGTGACTTCGCGTACGCCCGTGACACGAACTCGCAATCCCGATGTCGTCACCGGCGCAATCGGGAGCGTAACCCTCCAGACATGCTCGGGGCTTGAATCGTCCTCGATCGGCGGGAGGTTCACGACTCTCGACGTTCCATCCTCGGCGTCGAGCGTGAGTTGTGTCGGCACGCTGTGGCGACCATCGGCCACGATCGCGAGATCGAGCGAGGCAATCGACATCGGAAAGGGCAACTCGACATGGAATGATCGACCGACCTGATCGCCAAGGCCGGGCGACCAGAACGTGGTCGGATCGCCATCGACCGCGCTCGACGGCCGCATCCGCAGCGACCCGGCCAGGAAATCGCCTCCACTCGCGGTGATGAATCCGGCACCCGTGCCACTGCGACCGAGCACCTGATCGATCAGTCGGCCATCGACGCGCGTCTCGATACGCGCCTGCCCGCGCAACGAGAAGGTCCGTTGCGTCGGCAATTCGAACGAGCGGACGAGAAGCTGCTCGGGGTCGGCACGAAAAGGTTCGCCTGCGTCAGCACGCTGGCGGGTTAGCACGATTGCGAGCGAGTTCGTCCGTGAAGCGGGCCCCAACGTGGCGAGCAGATCGCGCGGGAGCTCGACCTGCTCCTCCATCGTGACGCCGACGATGTTGACCTCGCGGATACCAGCCGTGCTCCACCCGAGGTAGTTCTGCAACCCCGACACGTTCGCGTCTTCGATCGATAGTTCGAGCACAGAAAACGTGCGGCTACTGCCGAGGTCGATGCGCTGTCCGGCATCCGAATGCGACGAATCATCCAGCGCGATGCGCCGCAGCGGACCACCATCGAGCCGCACGCCGAGCACCGTGATGAACCTGTTGCCATTCGACTGTGCGAGATCGAAATGATCGACCGTCACCGGCGTGTCCAGGGTGATCCGCAGACGCTCCCCGAGGACGTCGCTGAAACCGCCAACCTCCCATGCCGTGCGAAGGTCTCCGTCGAGCGCGTTCGCGGCGCGACGTTCAGGCGAGTAGGCCACGATGTTGCCGTATGCGCTTGCGGTGATGTCGGCCACGCCGACATAGCGAGCAACGCTGTACGCATTGGTGCCCGCGTCAGGAAAGACCATCAATCGGGCGTCTTTGGTGTCGGCCACGAGGGCGCCCGAATTCGCGGGCTCGGTGTATCCGTTGTTCTCCCGTACCGTCCCCCATCGCTGTGCACGTTTGCGATTGGTATCGGTGACAACGAGCGCGGCGCCGTTCGCGGCCAATGTGCGCAATGTTGCATCGTTGCGAGCAAATGTGGCGCTGTACAACACCGCACGCGTCGGGTCGATGAGGCCCGAAACGGCGAGGTCCACCAGGCCATCGCCATCGCCGGCAACGATCGTCGCCGCATCGATCGACTTGGCCCCGACCAAAGGGTTTGGCTCGAGCACCACACGAGACGCAAGTGGGGGAGGATCGGCAACGCTCGGCGGCGTGCCCAACTCGATCTCGTCGATCAGCGGACGCCGGGGATCAGCCACACTCCGAAAGGGCGTGCCATACGCCGTTGTGGGGCCAAACCCACCTGCTCCCGCAAGTGCGGGCCACAGGGTGCGCGGTCGAGGCCCACGGTACCGTTCGAATTGGATGTCATTGCGCACGAGCACATCGCCTGCTGCGAGCAGTCTCGCGATCGGCGCAACGGCCGCCGCCTCGAACACGCCCTCTTGGGCCCGACGATCGAGGGCGCGGACCAGGTCGACCGAACCCGGCGTGCCGAACGCCGTCAACTCTCGCCCGACCCAGGGTCGATCGAGGAGCCCGGGGATCACCGGGTCTTGTGTCTGACCCCACCGATATGCAGCAAAATCGGAGCCCGGCAGTTCGAGTACGCGCGAGGTGTGCGGCACGCGGTCCAGCGTTGCGGCGGCGTCGCGCACATACGCCGGGAGCTCCTCGGGAAATCGAAGATCGGGAGAGACGAACGCACCGGTGAACAGCGGCTGCGCATTCGCGACGGCGAGGATCGCAACGCCACCGACAAAACCTCGCGCAAGCGTGCGCCCACGGCCGTTCGCGCGTGTCCATTCGATGACGGCCCGAAGACCGGCCGCGAGCAAGAGCGCATACGCAAGGCCGATGAGCGGCACCGAACGCGGAGAGTTCCGTAGTGCGAGCCCTCCCGCCGTTTCCGTCGTTGCTTTCACGACCGCACCAAACAATGGAGGATCGTGATACGGATACGTCCCCACACCGGCCACGAGCCCGACGGCGAAAATGGCGATGGCATAGCCGCGCAGACGCCAGCGCGTAAAACACGCGGCCAGCAGGGCAACGGTGGGCACCGCGAAGCTCGCCGCGATCAGCCAGAGGCTTTGGGTATAGCCGCGCGCCGCATTGGTCCACGGCGACAATCCGTCGCGGCCGTAGTCATACCAGTAGCCCAGCCCTCGGCTCACTTCGGCGGCGGTGGATGTCTGCGCGACCGTGTCGACGCTCTCGGTAAGTTGGAGAATCGGGAGGCCGTAGCGTCCCTGGATCCGAAGCCCTGCCACCCACCACAGCTGCAAAGGGATGGTCGTCAACGCGAGTCGGATTGATACACGGCGAGCGCGTGCCACATCGATCTCGCGGAGACCCCAGATCGCGTAGGGGACCCACAGCAGCGGTCCAATCGCGATGAACACCAGCGAGGATGCATTCGTGCCGCTGACGCAGGTGAAGACCAGCGCGAAGAGAACCGGGGCTCGCCAACCATTGGTTCGGAGCGCGACAACCACCAGTGCGAGCAACCACGGCAGCGCGGCCCACGGCAGAAGGAGCGCCGACGTGCGACCGAAGTACGGCACGACGTAAGGGCTCGCGAGATACACGATGCCGGCGACGGTCGCGGGCGTTCCGTGAAGGTCGAGACGATGACACAGCCAACGCACGCCCGCCCCGGCGACGAACAGCACAGTCCCGAGCCAAAGTCGTTGCGCCACCCAATCGGGCGAACCGAGGCGATCGAACACCCAGTACCACGGGCCCATCGGGAACAGGTATCCGATGTTCTGGTGCGTGATCGTGCCCGCAGCGACATCTTGTTCCCACAACCAACCAGCGCGAGACAGCAAACGGCCGGGCTCGAGATACAAGTAGGCCTTCGTGTCCGCCGCGATCTTCCCTGGTGCGGTAAGCAGCAACGGCACATAACACAGCACCGCGTAGAGCAACAGGCTCAGATCGTGTCGCGGCTCGGATGGCGCCCCCGGCGGGTCTCTACGAAGCGCTCTCGTGTCGGTCATCGATGACGGTGGCGTTTCGCGTCATCGACCAACGCTTGCATCGCACCATGTGCCGTAGCCGCCCAGGTGTATCGAGCGGCGTGCGCGAGTGCGCCCACGCTGAGCCGATCCCGCAGAACCGGCTCCGAAAGAACCTCGAGGAGTCGTTGGGCAAGCTCATGATCGTCATCGACGAGCAAGCCGCTCTGGCCATCGGCCACTGCGTCGCGATGGCCGGCGATGGATGTGGCGATGGCGGGCGTGCCGCACGCTGCTGCTTCGGTGAGCGTCATGCCCCAGCCTTCTGCGATCGATGCACTCGCAACGACCCATGCCCGGCGGTAGAGCGAAAGTAGTTCCTCATCGCTCACCCGACCGACGAGACGCACCCAGCTGCTGGCGTTTCGACCCGCGATGTGTTGCTGTAGATAATCACGTTCGTAGCCTTCGCCGACGATCACGAGTTCCGTGTCCGGGCGCGTGCGGCGCACAACGTCGAGCGCGTCGATGAGGACGTCGAAGCGCTTCGACGGCATCAGGCGCCCGACGGAAACCACGAGCGGATGATCGCTTTTGGTGCCACTCGGGGTGTACCGCTCGTCGATGCCGGGCGGCACGACACGGATGCTCGAAGCCTTCAAGTGCATGTGGTCGACCAACTCGCGTTTCGACGACTCCGAGAGGGTCACGATGCTGGCAGCTCGATACATCGGCGGCGCTATGCGGGTCTCGAGCAGTGAACCGAGATGTGCGTAGCGAGCCGGAAGAACAAGCGGCCACATCTTTTCGTGGTGATGATGCAGAAACACGACGCGTGGACCGCGACACCAGAGAGGCGAGAAGAACGGGACGCCGTTCCAGATCTCGACGAGCGCATCGCGCGGTCCGTGGCGGCCCACGAGTTCGGCCAGCACCGCGCGCGGAAAGATGGCGTAGCGACCGGCTCGTCGTATCACTCGGTAGCCGTCGCGCACTGCCGTGGGTGGAGAGCCCTGCGCATACGAGCTGCGCAGCGTGACGTCGATACCCGCCGCCGCCCAGTGACGAGCAATTGTTGCTGCGTGGAGCTCGGAACCGCCCGCTTCGACATCGGCCAGATCTCGCCAGGCCAGCACGTGCACCCGTCGGATGCCGGCGGATTCTGCCAACTGCGCGAGTGCAGCGCGCGCCAGAGCGGCAGCGGGCAGATGCTCGTCGGGGGAGGGGTGCGGCAAAGCGTCGCTCATTACTGGTCGATTCAGGGCGCCGCGAAACGGGGACTCGGCATGGCCGCCCGATGCTAGTGGGACACCTCCCATGGGCGCGTGACCAACCCGAGCCGCTGCTACTTTCGGGGCCATGTTCTGGACCGCGATGCGCAACCCTCGCCAGTTGGTCCCACGTTGGGCGCTTGGTGCGCTGTGCGTCCTTGCGTTCAGCGCCTGGTGGATGTGGCCGGTGATCGCAGGCCACGACGACCGACTCGACGTGCTCTCCGCGTCCGATCCGTTACTCACCCGAGCGGAGCGTCCGCTCGCGACCTACGTTCGCGACATCGGACAGAGCTTTCGTCGCGCGGCCCCCGACGCCACCTCGTGCAACGTCGTGCAATTGGCCGCCGAAATCGAACGTCGTGATCCTCAGGCAGTGGTGCTCGCGTCGGCCGTCAACGGCTGCGATCTCCGCGAGTTCGTCGCCACCCTCCGACGCGAACATCGCACGGTTGTCATCGTGCTCGAACCAGGTGTACCGGCCGATGCCGCACCATTTGGTGCTCGGGTCGTCGATTCGGGCCTACTCGTGGGCGTCGAGCCCGCGTCGACGTCGCGTCCGTGCGAGTGGTGGGACCGCGAAACGTCGGGCCCGTGCGCCGACGACGGCGAAGCGCTCGTGCGCGATGCGTCGGGTGTCATCACGTCGCGCGGTTTCGACCGCATCGGTCGGGCGGTCGCAGCCCGTCTTCGTTGACGCTCGCGCCTACCTGACGTTCGCGCAGATACCCAACGGGACTCGGTATCGCTCATCGTCGCGCCACCCTCCCAGCGCCCACTCGCGCACCGGGGCCGGCGTGAATCCGTCGTAGCGCCGCGCGAGTTCGTCGGTGAGCCACGCCGCGAAGCGTGCGGCGCCGGCAGGACAGATATGCGTGCCATCGGGCTTTCGCTCGGGAACGCCGTCCTTGTCGATGTCCAGCGCGAACGCAATACCCCATGCGGCGACGCTCTCGACAAAGCCAATGCGCGTGGGATCTCGTTGCGCCAACGACACTGCGATGTCGGGCAGTTGCGGAAGCGTGCTTTTCGGATCCATCGCCGCAAACGGCGGCGGAGTCACGAAGAGCAACGACGAGCCGTTGCCACGTACCAGCTGGACCAATCGCTCATAGGCGACCCGCTGTTGCGCCACGGTTCCAAGATCCCAGACCGACAGCTGATAGATCACCAGGTCGGGCGCGAAGCGCGCGATGGTGTCGGTGTAGATGGGCCAGACATCGACCTTCTCGCTCAAAACCCCGAAGCCCGGGAAGGCCGCGACCTCCACCTCGACCTTCGCGGCGCGGATGGCGGCCTCGATTGCGGGCTGTTCGTCGAACGCGATCGAGTCCCCGAGAAACAGCACTTTCGAGATGCGCTGCTTTCCGAATGTGGTCGAGGTTGCGCCCGGGATGCCGAGGTTCGACCCTGGCGCGGCGGGCAAGGCGGTGGTGCTGGTGGTGGGCCGCAACGCCTCGATCCGCGCCGGATCGAACGCGGCCGGCGCAGTATCGGGCTGGGGCAACATCGCCCAGAACAGTGCACCGAGCGCCATCACGCCGACAAAGGACAACACCGCCGGGCTCCCGCGAAGCCAGCCGGTGTGGAATCGGACGGGATCCTCGATCAAGTACTTCGAGGCCACCGCCGCCGCCAGTGACACGACAAGACGCAGCCCCAGGAGTGACCATCCCGATTGCCCAGTGCGTTCCTCGTTGGCGAGCACATAGATGGGCCAATGCCACAGGTACAAGCTGTAGGACAAGGTCCCGAGCAGCCGCAGCGGAGGGGTACCGAGCACGCGCGACACGCGCCCATGCGGCGTTTGAGCACACAACGCCACAAGCAGCGCCGCCGCCGCCGAGTGACCGAACAACCCGCCCTGGAAGAGCCACGATGACTTCGGGCCGTCGATCGTCGCCCAGCCGATACCGAGAACGACCACGAGACCGACGCACAACCATTGCATCAGGGGCCCGATCGCACGGTGCACGGCAGAAACCGCCCGCCGCATCACCGTCGTGGCGAACAGCGCCCCGACCAGAATGGAACTCGCGCGCGTGTCGCTCCCCATGTACACGCGCGTCGGATTTGCCTGGTCGTACAGCAACACCATGGTGAGCACTGACGCGGCGCATCCCACCACGATCAGACCGACCAACACCCGCTGGTAGCGCGCGCCGATGCGAGCGCAGACCAGCATTGCGACGGGCCACACCATGTAGAACTGCTCTTCGATCGCCAGGCTCCACATGTGGCCGAACGCACGTGGTAGCGCGAACGAAGCCCAATAGCCGCCGGAACCCCGCAGCAAATGCCAGTTCGCGACATAGAACTGGGCCCACGGCCCGTCGTTCAGCGCATGTGCTTGCTCGGCCACCTGGCCGTACCAGGCGAGCAGCACGGTGGTCACGATCAGTGTGGCGAGCGCCGCAGGCATCAAGCGCTTCATGCGCCGACCCCAGAACTTGCGCAGGTCGACGCGACCCGTCGACTCGACCTCGCGGATGAGCAATGTGGTGATGAGGAATCCGGAAAGCGCGAAGAAGAGGTCGACGCCGAGGAACCCGCCGCGCAGGTGCCCCGCATGGAAGAAGAGCACTGCGACCACCGAGAGACCGCGCAGGCCATCGAGCGCGGGCAGGTACGTGTACCCGTGGCGCGTCGTCGAGCCCGCCGACGACGGCGCCGTGGCGACGATGCCCTGTGCGCTCGTCACAGGCACCGGGTCACGTGGTGGTGGGAACTTCGCCGACGCACAGAAGGGATTGTCCGAACGGCGGTTGGCGACGCGCTTCGAACCGCCGAATGGCGGGAACGCACAGTCGATCGAATGTCGACGCGAAGTAGGACTTCGTCGGCGTGAGGCCGAGTTGCCGGCTGAGTACCCACCACGCGGCGGCGCCGGGCATGTTCACGTACCGGGCCTCGGGCACGGCAAACCCGGCTCGCGACAAGGTGGTAGCCAACTGCGACCGCCGGTACCGCCGGACGTGGCCGATCTCGTCATCGAATCTGCTGTAGAGGGCCTCGAGCGCGGGCGCGAAGATCACCACCTTGCCGCCGGGGCGAAGCCGCGCGTAGATCTGCTTCAGCACTTCGAGGTCGTCTTCGATGTGTTCGAGCACGTTGACGAGCACGACCGAGTCGAACGGGTCGTCGACCGTAAGATCATCTACCGTCGCATGGCGGACCTCGACTGCGGGATGGCCCTCGAAGCGTTCCTTGAGTTCGACCAGACACCGTTCGGACAGGTCGGTCGCCACGACCTGGCGACCGTCGATCGCCAGCCGGGCGGTGATGGTGCCGTGACCGGCTCCGATCTCGAGCACACGGCGACCGAGATGCGGCTCGAGCATCGACACGATCCAATCGGCGTAGTTCGGTGTCGAGCTGTCGAGATCGTCGAGTACTTCTTCGAGGGCCTGATCGGCGTGGGCGAATGCGCGGGTGGTCGACGAAGGCAACGAGCTGCGGCGCGGCCACAGCCCGGAATAGCGAACCATGCAGTAGATGGCACGGACGCCATCGCGCCACGTGATTTTCTTGCCCTCGGCATAGGTGCGTCCCTGATACGACACGGGAACCTCATAGACCCGCCAGCCCCCGCGGGCGACCTTTGCGGTGATCTCGGGCTCGAATCCGAACCGATCTTCGACGATGTCGATGCTCTGGATGATCTCGCGCCGGAAGACCTTGTAACACGTCTCCATGTCGGTGAGATTGAGATTGGTGAGCGCGTTCGAGAAAAGCGTGAGGAGTCGATTGCCGATGCTGTGCCAGAAGTACAACACCCGGCGATCTTGACCACCAGCGAACCGCGAGCCGTACACGACGTCGGCCTTGTCTTCGAGTAATGGTGCGAGAAGACGCGCGTACTCGTTGGGGTCGTACTCGAGGTCGGCGTCCTGAACCACCACGAATGCGAGCGTGGCCTCCTGGATGCCTCGTCGCAACGCTGCACCCTTACCCATATTGAATGGCTGGGCGAACACACGTACCCGCGGATCGCGAACCTCACGGGCGATGGCAAGCGTTCGGTCGGCCGAGCCATCATCCACGATGATCAGTTCACCGGTGAACGGGCTGGCGAGCACACGTTCGACCACCTCGGCGAGCGTGGCCTCTTCGTTGTAACAAGGCATCACGACCGAGAGCGAGCCATAGCCGGAGAGAAGCGCGTCGGCAACCATGATGGCCGGATCGTAGCCCCACGCTTGCGCGCACGAGCGCACGGGGCAGGCGTCGCGCTAGGCGGACGAATCGCCGCCGCGCACGCGGGTGACCACGGCCGCCAGACCGATGGCCGCGAGGATGCAGAGCGCAGGCTCGGCCGGGGCGCGAAATCGCGTGTTCCCGTAGGCGTACAGCGCGACCACGGTGACGCCCAGGAACGGCACGATCAGTGGCAACAACCAGCGACGCGCGCGCCGATGCACGAAGGCACCCACGATCCCGAGCGCGAGCATCGGGTAATACATCGCGAGCGCCACCGTCGCGGACGCCCGGTGACGTCCTTCGTCCTCCCCGAGTGCGAGGTTCTGACCGGGTCGAAAGAACTCCCACTGCCGCAGCGCGCGGGCGGCCAGCACCTTTGGCAGCTCGGCTGCATGATCGCCGGCATAGTCCAGGCCGGCATCGCGCCAGCGAAGCGAAGTTTGTGATTCGTCGCCCGGGAACTCGCCCTGCGCGGATCGGATGCGTTCTTGACAGTAGAAGTCCCAGTAGCCGAGGAGCCCGCCGGAATAGACGGTGTCGCAGTTGGCATAAACCAGCAGTTCGTTGCTGTTGGTCGACAGCGGTACCACGTTGACGAAGACGCGCACATTTCGCAACGACCATGGCGAGATCACGAGGCCGAACACCAGGCCCACCATCACGAGATGCTTCACCCGCGTGCCGAGGGACAACGACTTGGGGAGGACCACGCAGGGGAGCACGAGCAGGCCGAGCAGCAGGATGCCCTCGCCTCGCGCCAACGCGCCCAGGGCAATGGTGCCGCCCAGCACCGCGCTGGCACGCCACGAAGGCGACGCCCGCCACCGATACGCGAACAATACGGCCAGGGTCGTCAGGAGCGCGGCCAGCGGCTCGGGAAACAGGATCTCGTCGAGGATCCACAAGTTCGGATACACCGCGGCCAGAAACCCGGCAACGAGCGCGACGCCCGACCCGGCGACCTCGCGGGCCAGAAGAATGACCACGAGGACGATACCCGCGCCGATCAGCAGCGACAGCAGCTTGTGGTCGATGTACTGGGTTCCACCGAAACGCGAGCTCACCGACAAGACGATGGGGTAAAGCGGACCGTGCAACGCGGTGGGTCGCATTGTCTCGTCATTCAGCCAGTTCAACGGCTCGGGGAAACTGCGAGCGTGCGCGAGCAGATTCGCGGTGACATGGTAAAAACGCGGGTCCCCGCCGTCGGTGCGCTCGGGCGCCACGTTGAACAGCGTGACCAATCGCACGAGCAACCCGAACGACGCGAGCGCTGCAACGGTCAGCGGCATCGGTAGCAACGATCGCACGGTGCGCCGATGGTGCATCGCGATGACCATCCACGAAACGAGCACACCGAACGACCCGGCGAAGATCACGGCCCACACAATGGCCGGGCTGGCGTTCGCGGCGAGCCACACGCCGCGTGCATCCTCGTGCAGGCGCTCTGGATAGCGACGAACCACTGCGACGAACATGCCCTCATGTCCCAGCAACAAGCCGGGAGCCGCGACGGCGAGCGAACGTTCGATCAATACGCCGGTCGACGACATCAGTGCCGGCCGGGCCAGCGAGCCGATGAGGACACCGGCCACCACCGATGTACCGCACACCGCACGCCACAGCCCATGATCGAAGACCCCTGCTCCGTCCGGGGCCAGCGGACCAACCAGGAACACGGCCGCGCCCAGGCCCAGCACCACGAGTAGCCCAGCCGCCACGACGGCGAATCGGCTCATCGGACGGGGCCCGTTGCGGAGAAGTGCACGGGAGATCGACGAAACGGCGAAGCCGGCCGCGATGTAATCAGCGAACGCACCGAGCGAAAGCAAGCTGCGTGCAAAGCCGGATGACATTTCAGCTTCGGCGATTCGTGCGCCCCATCCGACCGCAGCCAGCACACCGACGAGCCAGATCACCCGACGCCCATGCGCCTCGAATGCCACCACGAGCGACGCGAGCACCAACGCGATCGCCACCGCGAGGATCACGCGCCCGACACCGAGCCCCAGCTGTGCCGAGTCATGTGCTCGGAAGGTGAACGCGGTCGAAAGGGCGTCGCTCATCGTGGCGCGGTGGACCAGCACCGAGTTGACCGCGACCACAAGGAACCAGAGGACCCACAGTCTCGCGAGATCGAGCACCAGTGCACGCGTTCTGCCGTCGGCACGTCGACGTTCGATTGCGGCCACCGCAACCGCGCCCACCACCAGGGCCGCTCCGGCGTCGACGCGCACGAACACATTTCGTGGCAGCGAACTCGCGCTCGGATCAACGGCCATAGCGGCCCGGGTGCACAGCAACGCGAACGACCCGACGGCTGTGAGCGCAAGCGCTCGTCGAAGTGCTACGGGTGATGCGGCCGCCGCCAGGTGGGCGGGATTCGATCGCTGTTGCGCGTCGGGGTCGATGCGTTGCGTGCCAGACCCCGAAGTCACGTCAGCCTTTCGCCTCTTCGTGGTATTCCTCTTCGACGTTCACCGACCAGATGTCGTGCGAAGCACCAAGCATGTTCTCGACCGAGAGCATTGCTGTGTACATGGAGTGATCCTGATTGTTGTACTTGTGCATGCCATTGCGGCCGACGGGGTACACGTTCGACGCATGCTCGGCCAACCAGCCACGAAGCACGTCGACATTGCTCTTGTAGGTGTAGTCGTAGATCGGATACGCCTTTGGCATGCGCACCACGTAGCCGGACTCGACGTCCGACGGCTGCGAAAGCCCGAGCGCCGCGAGCTCGCGGGTGCCCTGGGCGACGAGGTCCTCGTCGGCGGAATTCCAAAGCCGGTCGCCTTCGTCTACGAAATACTCGAGCCCGAGGCAGGTGCGGCCATCTTTCACCAGATACGGCGACCAGGACCCGAAATTCTGGATTCGGCCCACCTCAACGTTGGGATCGTGGATGTAGATCCAGTTGTCGGGAAAGCCGCTCGCTTCGGGAACCACGAGTGCCACGGTGAGGAAATCGCGAAACTTCAGCCCGTCGGCGGCGGCCAGCACCTCGGCGGGCGGCTGCGGGCTCATGGCCTTCAGGAGGTGCGGAATCGGCATGCTCGAAACGACGTGCGAGCACGGGTGTTCGACGAGGTGGCCATCGGCGTCGCGCGCCAGAACGGCGATTGCCTTGCCGTCGCGGTGTTTGACCTGCTCGACACGCGTGTTCATCGCCACCGTGCTGCCCTTGGCCACGACCAGATCGCGGCACCGCTCCCACATCATGCCGGGCCCGAGCTTCGGATATTGGAACTCCTCGATCAACGAGGTGATGTCCTTCTGGTTCCGCTTCGGGAGAATGGCGTTGGTGATCGCGTTCATCAGCGACAAGTTCTTCACGCGCTGCGCGGCCCAGTCGGCCGGCATGTCGGCGACCTTCATCCCCCACACCTTCTCGGTGTAGGTCTCGAAGAACGTTCGGTACAACCGCCAGCCGAAGCGGGCAACGAGCCAGCCCTCGTAGTTGTTCTGGTCCTTCGGCGGGCGCACCCGCGCCCACGCGTAGGATCCGACACAGCGGAATGCTTCGAGGATCCCCAGGTTGCCGAGGGCGTTGAACGCCTTCAACGGGTAGTCGTAGTACTTGCCCTGGTAGTAGATACGGCTCTTCCGAGGCCGCATCAAGAAGTCCTCGTCGGGAAGGATCTCGTGCCAGAGTTCTTCGACGGGCTTCACCTTGGTGAAGAACCGATGGCCACCGATGTCGAAGCGCCATCCGTCGCGCTCGACCGTTCTGCTGATGCCGCCGACGACCTTGTCGGCTTCGAGGATGGTCGATGACACGCCGTGCTTGTGCAATTGATAGGCCGCCGTCAAGCCGGCGGGACCGGCACCAATGACGACTGGCGCGAACGATGACGGATCAGCAGACGAGTGTTCAGGCATGCGGGAGAGCGATCCTCTAGTGTTCAGCTTGACTCTTCGAACAATACCAAGTCGTACGAGTTCAACCGTCTATCGGGCGGCGATCGCCACGTGGCGGGAAATATCTCGACTTGGCGGGCCGCGCCAAGCCCCAGCGTAAGGTGTCGTGCGTGTCTAGCCGCCCCGAAAGCCTCAACGCCGAAGAGCGAACGCCCAGCCGCATCGCAGGCCTCGCGTCTGTGGTCGAATGGCCCCTCATCGCGCTGTGCGCCGTCGTGGGTTCGGTGCTGCGGTTCGCCCCAGCGAGCCCGATGTGGCTCGACGAAGCGCTCACCGTCAACATTGCTGCCGCGCCGCTTGCAGAGATCGGGGGCTTGCTGCGCCGCGATGGACATCCACCTCTTTATTACTTCGTGCTCCACGGGTGGATCGAAATCTTCGGAACTGGTGCGGGCGCAGTGCGGGCGCTTTCGGGGATCGTGGGGCTCGGCCTCCTCGCAATGGTCGCGGTGGTGGGCCGCCGTCACGGCGGCCCAAGGCTGGCCGGGTTCACGGTGGCGATCGTTGCCGTGTCGCCATTCGCGGTCCGCTACTCGAGCGAGGCACGTATGTACGAACTCGTGTCGTTGCTTGCGTTGGTCGGATGGTGGCTCCTCGACCGAGCTCTCGACCCGGCGCGCTCGCGGCGCGGAGTGCTTGCCGGCTTGTGGCTCGTCAGCGGCGCCCTGCTGTTGACCCACTACTGGGCCATGTTTCTGCTCGCGGCCACCGGCCTCGGGATCTTGTGGTCCGCCTGGCGGGCCCCGACCCCTGCACAACGCCGCCGCTCGCTCGAGGCGGCCGTCGCGATCGCGGCCGGGGGCGTCTGGTTCGTCCCCTGGGTATCGGCGTTCGCCTACCAAGCCGCACACACCGGAACACCGTGGGCCAAAGCATCTCGGCCGACGCGCGTGGTGAGCGAAAGCTTCGTCGACTGGGCTGGGGGAACGGGGCCCGAAGCGGTCTTGCTGATCGCGGCGCTCGCCGCGTTGCTCGCGATGGGTCTCTTCGGCCGTGTACACGAAGGCCGTCTCGAGTTGGGCCCCGTGGGTGACGGGTGGCGCCGTCGCGCCCTGTGGATCATCGGCGCGACGTTTGCGATCGGCGCCGCCGCCAGCACGTTGTCGGCCGCGGCATACGCGGGGCGCTACAGCTCAGTGATCTATCCGTTCGCCATGCTCCTCGTCGGAGCAGGGCTCGCAGGGCTCCCCACCCCGTTCGTACGCGTGAGCGCCCTCGCGGTGATCGCGATGCTGAGCCTGGCGTCGATCGGCCTTGCGTTGAAGAGCGACCGCACCCAGGCGGGCGAGGTGGGCGCCGAACTCCGCCGGGCGGCACGCCCCGGTGATCTGGTGGTGGTGTGTCCGGACCAACTTGGCCCTGCGATACAACGCCTGGCACCCACCGACGTCCGGGTAGTGCGCACCCCCGACCTCGGCGACCCACGCTTCGTGGACTGGGTCGACTACGCGGACCGACAGGCCGCCTCCTCGGTGAGCGTTGTCGCCGACCGCATTCTTGCGACAGCCGGTACGGGAACCATTTGGCTGGTGTGGAGCGGCAGCTACCGATTGGCGGGCCCCCAGTGCGACGAACTAGCGGGCCGCCTCAGCGCGATCCGGCCCGGTACGTCGCCCGAGGTACAGGCCGACCCGGCGAAGTATTTCGAATCGGCATCGCTTATCCGGCTCGTAGCTCGCTGACGGACGCCAGCAGCACGGCGTGCGCACCCGACGACCGGCGGATGCGCACGATCTCGGTGGTGCGGATGCTCGACAAGCGGACGCTCCAGCAGTCGATCGCCTGGCGATCGGGGGCCAGCTCGAAGAACGTCGTGAGCGGTCCCTCCTGCTCGTAGGTGTCGGCTCCGTCGATGTGCTCGACCGAGCCATCCTTCAACAACACCTCGTACGTCGCCATGGTCCACCTCCGTTGCGGAAATCCCACCCGTGCATTCTGTTCGCCGGGTGTGACGGTGCGATCACCGTACGACGGGTGCCCTGTGAGAAAGAAGTGGGTGACGTTCGGGAAATCGCTTGATTTCGGGGGATATCGCGTCGGTTCCTGGGGATTCCCCGCGCCGGGGCATCAACCTGCCATGCTGCCGCCATGGAGCAGTCGATCCCGTCCGATCTCGTGTTCGAGTGCCCTCGCTGCGCCGAACCCATCGTCGCCCGCTTCTACGGTCCGTGCGAGCCGTGTCGCGATGCGTTACGAGCGGCCTTCGCCGCCGAGGCCCGCGACGTCGAGGTCGAGGAGTACGTCCCGAAGATGAACGTGACACCGAACGCGGTGGCGTCGAAGGAATAGCGCCTCAGGGCCGGGGCAGCGCAGGGGGGAACGCCAGCGCCCGGTAGCGCGTCACGTTTTCGAACGCGTTCGCGACATACGTGCTCGAGCGGTTGTACGCCAGGTACGCGTTGCGCAGGTTCTCCGTCGATGCGAGCGACCGGCCCGATGAGCAGACGTAGGTCGCCGCGGCGAGCGCGGCGTCGTAGATGTTCTGAGGATCGGTGACACCGTCGCCGTTGCCGTCGCGGCGGTAGATCGCCCAGGTCGAAGGGATGAACTGCATCGGACCGACCGCTCGGTCGAGCTCGGCGTCACCGTCAATGCTTCCGTCGTCGGTGTCGGGCACGATGGCTGTGCCATTGCCCCCGGTGAGCGCGATGCCGATGATGCGCACCGTGGCTCGGCCGTCGGGACGAAGCGTCGCACCGTTGATGTTGCCATGTCGGCTCTCGATGCGGCCGATCGCCGCGATGATCGTCCAGTCGAGCGAACACTGCGGCTTCTCGGCTGCGAGCTTCGCCGCAGCACGCACGTAGGCGTCGACCGCGACGAGCGGCAGATCGGTGCCGACGATGAGCGCGGTCATCCGCGCGTCGCGAAGGGCCGCCTCGAGCGAGGGCACGCGAGCGACCAGCTCGGCGACGCGTTCGGTGTTCCTCTCGATGGTGGTCGCCGCGGTGAACGCTCGGTCAGCAAGCTCGCCGAGCGTGTTGGTCAACTCGGAGATGTCGCGCTGCAGCTGATCGAGCTGTAGGCGTAGTGACGACCGGCGCCGGAGATGATCGTTCCGCACGTCACGCTCGAGCATCTGTGCGTAGAGCTTGTCGGTGACATCACCAACGTCGAACATTGCCGCCACATCACCGATGGGGCCGCCACGGGTGTAGCTCGCCACCACGAGTTGACTCATGGCGATACCGAGGCCGTCGAGGTCGAACTCCACACCGCGCAGCAGTGCACGCCGATCCTCGAGTTGCGCTCGGAGCGCGGCCCGCTGGACGGTGAGATCAGCGACGAGGTCGCGATTTCGTTGCACGGTCCGGCGATCGTCCGCGATCTCTCGCAGCGCGCCTGACCACGCGTCGTACGCGTCCCGATACGCGGACCCCTCGACCGCGAATCCGGCGATCGACGACGACAGCCGGCTGTCGGGCAGCACGGTTCCGAGCGGCGGTTCCCCCGACTGCGACGAGTCGCTCGCGCCGCTCGCCTGTGCTCCTGCGGGCGACCGCGCACCCGGTGCCACGAGCGCGACGACCAACGCGAAGAGCACGACCCGCCGACGAGAACGTGAAGCGAACGCCCCGCCGACGACAGCACGGCGACGCGTAGGCCGGGGCAAGGGTGATGATGCGAAGGTGTTCATGAGGCTGGCCGTACCGGGATCCGACGTTACTTGGCGGCGAGCGCACGATGGCACCATGGATGGTGCCATCGACGGTGGCCGGTTGCGGTGGCCGGTTGCGGTGGCCGCTCGATGCGGCACGATGGTGCGATGGCATCACCGGTGATCGACCTAGACGAGCTCGTGCCGATCGTGGGCGCGGAAAACGTGCTGCGCGACCCGGAGGTGCTCGCCGGGTACGCGATCGACTGGACACGGCGGGTTCAGGGTGCACCCTCGGCCGTCGTGCGTCCGGGTTCCACCGCCGAGGTCGCCGCAGTGCTTGCCTGGGCGGATGCCCGGACCCTGGCAGTTGTACCCCAAGGCGGCAACACCGGTCTCGTAGGAGGCGCCATCGCATCCGCCGGGCAGCTCTGCTTGCAGCTGACGCGCCTCGACGCGCTCGAACCCGTCGACGTGCTCTCGGCTCAGGTCACCGTGGGCGCCGGTGTCACCCTCGACGCGCTTCAGCTGGCGGCGCGGCGCGTCGGCTTGCGGTTCCCGGTCGACCTCGCGGCGCGCAGCGCGGCCACCGTCGGCGGCATGGTCGCCACCAATGCGGGTGGGCTGCACGTGATCCGCCATGGACCGATGCGGGCACAGGTCGTGGGCATCGAAGCGGTTCTCGCGAACGGCACCGTGATCGGCGATCTGCGAGGCCTGCTCAAGGACAACACGGGCTATCACTTCCCGAGCCTGCTGTGCGGCAGCGAGGGCACGCTCGCGGTCATCACGCGAGTTCGCGTACAGCTCGTCGCTCCCGACGCCGAGCAGGCCGTTGCGCTGCTGGCCTTCGATAGCGCAGATGATGCGCTGGCGGCGGCCGCCGCGCTGCGCCACGCACTCGCGGACGTCAGCGCGATCGAGCTCGTACTCGCCGATGGCGTCGATCTCGTGTGCCGCTCCTTCGAGCTCGCGCCGCCCTTCGACCCGCCCGCCGCAGTGCTGCTGCTGGTCGAGGCGAGCGGGCCCGCCGGAGTGCTCGAGCGCTTCGCTGCCGCGGTCGCATCTCTCACCGGCGTCCTCGACGCGAAGGTCGCCGACGACGCCGAGCGATCAGCTGTGCTGTGGCGCTACCGCGAGCGCCATACCGAGGCGATCGCATTGCTCGGTGTCACCCACAAGCTCGATGTGACCCTGCCCCTCCGTCGGCTCGCAGGCTTCCTGAGCGAGGTTCGTGCACTCATCGAGCGCGAGCGTCCGGAAGCATCCCTGTGGCTGTTCGGACACGCCGGCGACGGGAACGTGCATGTGAACATCACCGGCGTCGCCGCCGATGACGAAGAGATCGACGGGCAGGTGCTCGAGCTCGTGGCGCGCTCGGGTGGGAGCATCAGCGCCGAGCATGGCATCGGTCGCACGAAGCGTGCGTTCCTGCATCTCAATCGAACCGACGGCGAGATCGCGACGATGCGAGCGATCAAGCACGCTCTCGACCGGAACGGCACGCTGAGCCCAGGCGTGTTGCTCCCTTGACGGTGCAGGTGTTCAAGCCGGGTGCCAGGATCCGCGAGACTGCAATACCGTGCGCAGCACCTCGGGCTGGTCGGTCATGATCCCGTCGACACCGAGGTCCAGCAGCCGGTTCATCTCGGCGGGGTCGTCGATCGTCCAGACGTGAACGGGTAGGCCCCGGCAATGAGCGGCACGGACGAAGCGCTCGTCGACGATGGTGATGCCACGCGTCCGTAGCGGCACCTGCACACAACCCATCGCCGGAACCTTGGTACGACCTCCGAACGACGCGATGCGCAGTCGCGCCACCGCTCGGGGACCACCCGAAGTGCACAAGTTGGGCCCGAGCAGCTCGACCATGCGCGCAATGCGCGCGTCGGAGAACGACCCGATGCACACCCGCTCGATCGCACCGGTGCGCTCGAGGAGCTGCGCTAGTGGGGCAACGACCGCGGCGCTCTTGGGGTCGATGTTGATCCGCTGGTGGGGGAATTTGGTGAGCAGTTCTTCGAGCACCACGATCTCACCCCGACCACCGATGCGGGCCTCGCGGACCTCGCGCAAGGTGAGCGCCTCGACACGTCCCTGACGATCCGTGACTCGGTCGAGCCGCTCGTCGTGGAAGGCGATCACCTGACCGTCGATCGTAAGGTGCGCGTCGGTCTCGAGGTAGCGGTACCCGAGCGATACCGCATGGGTGAACGCGTCCATCGTGTTCTCGGGATGCACGCCCGCGCCACCCCTATGAGCCACCGCGATGGGCCCGGGGTGGTCGAGGAACGCGAATGTCATGGAGGGACCGTAACAACCGTCCGACGACCGACCGACCCGGTACGGTGGCCGGATGGACCTCGTACGCCGCTTCGCCGAGATCCTGCGCCGGCCAGAATCGCAGATCCCGCTCGACGAGGCTGCCTTGGTGATTGCGGCGCGAGCCCAACCCGAGCTGTCGATCGAGACCGAGCTGGCACGCCTCGATGCGCTCGCCGCCGATGTGCGCGATGGCACGCTCACGGGGCTGCTCCGGCTGCTCTTCCGCGACCTCGGCTATCGCGGCAATCAGAACGACTACTACGACCCGCGCAACTCGTTCCTCAACGAGGTCGTCGACCGGCGCACAGGCATCCCGATCACCCTCGCGGTGCTCATGATCGAGGTCGGTCGTCGCGCCGGCGTGCCGCTTCGCGGCGTCGGCATGCCAGGTCACTTCCTCGTGCGCGACATGGTCGACCCGGATCTGTTCATCGACCCGTTCGCAGGTGGGCGCACCATGCCAGCCGCCGAGTGCCGGAAGTTGTTCCATCAGCTCCACGGTGCGCAGATGCACTTCAGTGAGGCGTTCCTCGCACCGATCGCTCGCGATCAGATCGTGCGCCGGATGCTCATGAACCTGCGCACCATCTACGTGCAACGCAGCGACACCGCGTCACTGACATGGGTGCTCGAGTTCGGCGCACAGTTCCCCGACGCCGGCGCCGACACCTTCCGAGAACTGGCCACGGTTCTCAGCGCGCAAGGCGCGTTCGATCGCGCCGCCGACATGTTCGAGAAGGCCGCCGAGCTCGCCGAGGCCACCGGCCAGGACTCGGCGGGCGACGAAGCCAATGCCGCCATCCTGCGGGCTCGCCTCAACTGAACCGATTCGTACCCCGGAGCACCGTGATAGATCGCGTCATAAAGCGCAGCCTCGGCCAGATGATGAAGGGCGTCGAGATCGTCAGTGCCAGCCACGACGGCGTGACCCGCGCGTACTGTTCACACTGGGTGACGCAGGTTTCCTTCGAGGAGCCGATCGTCATGGCTTCGGTCTCGCCGAAGCACGACACCCACCCGCTGATCGTCGCGTCGGGTCGATTCGCGGTGTCGATCCTCGCCGCCGATCAAGTGGACATCGGCCAGTACTTCTCCTACCCAGGCCGCAAGTTCCGTCATCTCGCCCCGGAGTACCTCACCGACGTCGACGGCTGGGCCGTCGTGCCGAACGCCATCGCGTGGCTCGGGTGCGAGGTGGTCGACCACGTCACCGGGCGTTTCGACCACGATCTGTTCTTCGCCCGAGTGGTCGTCACCGGCGAGGGGCGCCTCCGCGAGGCACCGTTGCTCTACTCGTCGCGATTGGGGTGGCGTTCCGCCGGCGAGTCGGCGCGCGAGCCCGGCCAATCGGTGCGCGACCGCCTGCTCGCGCGGCTCGAGGCCTTGGGGTTGCCGGCAGATGACGAAGGCGACAACGACGACTGACCTCCGCGGATGAGCGCGCTGTGGCCACTAACCTCATGAGCATGCATCGTCGAACAAAGATCGTGGCCTCCATCGGCCCGGCATCGGATGACGAGGCCACGCTGCGCGCGATGATCCGGGCCGGCATGGACGTCGCGCGAATCAACCTCAGTCACGGCACGATCGAGGACGGTCTCGAGCGCTACCACCGGGTGCGGGCCGCGGCTCGCGAAGAGGGCCGCCACATCGGGATCATCGCCGATCTTCCAGGCCCGAAGGTGCGCGCTGCGAACTTCGGTGATGGCGGCGTGCTCCTGCCCACCGGGGGCGTAGTGCAACTCACCAGCGGCAACGATCGCAGCACTGCCGAGGTCATCGAGGTCGACTACGCCTCGCTACTCACCGACATCCAGGTGAGCGACCGGCTGGTGCTGGGCGACGGCAAGATCGTCCTCACGGTGACCGAGAAGAACCCTGACAAGATCCTCGCCTCCATCACCGCCGGCGGCGTGGCGCGTGGTCGGCCCGGCGTGCACATCCCGTCGGATCGCCTCAGCATGAGCACGCCCACCCCGGCCGATTTCCGGGCCCTCGACGCGTTCGTCGATGTCGGTGTCGACATGGTGGCCCTGTCGTTTGTTCGCTCGGCCCACGATGTGCGCCGCGTCGGTACCGAGCCGTTTCCGCGCGGCCCGTTGCTCATCTCCAAGATCGAGACGCGGGCCGCAGTCGAGAACCTCACCGGCATCATCGAAGCGTCCGGCGCGATCATGGTTGCTCGCGGTGATCTCGGCAATGAGTGCAGCATCGAGGACCTCCCGCACCTGCAGAAGATGATCATCCGCGAATGCATCGCAGTCGGACGTCCCGTCATCACCGCGACGCAGATGCTCGAGTCCATGATCGAGTCACCCCAACCCACTCGTGCCGAAGCGTCTGACGTCGCCAACGCGGTGTGGGACGGCTCGTCGGCACTGATGCTCTCCGGCGAGACCGCCGTGGGCATCGATCCGGTCAACGTCATCCGCACCATGGCGCGCATCGCACGTCGCGCCGACGAAGAGTTCGACTACGCCGGGTGGGCCGCGAGCCTCGCCAAGCTGCGCATGACGCACGAGGACGTGTCGGCACACAGCGTCACCGACGCCATGACCATGGCGGCGTGGCGCGCCGCGTCCGAGCTCGGACTCAACACCATCGTGTGCATCTCCGGTTCGGGCTTCACCATCCGATCCATGGCTCGCTTCCGCCCGGCGGCCCGCATCCTCGGCTTCAGCCACAACGCGCGCACCGTCGAGCAGCTCACCTTGTCGTGGGGCACCACGCCCATCCAGCTCGACAAAGAAGGCACTAACGAAGAGATGGTGCATCGAGCACTCGAGCTGGCCCGCGAAGGCGGCCATGTGCACAGCGGCGAGCTCGTCGCGGTGTTGGCCGGCATGAGCGTGGCGGCGCGAGCGACCAACGTGTTGCGCCTCGAGTACGTGCCATAAAGCTGGATCCCCTCCAGACATGCAACGGCACTGTCCTACACGGTCGCCGCAAGCGGTCGTCTAGGCCGCACAACAGCGGGCATCGGCCTCTTCGGTGGGTAGTGGCGCCCGATTGCGTTGTACGTCGAGCTTTGACGCTCAGGCGGTGCCGGCGGGGCATCGGTTGAGCGGCAGCTGGGCCTGGGGAATATGCACCTCGAAGCCGAGAACCTTGCAATCGCATGTCTTCGCGCAGTCGCCGAGATTGGCACGCTCGTTCCACACCCCGAACGCGATCACTGCGAGCACCACGGTGAACACCGCCTTCATGATGAGCTTTTGCACGAAACGCATGACAAGAAACCACGCGACGGCCATTGCGACGACCACAACGATGGCGATCGTGCGCAGGTTGTCGGGGCTGAACCATTCGGGAAGCACTATTCCGAGCACGCCGGGAGCGTAGACCACAGCCAAGTAGCATCTGTGGAATGTCCGATCAACACCCCGTGACCCTGATGACCTCCGGTCCGCCCGAGACCGTCCTCGACCCCGAACCGTCAGCCGCCTTGACCGCGCTTGCCGAAGCACTCGCCAAACCGCTCGACGAACGCCGCGCGGCGGTCGCCTTGGTGGTCGCGCCATGGCCGCGCATGCTTGCGGGTTGGGGTGCGCTCGGCGAGCTCGGTCGCGACCCGGTCGAGCGCTACGCAGCGTTCCGCGTCGGCTATCACCGTGGTCTCGACCGACTGCGCGCCAACGGTTGGCGAGGCTCGGGCTATGTGCGCTGGCGCCACGAGGAGAACCGCGGGTTCCTCCGCGCGCTGGCCGGATTGCAGCGCGAAGCGCAGGCCATCGGTGAGCACGACGAGTCCGAGCGTTGCGCCCTTTTCCTGCGCCAACTCGACCCTGCATGGCCGCCGAGCGACCTTTTGCCCGGTGCTGCCGCCTGAGTTTCGCGTCGCCGGCGCGGTGCTCTGCGGCGGTGCGTCACGGCGCATGGGCACCGATAAGGCGCTGCTCGAGATCGACGGCCGGGCGCTCGCCCGACGGGTTCACGACGCGCTCGTCGCTGCAGGCTGCGCTCCAGTTCGGGCGGTCGGGGGCGACTCGGCCGCGCTCCGTGCCCTCGGGCTCGACGTGATCGACGACCAGTTCCCCGGCGAAGGCCCGCTCGGGGCGCTCATCACCGCGCTCGCGGCCACGCGCGACGATGCCGATATCGTCGTGGCGCTTGGCTGCGACCTGCCCGACGCCGATCCGCGAGCGATCGCGGCGTTGTGCGCACCGTTCGGCTCGGCGGGTGGCGACGAGCTCGACGTGGTGGTCCCCCGGAGCGAGGATCGCCATCACATGCATCACGCCGCGTGGCACGTGCGGACGCTGCCAGTCCTGCAGGCCGCGTTCGCGGCGGGGGAGCGGGCACCGCGGCGGGTCCTTGCCCAGCTGCGGGTCTACCCCTTGGCCGTCGCCCCGTTGCTGGACCCTCGCTGGCTCGCCGATCTCGACGAGCCCGGCGATGTCGCCTCGCGACGAAACAGGAGATGACCGTCCGCGACCGGGCGACCGCTGCCTGAAGTCGACCAGACCGAGGTACCGCAGCGGTAACCTGCACTGACCACGCAGGAGGACCGGGTGGACGTTCCCGAAATCGACGTCGACGAACTGGCGGTGCTGCGTGAGCAGGGCGCGCGGGTCTTCGATGTGCGAGAACCCGACGAATACACCGAGGCCCACGTGCCCGGCGCCCTACTGATCCCGCTCGGCACGGTGCCCGACAACCTCGAGCAGTTCCCGACCGAGGGCCCGGTCTACGTGATCTGCGCGGCGGGCGGCCGCAGCCGTACGGCGTCCACGTTCCTCCGCAGCAACGGGGTCGACGCAGTGAACATCGCCGGCGGCACCAAAGCCTGGCTTGCGGCCGGTTTCCCGTTCGTCTCCGGCACCGACGCCGGCTGAGCAGGCACGCAATGGCCGAGCACCGCATCATCACCACCGCCCCGGCACTCGACGATCTGGTCGCCGAACTCCTCGACGAGCCGCGCTACGCCGTCGATACCGAGTTCCATCGCGAGCGCACCTACTACCCGAAGGTGGCCCTCGTACAGATTGCCTGGCAAAGCGGCATCGCACTCGTCGATCCGCTGGCCGTGTCGCTCCAGCCGCTGGCCAAGGTGCTCGCGGGCGATGGCCTCGCCATCATGCACGCCGCCACCCAGGACCTCGAAGTGCTCGACCTGGCCTGCGACACCCTGCCCACTCGGCTGTTCGACACCCAACTCGCGGCCGGGTTCCTAGGACTGTCCACGCCGTCGCTGGCCGCCCTCGCCGACCGTGAGCTGCGGGTGCGCCTTCCCAAGGGCGACCGCCTCACCGATTGGCTGGCCCGCCCGCTCCGCGCCGAGCAGCTCGACTACGCCGCGGCCGACGTCGCCCACTTGCTCGAACTCCACGACCTCATCACCGCCCAGCTCGAGGCACTCGGCCGCCGCGAGTGGGCCGAGGACGAGTGCGAGGAGCTCCGGGCCAAGGGTCGCCCCCAGCGCGACCCCGAGGACGCCTGGCGCCGCATCAAAGAGGTTCGTCAGCTGCGAGGAAACGCCCGGGCCGTCGGTCGCCAGGTGGCTGCGTGGCGCGAAGCGCGCGCCATGCAACTCGACCTCCCGGTCCGGTTCGTACTCGCCGATCTCGCCATCATCGCCATCGCCCAGCGCTGCCCGAAAACGGTCGACGACCTCAAGAGCCTCCGCGGCCTCGATGTGCGCCAGCTCGGCGCGGTACAGGCCGACGCCATCCTCGAGGTGGTCCGCGACGCGATCGCCAACCCTCCGGCCGACGAAGTGGTAGCTCCGCCGAGCGACGTCCCACGCGACTTGCGCCCTGCGGTCACGCTGGTCTCGGCGTTCGTCGGTCAACTGGCGAACGATTTCGATATCGATCCCAGCCTTCTCGGTACCCGCGCCGACATCGACGCACTGCTCCGCGGCGACGACACCAGTCGTCTGGCCACGGGTTGGCGGGCCGATCTGGTCGGCGAGACAGTGAAACGGCTGGTCGCGGGTGAGATCGCCTTGGCTTTCGAGGCCGGTCGTGGCCTCGTCGTCGAGTCCCGTCAAGGGGGCTGAGAGCAATGGAAATGAGCCGTCCGGAATGGCGTCGCCCGCTGAGGCAGTCCGCTATACTTCACGAGCCGTCAAGCTATAGCTATCGGGAGAGCTGCCCGTGAAGAAGGGTCGACACCGGCGCTTCGAAGAGGCGCGGGCCATGAAGCGTTCGCAAGACGTCGACTTCGACGCCTTGCTCAATAGTCTCAACACCGATCAGGTCGAAGACCACAAGCCCGAGCACGCGGCCTGGTCCGATTTCGACGATGACGGCGCCCCCGCAGGCGACGAAGACTGACCGGTTGCTCCGGGCCTCCGGGCCCCGGACGCCCGGGCCGCCGAACCTGGCTCAGGAGCGGCGGCGCACCGCAGGGTGCGCGAGGAAGGTCTCAGACTGCTTCGGCCGGGCCTTCACGTAGCGCACGAGGTTGTCGTACATGTCGTCGCCGACCATCTCGCGGATCTCGTCGCGCAAGGTCTTCCAGACCGGCTTGCGATCGCGAAACGCCGCGTCGTCGTCGGTGCACCACCAATGGAACTCAGGGCCACCTTCGCCCCAATCCCGCCGCTTCCACTCGCGCAGCGTGAAGGTGTGAAAGCCGTTCTCGTCGGTGTGGTCGTCGAGTCTTAGCGGCAGCTGCCAACACACGTCGGGCTTCCAGTCGAGCGGGCGTTCGCCGTGGCGCAGCGCAGCACGGTGCAACGCGCACCCGGGGCCGCCGGGAAATTCCGGGCGGTTGAGGAAGATGCACGCGTCGTCGACGAGGCGGCTGACCGTGTCACCATCCTCGTTGGTGGTGATCGGCCCACCGAGCTGCTTCGACTCTTTCTTGAACTGCCAGTCGTCGGCGTCGAGCCGCTTGATGTACTTCGTGACGCGTTTCACGTCGTCCTCACCGCTGAAGTGGGCGCCATAGGAGCAGCAACCCTGGACGAGCTCGCCGGCCGGCCCGTCGAGCACGCCTTCGCAACCGGCGCCGAAGATGCAGGTCCAATTCGAGACGAGGAACGTGATATCGAACACGTACGTATCGCCGTCGTCATCCTCGAAGGACACCCATTCGTGCATCCGCCGAACCCTATCGGCCGCGGTGTCCATCGCTACGGACTAGGCCCTGCTGGGCCATGATGCACGCATGCGTCGCAGCTTGTCGTCGGTTCGCAGCCCGCTCGTGGCCGAACTGGTCGAGGCGTTGGCTGTCGATCGCGTCGACCACAACGATCTGGCGCGACGCCTCTTCGCGAGAGATGCCTCGGTTATCACCGGTGGTCGGACCGGCGTCGTGTGCTTCCCCACGTCGACCGAGGAGGTGCAGGCGTGTGTGCGCGTCGCGCGCCGTCATGGACGCGCCGTCGTGGCACGCGGATCAGGGACGGGGCTGGCTGGTGGCGCCGTTCCGTGCGACGAGCCCGTGGTCGTGGTGACCACGAAAATGAACAACATTCTCTCCGTCGACACCGACAATCGGATCGCGTGGGTCGAACCCGGCGTCATCAACCTCGACCTCACCCGAGCGCTCACGCCGCACGGCTTTCACTTCGCGCCCGATCCGTCGAGCCAGCAGTCCTGCTCGATCGGCGGCAACCTCGCCAACAACTCGGGCGGGCCGCACTGCCTCGCGTACGGCGTCACGAGCGCCCACATCGTCGCGGCCGAGGTCGTGCTGGCCGACGGTTCTCGGGCGATGCTCGGCGATCTCACGGCCGAGCCGGCGGGGTACGACCTGCGGGGCGTCTTCGTCGGAAGCGAGGGCACCATGGGCATCGCCACCAAAATCGCGGTGCGCCTCACCCCAAATCCGCCAGCTCTGTGCACGATGCTGCTCGACTTCGCCACGGTGCGCGACGCAGCCATGGCGGTGAGCGGCATCATTGCGGCGGGCGTGGTTCCCGCGGCGATCGAGATGATGGACGCGGCCATCACCCGCGCCGTCGAGCAATACGTCGGTGCGGGCTATCCCATCGACGCGGCTGCTGTGCTGCTGGTCGAGGTCGACGGGCTCGCCGGTAGCGTCGAGGTGGAGCGGGCCATCATCGAACGGGTCGGCCGGGCGAACAATGCGCGCACGATACGCGTGGCGGCAAACGATGCCGAGCGTGCCTTGTTGTGGAAAGGCCGCAAGACCGCGTTCGGCGCGATCGCCCGGATCAAGCCGAACTACTACTTGCACGACACGGTGATCCCACGCACGAAGCTCGTCGAGGTGCTCGAGGCCGTCTACGAGATCGCCGACCGCCATCAGCTGCTCGTGATGAACGTCTTCCACGCGGGTGACGGCAACCTGCATCCGTTGCTGGTCTACGACGCACGCGAGCCGGGCATCCTCGAGCGCGTGCACCAAGCCGGTGCCGAGATCGTTGCGGTCTCCCTCGCCGCGGGTGGAGTGCTGTCGGGCGAGCACGGCATCGGGCTCGAAAAACGCAAGTTCATGGCGCAGCAATTCTCGGCCGACGACCTCGATCATCAGAACCGCGCCCGCCGCGCGTTCGACCCCGACAACGTCATGAATCCGGGCAAGGTGCTACCCACGGGGGCGAGCTGCGGCGACGTACAGCACCTCGACACGATGCCCGAGGGCGTATGGCTCTGAGTACGGCGCTCGAGTCGTTCGCCGAAGAGGTCGGTGGGATCGATGCCGGCGCGGTCTGCGTGCGCGGCGGCGCCACCAGATGGGCCGTCGGCGGAGCACCTCGCGCCGACACGCGTGAGGTGCGCGCACCGAGGGGAATCGTCTCGTACGAGCCGGCCGAGATGACGGTGCAGGTCGGCGCGGGTACCTCGATCGCTGAGCTCCATGACGAGCTGGCGGCACATCGTCAGGTCACCGTGCTCGAGGGCCCGGCGGGCGCGACGGTGGGTGGTGCCTTGGCTGTAGGACGCAACGGCCTCCGAAGACTGCGTCATGGCCCAATGCGCGACGTTCTGCTCGAGGCGCGCTACGTCTCGGCCGAAGGGCGGCTCATCAAAGCGGGCGGGCCCACGGTCAAAAACGTGACCGGATTCGACCTGTGTCGGCTGCACGTCGGCGCGCTCGGCACACTCGGTCTGCTCGGTCAGGCGACCTTGCGCACGCGTCCGCTCCCCGAGACCATGGCATGGTTCGGCGGCGCCGCCGATCACCGTGTGGTGCTGGGTTCGCTCTATCGCCCGGCGGCAGTGCTCTGGGACGGACTCACGACATGGGTGCTTCTCGAGGGCTACGGCGTCGACGTCGAGGCAGAGGGGCTGTTGTGTGGTCGCCTCGGGTTGGGACCCTCCGATGGCCCGCCGGAACTTCCCGCCCACCGATGGACCACCTCACCGGCCGACGCCGCGAGGTTCCCGACCGACCACGGGGACGCCGGCCCGTTCATCGCCGAGCTGGGCGTGGGGATCGTTCATGCGTCGCAACCGCAACCTGCCCAGCCGCCAGCGACCGGTAGGCACGAGCTGCAGCAACGGCTCCGTCACGAGTTCGACCCGACGAGTCGACTCAACCCGGGTCGCGACCCGCTCGGCCGGGAGTAGAACGGTCAACTCATGGATCTTCGCATCGACGACGACGAGCTCTCGACCTGCGTGTCGTGCGGACTGTGCCTCCCGCACTGCCCCACCTATCGCGTCACCGGCATCGAGATGCTCTCACCCCGCGGCCGCATCTCGGCAATGCGCGGGGTGCAACGCGACGACGCGCCAGTCGACCGAGACTTCCTGCACGCCATCGACACGTGCGTGCAGTGCCGGGGCTGCGAAACGGCGTGCCCATCCGGCGTGCCTTTCGGCCACCTCATCGAAGCCACGCGGAGCACGCTCAGCGAAGCGCCGCCGCCGGGGGTGAGGTCGACCCAGCCGTGGTGGCGGCGCCTCGGCTATCGCGTGCTCGAGCACCCGCGAGTGCTGCGCGCCGGGACCCTCGCTCTCGGTGTAGGTCAGCGGTTCCGGGTTGTGCCCTCCGGACGTCTCGGGTTGCCGGCGCGCCTTCCGTTGCGCCAGAAGCGACTGGTCGCCTCAGGCAACGACGTGGTGCTGTTCACCGGGTGCGTCATGGATGCGTGGCAGCGCGACGTGCATGCGGCGGTACAGCGTGTCATCGAGCTCACCGGCGCGCGGGTCGCGATCAGCGGCGACACGGCGCCGTGTTGTGGCGCGTTGCACGAG
>WLNW01000069.1 GCA_009699605.1 Actinomycetota bacterium | reverse complement strand
GCCGTTGGTCGGACGCCGCCGTTGGTCGGACGCCGCCGTTGGTCGGACGCCGCCGTTGGTCGGACGCCGCCGTTGGTCGGACGCCGCCGTTGGTCGGACGCCGCCGTTGGTCGGACGCCGCCGTTGGTCAGCTGCGGTAGCCGGTGCCGCGGTAGCGGCCGGTAGGGACGAGCGTCAGGGTGAGTGCGCCGGTATGGGTCTCGTGCTTGCGTCCCGCGGCGATGATGCCGGGCATCACCGCCGCGGAGCGTTGCACGGCAATGTCGACGGTGGAATGCGCGACGTCGTAGAGCGTGATGAAGTTCGGGCCGTAGGCAACTCGGGGGGAGCGTTCCCAGCGCGTGGCCGCCGCGAACGCGCCGGAATCCATCATGTCGGGAACGTGCTCGTGGTCGTACCAGGTGGTCCACTCGGTCTCGCGGGAGGGATCGTTCGGGAACACCCAGGCCAGGATGTGGCCGCGCAACGCGGCGGACGGCTCGGGCTTGGTCGCGTACGGTCCGTGCACGGTGAAGGTCTGCGCATCGATGACCGAATGGGTCTTCAGGATGCGACCCTCGGCCCGGAGCTCCGCGTCTATGCCGACGAGTCGTGCCGCCTTGCGTAGCGGATCGGCGCCGGTGAACTCGTAGATGGTGACGTGCGAGAAACCCATGCCGGGCATTCCGGGTTCGGGCTTGCGCGATTGTTCGAAGCGCGTAGCCACCTTGGGGGCATCATCGCCGGCGTGGGCGAAGAGGTCGGGAAGGTGCTGGTCGTCGTACCAGGCCGACCAGGCCGCTTCCTCGGCCGGTTTGTTGCACTTGCTGCACACGATCAGAAGCCCGGTCGTCTGCGTCGTCTGCGGTTGCTGCCCCATGAGGCCAGAGTATGTCGCCTGCTAGGTTGGCGGCCCGACCGGGGCCACCAAAGGTCCGGCCGGAAGCACCGAGATCGCACGGGGGAACCATGGTCGCAGCAGACAACTCCGCAGTACCCGACTACGCAGGGAAGCTGCGAGTCGACGGCCGCAGCTACGTCGTCGTCGGCGCAGGCCAGGGCATGGGCCGCCAGACCTGTCACGCCCTCGCACAGGTCGGGGCGCGCAAGATCGTGTGCGTCGACATCGACGAGGATCGGGCCAAGGACATCGCCGAGGAGATCGGCATCGGTGTGCCGTGGTCAGGTGACGTCACCACCCGCGCCGAGGCGGCGCGCCTGGCTGACTTCGCCGACCAGGAGCTCGGCAACATCGACGGCATCGTCGACATCGTCGGCATGGCCCGCTGGGCGAGCCTGCTCGACATGGATGACGAGAACTGGGACTGGTCGTTCGACATGAACCTCCGCCACGCATTCCTGCTCTCGCAGGAGTTTGGCCGGCGCATGGTCAAGACCGGCGGCGGAACCATGGTGTTCATCGCCTCGGCCAGCGGCTTCAGCGGCGCGCCGATGCATGCCGCCTATGGCGCGGCCAAGGCCGCACTCATGGCCTGGATCCAGTCGATCGCTGTCGAGCTTGGCCCGCTCGGAGTGCGCGCCAACGCCGTTGCGCCGGGGGTCATCCTCACGCCGCGCATGGAGGCCGCGTTCACCGAGGACCAGCGTGAACGCAACATCGCGGTCGTTCCGCTCGGGCGCATGGGTCGGCCCGACGACATCGCCGGTGCGGTGCTGTACCTCACCTCCGACCTCTCGTCGTTCGTGTCGGGGCGCACCATCCTCGTCGACGGCGCGGTCGACGCGAAGTTCCCCTACGGCACGCTGTAGGCGTCACCGTGGCTCGCATCGTCGTCATCGGGTCCGGCTCGATCGGCGGCTACTTTGCAGTCGAGGCGGCTCGCAACGGCCATGAGGTCGTGCTGTGTTCGCGCTCACCGTTCGATTCGTTGCGAGTGACCCAACTCGACGGGTCGGTGCGCGAGCTCGCGGTTGCGGCGCGTACAGATCCGAGGGACGCGGTCGAGGGCGAATGGGTGCTACTCGCGACCAAGGCGCATCAGACGGACGGAGCGGGTGGTTGGTTGCGCTCATCGTGCGGGTCGTCGACGCGTGGCGTGGTGGTCATGCAGAACGGCGTCGAACACGAGTCGCGGGTGCATCCGTACGTGGGCGACACGCTGGTGCTCCCGGCAATCGTGTTGTGCGGTGCCGAGGCGGTGGCGCCGGGGGAGATCGTGCACCACGGGTTCTCGAACCTCGAGGTGCCGGCCGGCCCGCTTGCCTCGGAGCTCGCAGCGTTGTTCACGGGCACCGACGCGAACGTCATCGCCACCGACGACTTCACCACCGCCAAGTGGCGCAAGCTCGTCTCGAACGTCACCGCGTCGGCGATGACGTCGCTCACGTTGCAGCGGCTCGCGGTCATGCACCGACCCGACATCCAACGGCTTTGCATCGAGCTCGCGACCGAGTGTCTGCGCGTCGGCGTCGCGGCCGGTGCTCGGGTCGACCCGGCCGAAGCCGAGGCCATGGTGCTCGGCATGACGACGACGAACCCAGAGATGGGTTCGTCGATGCTCTACGACCGCTTGGCGAAACGGCACATGGAGCACGACTCGCTCACCGGCGCAGTGGTGCGCGTAGGTGCCGAGCTCGGTGTGCCAACGCCATTCAATGCGGCGATCCTGGCCCTGCTGTCCGCAGTGAGCGACGCGCACACCTGAGTGTTGCGGGGCTACTCGGTGGACGTGGCGTGTGACGAGTCGAAGGTGTCGCGCAGCGGGATCTTGGGGATCATCGCAAACACGATCAGTGCAACTATCAGCACCGGGATGGCGCAACGCACGGAGATGCTGATCGCGTCGGCAAACGCGCGGATCACTTGGCCCTGGATGGGTTCGGGCAGCGCATGGATGACCGATGGCTTGCCGCGCAGCGACTGGGGATCGGGCAGCGTGGCCATGGCTTCGGCGCCCACATAGCGCGGGATCAGCACGTTGAGCCGGTTCTGGAACACGGCCCCGATCACTGCGCTGCCGAAGACCCCGCCGAGTGTGCGGATGAAGCTCAGCCCGGCGGTGGCCACCCCGAGGTCTTTGTAGTCGACGGCGTTCTGCACGATGATCGTGAGCGACGGCCCGATCTGACCCATGCCGAGCCCGGCGACGGCCAGGCGCAGGCACACGTCCCACTTGCCCGTGTTCTCGTTCATGGTGCCGAGTAGCACGGCGCCGACGCCGAGGATCGCGACACCGATGATCGGGAATGGCTTGTAGATCCGGTGCTTCGCGATCAGGCGACCTGACACGATCGAGGCGACCGTGAGGCCGAACGCGTTCGGGGCGGTGAGCAACCCTGACACGGTAGCGGAGGTGTTCGCGACCACTTGGAGGAACAACGTCGTCCAGCTGGCCACGCTGTACATCGCGATGCCGATCACGAACCCACCGATGAGGCTGGTGCGCAGCACGCGATCCGAGAACATGGACATCGGCAGGATGGGTTCGGTGGCCCGCAGCTCGATGCGCACGAACACCAGCGTGGCGAGCGCACCAAGGGCGAACAGTCCGAGGGTCTGCGAGGAGTCCCAGCCGTGGGTCTCGCCGGACCACAGAAGTGCGAGCACTACTGGCGAGATCGCTGCGGACAACGCGAATGCGCCCGCGAAATCGATGCTGCGTCTGGTTGGCGTGCGGGATATGTGCAACTTCTTTTGCACCAACACCATCGACATCAGGCCGATGGGCAGGTTGATGAAGAACACCCATCGCCAGCTGAAGCGGTCGACGAAGAAGCCGCCGGCGAGTGGGCCGAGCAAGGTCGCGAACGCGAACGACGCCGCGATGTAACCCTGGTAGCGCGCCCGTTCCGCGGGCGGGAGGATGTCGCCGACGATGGCCATGGGCAAGGACAACAGGCCGCCGGCGCCGATGCCCTGCAGCGCACGGAAGAGCACGAGCTGCGGCATGTTCTGCGCGGCGGAGGCCAACACGGAGGCAGCGAGGAACACCACGATGGTGGCCTGGAACACCTGCTTGCGGCCGAAGAGGTCGCTGATCTTGCCGATGATCGGCGTGGAGATGCACTGCGTCATGAGGTAGCCGACGGTGATCCACGGTGCTTGGCTCTGGTTGCCGAGTTCGCCCACGATGGTGGGCATCGCTGTGCTCACAATGGTTCCGTCGATGGCGGCGAGGAACATCCCCGTCATCACCGCGATCATCACGACGTGGATCTCGCGCGGCTTGAGACCGCTCCCCGAGAGCCGTTCTTCGGTTTGCATTCAAGGGAGCCTAGGTCACGACATGGTTGGTCGACGAAAGTACTTCGAGACAAAAGGGCGGCTTGCTTCCGTCGCGTGGGAGCCGACCACCCTCCAGTGCGCTGTCGACCATCGACCCCGGCTCCTGGACGGCCGCCGCGAGAGGGTCGAACGCCCCATTGATACCGACCCGCTCAAGCCGGCCGCGCCGCACGTCGATAGCGCGTGGAAGCGGCTTCTCCGAGCCGTGTCGAAGCGTTCGAGAGATGAGGCTCGTGAAGGTTTGTCCGCGCTGCAGCTACGTCGATACTGAAGGCCGCCGTGTGTGCATGGCCTGTCAGCGGTCGCTCATGGGTGCGCATGAACAGGATCTGGCACGTGTCCTCGGCCAACGCGAGTCGGTGATGGTCGGCGCGGGACAGACCACTATCAGCGCGCCCTGGGGCCCCGCGCTCGCGGTGTTGTTGGAACAGGCCCTCAACGAGGAGATCGAGTCGCTGGACGGAGGAAGTCGGGCCCGGCCGGACAACGTTCCCATGCCGACCCGAGCGATGTTCGGTCCTCGCACGCCGCAGTCGCCAACTGTGGCCACCGAGCCCGATACGGTCATCGACGACCTGGCCGAGACGACGCGCCAACAGCTGACCAAGATGTACAACGCGCGCGTTGCGGCGCCGGCCCGGGTCGAGGCCGATTCCGCGACGCCGGCCGTCCGAACTGAACCGTCGCCTCCGCCCTCGCGTGCGACGGCGCGCCCCCGAGCGCCCGAGCGTGTCGTCCGCGCCCCGAGGCCGGGACGGCGCAAGGTCGTGATCGGAATCGTGCTGCTCGTCGCCGCGCTGCTCGGCGTGCGCTACGTGCGCAGCGCGCTCGCGAACGACGCCGCCGCCGCAGTTCGCAATCCGTCCACGCCGGTCGACAACCTTCCATGGCGAACCGTTCGCTACGGCGACGTCCTCGTCGAACTGCCGACGAAATCGAGCAGCGCGATCCTTGACGACTCGACGGGGATCTCGTACCGCTACGACCGCTACGTCCTGCCCGACGTCACGTTCACCGTCACCGTGCGGGCCCCGAACCCAACGTTGGTATCGGACTCCGCGCTGCGCAGCTACTCAAGCAGCGTCGCGGGGCAGCTGGGTGGTCGGATGATGTTCGGCCTTGCTCGCGATGTCACCTTCGGCACCTCGTTCAGTGCAAGTCTCGAGCTCCCCGACGGCCCGGCGCAGATGTACGTGCTCAGTTCGATCGGTTCGGTGATCGAACTCCAGGCCGACATCCCAGAGCAGTCGAGTGGGCGGGCACTGAAGATCTACGAGCGCGTCATACGTTCCTTCGCCCCCGCTTGAGCGGCAGACCGGGTGGTCGCAGGTAGCCCCCGGTAGCCTCGCTCATCGTGGATCTGAGCACGACCGACCATCTGCTCGCCGCACTCGCTGCCGCGGGCGCAGGTGTCATCAACGCACTGGCCGGCGGGGGTTCGCTCTTGAGCTTCCCAACGTTGGTCGCGCTCGGCGTTCCGGCGGTTCGCTCGAACATCACCAACACCGTCGCGCTGTGCCCCGGCTACTTCGGCAGTGCACATGCACAGCGCCGCGAGTTGTCCGGACAGCGGACTCGGCTCCGGTGGCTCGGCCTTGCCGCAGTGGCTGGTGGGCTTTGCGGCTCGGTGCTGTTGGTGTCCACGTCCGAGAAGCTGTTCCGTGGCGTGGTGCCGTTCCTCCTATTCGCGGCAAGCGGTGTGTTGCTCTTCCAGGACCAGATCAAGCGCCGGTTGCCGCCCCGATCAGTGGTGCACGGCGACGAACGGCCGTCGTACGGGTCGGTCGTCGCGATCTTCGCCGCGAGCGTCTACGGCGGCTACTTCGGGGCCGGACTCGGCATCGTGCTGCTCGCGATGCTGGGGCTGTTGCTCGACGACGTGATGCCCCGGCTTAACGCGTTGAAGCAAGGTCTCGGGCTCGTGGCCAACGTGGTCGCCGCGCTGTTCTTCTTGATGAGCGGCAAGGTCGTGTGGAGCCTCGCGTTGGTGATGGCGCCCGCGAGTTTGTTGGGCGGGATGATCGGCGGGCGCTTGGTCGGCAGGATCAACCCCCTCGTGCTACGGGCCATCGTGGTGATCTGCGGCCTTGCAGGCGCGGTGAAGCTGCTGCTCGACTGAGCGGGCGCAGCCAGCTCAGAGCACGAGGAGCTGACCCCCGTCGACGGGGAGCAGTACGCCGTTGACGTAGCCGGCGAACGGGGACAGCAGGAACAGGATCGCGCGTGCGATGTCGTCACCGTCGGCCCACCGTCCGAGCGGGTTCGTCTCGGCCCAGCGACGACCGGCGTCGCTCTGGGAGTAGCTAGTCATGCGCGGTGTCGCGACAGCCGAAGGCGCAACAGCGTTGAACCGGCAGCGGTGTCCTTCGTTCAGGGCGAGCGCTCGAGTGAGCCCGGCGATCGCGGCCTTAGCGGTGGGGTACCACGGTGGGTTCGAACCGGTGAAGTTCCCGGCGACCGACGACACGCTGACCACGCTCGCATGCTCGGTCGCGTCGGACGGCGCGGCGTCGATGCCGCGGAGAAACCGTTGGATCATGGCCTCCATGCTGCCGACCGCCATGCTGATGGCTTCTCGGAACCCATGCGGGTCGACCGAGCGCGGGCCGGCGTTGTTCACGAGATGGCGGACAGGTGCCCACGACGCTTCCAGTGCACCGAACGCGGCGTCGATCGCGTGATCGTCGAAGATGTCGACGACCGCGGTGTGGGCCGTGCCGCCTGCGAGGTGGATCTCGGCGGCCACCGAGTCGAGGCCGCCTTGGTCGAGGTCCCAGCAGGCCACGCGCAGGCCCGCCTGTGCACAGCGCAGCGCAGTGGCCCGGCCGATGCCACTTGCCGCCCCGGTCACCAGCACCACTGCGTTCTCGTCGAAACCCCACCGTGCAAGATCCATGTCGTGCATTCTTGCGCCTGACAACGTGTGCGGGATGCACCAGCCTTCGGGTACCGGATACGGAACGGGGACGACTCATGGGGTTGCGAGGGAACGCGGCGATCGTCGGCATCGCCGAGCACGATGCCGAACGGAACTTCTGTGGCACACCGACGTCGACGCTCGAGCAATGGGCCGAGCTCGCGGCGATTGCCTTGGCTGATGCCGGCATCGATTCGCGTGATGTCAATGGCATCTGCTGCGGCGGTGACGTGCGTGAGTCGTCGATGTTCGTACCGGCCACCGTGGCGGAGTATTGCGGGTGGAACGTGAACCTCGCCGAACGTGTCGACCTGGGCGGCGCGACCGCCGTCGGCATGGTCTGGCGTGCCGCTGCCGCCATCGAGCTCGGCATCTGCGACGTGGTGGTGTGCGCGGCACCGGCCCGGCCGGTGCCCCCGAACCCGGTGCCCGAGCCCCCCGATGCGCGGCTGATGTGGGGGGCGTCGAGCGCGTTGTGGGGTTCGCCGCAGGCCGAGTTCGAGATCCCGTTCGGTAACGTCGCGCAGAACTGCGGGTTCGCCGGGTACGCGACGCGTTATCACGACACGTTCGGCTGGGATGAATGGGCGCGCGCCAAGATCGCTTCCGACCAGCGGGCGAGCGCCGCGGTCAACCCGGCCGCGGCCTTCTTCGGTCGCCCGACCACGCCCGACGACGTGTTGGCCTCGCGGATGATCGCCGATCCGTTGCGCATGCACGAGATCGTGATGCCGTGCAGCGGAGGTGCCGCGATCGTGGTGGCGGGCCGCGACCGCGCGTCGCGCGCGAAGCATCGTCCGGCGTTTGTCACCGGCTTCGGCGAGCACATCATGCATAAGACGCCGACGTACACGCCCGATCTCACCCGGACACCGGTGGGGCCGGCATCGGATCTTGCGTTCGCAATGGCCGGTGTGTCGCGCTCGGCGGTCGACATGGTGCAGATCTACGACTGCTACACGATCACCGTGCTGTTAACGCTCGAGGATGCCGGCTTCTGCGGCAAGGGTGAGGGTATGGCGTTCGTGCGCGAGCACGACCTCTCGTACCGGGGCGACTTCCCCTGCAACACCCACGGGGGCCAGTTGGGTTTCGGGCAATGTGGCCTGGCGGGTGGTATGTCGCACGTGGTCGAAGCGGCACGGCAGATCATGGGCCGGGGCGCGGCGCGTCAGCTCACGAGGCATGATCTGGCATACGTGTCGGGCACCGGTGGGGTGATGAGCGAGCAGTCGGCGCTCATCCTGCAAGGGGCCTGACCACGAGGTGCGCCCTTAGGCGTATCGACCCTGCCGCAACGAGGAGCAGTCGATGGCAATGGTGGAAACGGTCCTCGGGCCGATCGCGCCCGACGCAGTCGGAGTCACGTTGGCGCACGAGCACTTGCACGTGCTGTCCGACGGTGTACCGCAAGCCTTCCCGCGCCTGTACGACCGCGACGTCATGATCGAGGCTGCAGTGCGGCGGGTGAACGACGTCGCCGCGTTCGGTGCGCAGACCATCATCGATCTCACCGTGCTCGGACTCGGCCGCGACATCACTATTTTTCGCGACGTCGCGGCGCGAACCTCGGTGAACATCGTGGCGGCAACCGGCGCGTATTTCTTCGATCGGCTGCCCGGGTACTTCCGGCAGCGTTCGGTCGAGCACCTCGCCGAACAGTTCGTGCTCGACATAACCGAGGGCATAGCCGGCACGGACTCGAAGGCGGGCATCCTCAAGTGCCCGACCGACGAGCCAGGGCTCACCGGCGACAACGAGAAGCTGTTGCGAGCGGTCGCGCAGGCGCACGTACAGACGGGCGCGCCGATCTCCACCCACACCCATGCCGCGACGCACCGCGGCCGCGATCAGGTGCGCGTGTTTCGCGAGGAAGGCGTCGATCTCACCCGCACGGTCATCGGGCACTGCGGTGACACCGACGACCTTGACTACCTGTACGAGATGGCCGACACGGGAGCGTTCCTCGGCATGGATCGCTTCGGCTACGACGCCAACCTGTCGCTCGAGCGTCGCGTCGCAGCAATCGCCGCGCTGTGCGCTCGTGGCCACGCGGGCCAGATCGTGGTGTCGCACGACTACTGCTGCCACATCGACTGGTTGCCGCACCCGATCAACCATCCTTCGATGACGTATCTGTTCACGGAGGTCGTACCGGCCCTGCGAAACGGTGGTGTGGACGACGACACCATCGACCGCTTCCTCGTCGAGAACCCACGGCGTCTGCTATCCGGAGAGTGACGCGTGCCGAGCCCGGCGAGCCGCGCGTGCAACGGCTTGTGGACACCGGCGCGTGGACAGGGGCTTCTATATGTGTAATCTTATATAGAACAGTGCCTTGGAGGTCCTCGTGGAACATGCTGCAACGCCCGGCCGTCGCTACCGCCTGATCTCGGCTGACGGCCACGTCAACGAGCCCCCCGATGTGTGGGTTGACCGGGTGCCCGCGGCAATGCGCGACCGAGCGCCCAAGGTGGTGCGCTTCGACGAGGGTGACGCCTGGGTCATCGAAGGCGTGAAGGACCCCATCAACTTCGGCATGAACGCCTGTGCGGGCCTGCCGCCCGACCAGATGAAGGGCTGGTGCCGCTTCGACGAGATCCGCCGCGGTGGCTTCGATCCGGTGGCCCGCATCGACGAGATGGACGCGGACAAGGTCGACGCGGAGATGCTCTACCCGACACCGCGGCTGTCGCAGGCCATCATCGCCAACCCCGATGTTGAGTACCACCTCGCCATGGTGCGCGCCTACAACGATTGGCTCGCCGAGTACTGCTCGTATGCGCCCGAGCGCTTCGGCGGTCTGGCCATCGTGCCGAACCGAGGCGCCGAGTACGCAGTCGCCGAAGCGGAACGAGTGCTCGACTTTCCCGGCATCCGCGGCGTGGTCATGGGCTGCTACCCCAACGGCACGCTCAACATCGAGCCCGAGGACGATAAGTTCTTCGGGCTGCTTGCCGAGCGCGGCGTGACGTTGTCGATCCACGTGAGCCTGGGCCAGTCGATGCCCGCGTCGCATCGCGCGAAGCTGCCGGGGTTCGGACGGTTCTATGACGCACCGAACCGCATGGTCGAGATGATCTTCGCCGGTGTGTTCGATCGGTTCCCCGAACTCAACGTGTTCTTCGCCGAGGTTGACTTCGGCTGGGTTCCCTACGTGAAGGAACAGATCGACAACAACTACCAACGGCTCGACCCGGTGAGCCAGTTCGGCCTCGAGATGCTGCCGAGCGAGTACATCGAGCGCCACTTCCACTACGGCTTCATGACCGACACGCACGGGGTGCACAACCGCGGCAGCGTCGGCGTGGAGCGCATCCTCTGGTCGAACGACTACCCCCACATCAGCGCCGATTGGCCGAACTCGTGGCGTACCATCCAGGCGGCGTTCTCGGGTGTGCCGAGCGACGAGCGCAACCTGATGCTGTCGGGCAACGCCCAGCGCCTGTGGGGCTTCCGGTAACCGGATGCGCCATACCGAAGCCACGCCGTCCAAGGCACGTAGGCAGGCTCGTCGGCCTCGCGTGGCCGATCTCGTGGCCGACAACCTGCGCGATCGGGTGCTCTCGGGTGAGCTGGCCGACGGCGATCTCCTGCCTCGCCAGGAGCAGCTCATCGATGACTTCGCGGTGTCACCTCCCTCGCTGCGCGAAGCGTTCCGCATCCTCGAGACCGAAGGCCTCGTCACGATCATCCGCGGCAACGTCGGCGGTGCACAGGTCGAGATCCCCCGTCCGGAGAAGGTCGCGTACCTCCTCGCCATGGTGCTGCAGGTGCGCGGCATCTCGATCGACGACGTCGCCGTGTCGCTCGGTGAGCTCGAATCGTTGTGCGCCGCGATGGTGGCGCGCCGGCCCGATCGGGGCACCGTCGTGACGGCGTTGCGCGAACGGATCGAGGAATCACGGGCCGCGTTCGAGGACACCGATGCCTACGTCCGGCTCGCTCGCCAGTTCCACGAGGATCTCGTGCACGGTTGTGGCAACGAGACCCTCGTCATCGTGCTCGGCGCCGTCGAGACGCTGTGGTCGGCCCACGTCGAGGAGCTCACGCTGCGGCGCGAGGCCCTCGAACCCTTCACCGACCTGTCGTTCCGTCAGCGCAGCCTCGACGCGCACGTGGCCATTGCCGATGCGATCGAAGCCGGCGACGCGACGCTCGTCGCCGAACTGGTGCGCGACCACATGAATGAGCCGGCAAGGCACAACTTCATCGGCGCCGACCTGGTGGTGCGCAGCTCGATGGTCCGCCATGCCTCGACCGAGGCCGGCCGCCGCCCGGTGCACTGACACCGGGCGTGGTTGCTCAGCTGACGAGGCGTACGACGTCGTCGGGGGTGGCCGGTCCGTCGTGCACCAGCACGCCGTCGCGCAAGGCCACGCATCGGCTGACCCGAGCCACGTACTGCTCTTCGTGGGTCGCGACGACCACCGCCGCGCCGCGTTCATTGGCGCTCTTGAACAGTTCGAGCACGGTTGCCTTGCCCGCAGCGTCGAGGCCGACAAACGGTTCGTCGACCAGCAGGACGTCGAACGAGCGGGAGAAGGCGACCAGCACCGACGTGCGCTGGCGGAGCCCGCGGCTGAACCGTGTGGGCAGATCGTCGGCGCGATGCCCGAGCCCGAGTTGCTCGATAAGCGCTTCGGCGACGGCGTCGCAACCCGGACCGCCGTGCAGGCGCGAGATGTATTCGACGTGCTCGCGAACGCTCAGGTCGTCGTAGAGCACCGGGTCGTCGGGGATGAACGACAGCGCGGCTCGTGCGCCGACGGTGCCGATCGGGTGGCCCATGATCCGTGCTGTGCCCGACGATGCTTCGAGCAGACCCGCGAGAAGGCGGAGCAGTGTCGATTTTCCGGAACCGTTGTGGCCGACAAGTGCAATGGACTCGCCGTGCGCGACCGTGAGGTCGAGCGGTTCGAGCGCATCGAGATCGGCGTAGCTCTTGCCGAGGCTCTTGATGCGGAGCGCGTCGGTCTTCTTCACGGTGGTTTGAATTCTCGAGTTCATGCGGCCTTTCCGAAGGAGTCGAAGCTGGCCCGGATGTTGGCGAGCACGGGCTCGCGGGCATACACCCACGCGATCATGCCGACCTCGAGCATGAGGACGAGCAAAGCGCTCGTAGCGGTGGTCGAGTTGACGGTGGGGCGATGATCGGCGGCGAGTCGGGTGGCCACGATCACCGGGACGAAACCGATGGTGCAGAGCGCGGGTGGCCAGAGCAGCCGGACGATGGTGTGCATGCCCGCGATCTCGGGGGCGCCGATGGCCCAACTCGAGATTTGGTCGGGTGGTCCGGCAATGGTGCTGATGGCTGCGCCGGCCACCGACCCGATGGTGGCGGTGACCACGGTGACGGCGCCGACCCCCAACGTCGATATTTGTGGCCGCAGCGCGACCGCCACCCCCAACCCGACGAGTGAGCTGATGGTCATGACCACACCGGAGACCGCGAGATGGCGAACGTGCACGGCGCCTCGGACCACGGGGAAGCCGTCGGTGCGTGATGGATGATCGACCTCTTGTGCGAGTGGCTCGATGCTGTCGAGGCCGGCGATGTACATCGCCAAGCCTGCAGCGACGACTAGTGGAGTGGTGCCTTCGGCGATGCCCGCTGTGGCGGCTCCGGCGCACGCGCCGAGCACGAGCACGCGCACCCAGCGCACCGCCGGCCAGCGGAGCACGCCTCGACAACCACGACCCCACACCGGCCAACGCCGCGCGCCGGGCACGAAGAGCGCCCATGGCTTGCGGCGCGCATGCTCCTGCGCAAGCTGGCGGCGGAGTACCAGCACGGTGCGCAGATCTTGCAAGGTCGCGGCGAAGGCGAGCCGGCCGATCAGCGCGCTGCGGCGTTCGGCCGCTTCGATTGACAGACCCTCGACGAAGCGAATGCCGGCAAGTGGTACGAGCAACGTGACGACTATGCCGACGATCGCGAGCAGGTCCACGTGGAGCGGCCACAGGGCGAGGCGGCCCAACAGGTCGAGGGGCGACGTGGCCGTTGCCGCAGCGAGATCGGCGGTCGACCAGGCGACGATGGCGAGCGCGACGAGGTTGACGAGCCGGCCCGACCACCGGCGCCCTGCGGCGACATAGCCCGCGCCGACCGCGGCGAGCGCGGCGAGCAAGGTCACTGCGGCCCCACACAGGGTCCAGGCGATGGGGTTACCCGGGAGGCGCCGTGCGGCGAGCTGGCCGCCGATGGCGCCCACTGCCAGCGCGCCGAGACTGGCGTGGCGGATCTGGCGGAACGCGGCCCCACGGAGCGCGCGGCCACGATCGATCGGGGCGAGGAGCACGTGACGGACATCGGCTGCTTCGAGTGCGAGGGGACCACCGCGTGCGCCCGAGCGCAGACCGATCGCCATGGCAACCGCGCCGAGCAGCCCGATGGCTGCGGGCGCGTACTCGCGGAAATCGACGAGCCCCTGCGCGGAGACCTCGGAGTCACCCACGTAGCCGGACGCCACAATCACGGCCACGACGCCGACGATGGTGAGGATGTACGCGCGATACATCGCATCGACCCAGTCGATGTTCGCCGTGCGGACCCGCTTTCGAGCGTTTCGCAGCTCGACCAGGGCTGCTGTGGAATCGGTGTCACGCACCGGGCCACCGTATCGCTCGATCCTGCCGAGTCGGCAACGGGACCAGAGCGGGCCATGTGACGTCTCCGCTGGTTCCGAGTACATGGTGAACCCGTTCGAGTACCTCGACGGGATGGACCCAGTCGCGGTGCCGCTCGCCGCACTCGCCGCCTTCGACGTGGGTGTGCTGCACGCGGCCGCTCGGGCCGCAGGGGAGAAGTGCCGCTGATGCCGTGTCGAACGAGGTCGGCGGTCGCGTAAAGTCGGCTACAGCGCGAAGTCTTCGACGACGCGCACCGACAACACCTCGGACGAGTTCTCCGGCAGCTTGGCGCCCCCGTTGTACACCTGGGCCTCCTCATCGAGCGCGACGCGTTCGAGGAACGCGACGTAGGCGTCCTGGTCGGCGAATCGGAACGAGACGATGAACCGGTGGTCGTCGGTGGTGTCGCGCCGGATGGTCGGCTGCTCGGCGCCGAGGCGGACCGCCATGGCGTGTCCGCCCACTTCCTTCGCGTAGAAGTCGTCGAGGCGGCCGGGTCGGACGCGCACGTCGTAGATCGTGAAAAGGGCCATGGTCAGCCAGCCAACGTTCGCCACATGCGCTCGGGGGTGAACGGCATGTCGACGTGGCGGATGCCGAGGTGCGCCAGTGCGTCACACACGGCGTTCTGTACCGCGGGTGTCGCTCCGATGGTGCCCGACTCGCCGATGCCCTTGGCGCCGAGCGGGTTGCGCGGCGTCGGTGTCTCGTGTTCGTGCAGTTCGAAGCTCGGTAGTTCAGTCATTGAGATGATGCCGTAGTCGGCGAAGTTCGCCGTGAGCGGATTGCCGTGCTCGTCGTAGCGAACGTGCTCGATCAGCGCCTGCCCGATTCCCGAAGCCATGCCGCCGTGGATCTGACCTTCGAGCAGCAGTGGGTTGAGGATGCG
>WLNW01000068.1 GCA_009699605.1 Actinomycetota bacterium | reverse complement strand
TTGGCTCCTTCGTTCGTTGGGCGCCACGATAACCCGCAGGCTGTTGATCGGGTCGGTCGTCAGGCCGGTCCGTCGGGGTCGGCTTCGACGCCGACGGCGCCGATCGAGCGCAGGTACTGCATCTGCAGATCGAGCACGCACACCACGTGCAGCGGGCTGATGTCGCTGCGCTCGGCGGCCGCGCGTTCCATCGCGTAGTCGACCGCGGCGTCCTCGTCGGCCACGACCTCGAGGTGATCGGCCGACACGGATTCACCGCCCAGCTCCGCCCCGTGGGGCCTAGCGAGGCCGATCGTCTCGAAGTAGTCGAGCTGCCACAGCAGCACGCTGCGAACATCGCCGTGGCTGATCTCGGCCGCGACCTCGTACGGGAGACGATCGGCGATCCAGTCGACCGCGTCGTCGAGTTGCAGCACCACCGGCGGAGGCTGCGCACCGGTGCGGTTGACTGCGCCACCGACCGCTATCGCCGCCGTGATGAACACGGCGACCCCGGCCAACACGAGCAGAACGTTCAACATCCGCGGCCTCGCGGCGTCGACAGCTTGGTGACCCGATGCCGCGCGATCAGATGCCGATGCGCTGAGCGAGCAATTCGCGATGGTACGTCGGGTCGCCGAAGAGCAGCTCGGAGCTCTTGGCCCGCTTGAAGTACAGGTGCGCCGGGTGCTCCCACGTGAACCCGATGCCGCCGTGGATCTGGATGTTCTCGGCCGACGCGTGGAAGTACGCCTCGGAGCAGTACGCCTTTGCCAGCGAGGCCACCGAGGGCAGCTCGTCGTTGAGCTCGGAGGCACACCAGCCGGCGTAATACGCCGCGGATTTGGCCGACTCGACTTCGAGCAACATGTCGGCGCACTTGTGCTTGATGGCCTGGAACGAACCGATGGGCCGTCCGAACTGCACGCGAACCTTGGCGTACTCGACCGCCATCTCGAGGCACTTCTGTGCGCCACCGACCTGCTCGGCGGCGAGCCCGACCGCCGCAAGGTCGAGCACCCGCTCGATCACGGCCCAGCCGGCGCCGTCGACGCCGATGAGCGTGGCCGGCGTGGCGGTGAACTCGAGACGAGCCTGCTTGCGGGTCTGGTCCATGGTCGCGAGCGGCGTGCGCACCAGGCCGGCTGCGTCGCCATCGACGGCGAACAACGACACGCCTGCGCCAGTACGGGCCGCGACCAGGACGAGGTCCGCGACGTGACCGTCGAGCACGTACATCTTGTGGCCGTCGATCGACCAGCCGCTGCCCGAAGGCGAGGCGGTGGCCGTGATGCCCGCTTCGTCCCAACGACCGTTGTCCTCGGTAAAGGCGAGCGTGGCGACGGTTTCGCCCGAGGCGATTCTCGGCAGGTGCGCGGCCTTCGCCGCGTCGTCACCCGAATGGATCAGCGTGTTCGCGGCGAGCACGACGGTCGAGAAGTAAGGCGCGCACAGCAGCGCCCGGCCCATTTCCTCGAGCACCACGATCAGCTCGACGTAGGAGAAGCCGGAACCACCGAACTCCTCGGGAACGATGAGCCCCTGGAGGCCCATCTGCTCGGCCATCTGGTTCCACACGGCGTCGTCGGAGCCCTTCTCGGTGGCCATGAGCTCGCGCACGGCGATCTCAGGCGACTTGTCCTCCAAGAAGTGCCGGACGATGCGGCGCAGTTCTTCTTGCTCCTCGCTGAAGGCAAAATTCACCGGGTAGCTCCTCGTGACACGGCGGGCACTCGCCCGGTCGCGGTATACGGATCGGGATCCTACGTGACCACGGAGGAGCCCGCCGAGAGGTCTAGCAGCAGCCGGGCGCAGCCACCCACCCGAGCCCTGTCTGCCCGGCGGGTCGCCAGGGCGAAATGGACCGGGCAACCCGGCGACGCGGCTGCGAGGTGACGCGTACGCTCAATCGTCATGGCCAACGCCCCCATCGTCACGGTGATGATCCCTGCGTTCAACGCAGGCGCGTACATCGGCGTGGCGATCTCGTCGTGCCAGCGCCAGACCCTCGGTGACATCGAGATCCTCGTCGTCGACGACGGCTCGACCGACGACACCGCTTCGGTCGTGCAGCGCTACACCGACGACTCCCGGGTCCGGCTCATCTCACTCGGGGCGAATCGCGGCGTCGCAGCGGCCCGCAACACCGCGCTCTTCCATGCCACCGGCACGTGGATCGCCACCCTCGACGCCGATGACTGGATGACCGACGACCGGCTCGAGGTACTCGTCGACGCGGCCGTCGCGGCCAACGCCGACCTTGCGCACGACGATCTGCCGCTCATCTATGAAGGCGAGACCGAGCCCTACTCGACGCTCGCCCGATCGACCGGGTCCGTCATCACCACGGTCACCGCGGTCAACCTCGACCGCCTGATCGATTGCGAGGTCGGAGGGCGCTCCGCGTACCGCCTCGGCCTCACACAACCGATCCTGCGACGCGCGTTCCTCGAGGCACACGGGATCCGCTACGACGAACGACTCAAGGTCGGCGAGGACTACCTGCTCTATCTCGAGTGCCTGCTCGCCGGCGCGACCTGGATACAGATCCCGTCAGGTCACTACTTTTATTTGCAACGACCGGCCTCGGCCTCGCGCACCCGCCAGGTGCCCACGCTCGAACGAAAGCTCGACGTCTGTGTCGAGGTCCTCGAGCGCCCGATGCTCACCCCAGCGCAAAGGGTGAGCCTGCAGCGCTATCACCGCAACCTGTCGTCGATCCTCGCATATCAGCGCGTGGTCGAGCCGGCGAAGGAGCGTCACCTCGGTGCGGCGGCGAGTGCGGCGATTCGCAACCCGCGATTCATCGGCCGGCTCGCGAAAGAACTGCCGGCCGTGGCCCGACGACGCTGGGCATACCACGCACGCCGCGATTCGCACGCGCTGGACATGCTTCGCTGAGCGACGCCCCGCCCGCTCTCGAGCTGCGCCGGTAGCGTCGCACTCGTGACTGACGCCCTGCCCGCGGATCGCCGACCGGTCGACGACACGAGCGTCCACACGCACGAGTTGCCGCCGACGCCCACTCGCGACCGGAACATCCCGGCGTCGGCGTGGATCGAAGCACCGGCGTTGCTGATCACCGCCGGCGACGACATCGGTACCCCACTCATCGCCTACAAGCGGCGCATCGGCGCGTGGTTGCTCTGGCGTGCCGGACCGGCCACCGGCGCCGATGCGCGATACGTGGCCATCGACGCGGACGACCTCACGCACTCGCACACGTTCCGGCTCTTCCCCGACGGCTCGGGCGAGGGAACCGGCCCGAGCGGTGCCCGCCACGTAAGGTTCCGCGCCTGGAAGGAAGACCTCCTGGGCCGCTGAGCCGAGGGTCCAACGGCCCCTCGAATTACTCCTACCGGCGTAGTGGTAATCGGTCTGTTGCGCGTAGAATTCCGGCCATGGCGACACCGCTGTTCGAGGTCCGCGATCTACACGTCAGCGCAGGAGACGTGCCCATATTGAAGGGCGTCGACCTCACGATCATGGCCGGCGAGGTCCACGCGCTGATGGGCCCGAACGGGGCCGGCAAATCAACGTTGGCCAACGCCCTCATGGGCAGCCCCGAGATCACCATCACACAGGGTTCGATCCACTTCCGCGGCGACGACATCACCTCGTGGGGCGCCGACATCCGCGGCAAGGCCGGTGTGTTCCTTGCGTTCCAGTACCCCCAGGAGATCCCCGGCGTCTCGGTCATCAACTTTCTGCGTCAGGCGCTGTCGGCTCGCAAGGGCATCGACCTGTCGATCCTCGAGCTCCGGCTCTCGATAATGGAGTGGATGAAGCGGCTCGGGCTCGACAGCTCCTTCGCCGACCGCTACCTGAACGAAGGGTTCTCGGGCGGCGAGAAGAAGCGCAATGAGATCCTCCAACTGGCCATCCTCGAGCCGGCCATGGCCATCCTCGACGAGACCGACAGCGGTCTCGACATCGACGCGTTGCGCATCGTTGCGCGCGGGGTTCAAGAAGTGCGGCAGGATCGTCCCGAGCTCGGCGTGCTCGCCATCACCCACTACCAACGATTGCTCGACGAGCTGGCACCCGACGTCGTCCACATCCTCGTCGACGGGCGCATCGTCGAAAGCGGCGGACTCGAGCTCGCCACACGGCTCGAGCTCGAGGGCTACGACTCCTGGCGGCGCGAGACCACACCATGACCGAGCAGCAGGCGAGGAACGAACGATGACTCTCGACGTGTCCGCCATCAAGAAAGACTTCCCGCTCCTCGAGCGCGACTTCAACGGCAAGCCGCTCGTCTACCTCGACTCCGCGGCCACGTCGCAGAAGCCGCGTGCCGTCATCGACGCAATGAGCGACTACTACGAGAATTACAACGCCAATACCCATCGCGGGGTGTTCGGCATCGCGGAGCAAGCCACCAACGCCATGGAGGGCGCACGCGAGAAGGTGCGCTCGTTCATCAACGCACCGTCCATCAACGAGATCATCTTCACCAGGAACGCCACGGAGTCGATCAACCTCGTGGCGCACAGCTGGGGGCGCGCCAACCTGCGCGCTGGCGATGTCGTCGTGCTCACCGAACTCGAGCACCACTCGAACATCGTGCCGTGGCAACAGATCCGCGAGGAACGCGGTATCGAGCTTCGCTACATCCCGGTCACCGACTCGGGCCACCTCGACCTCGACGATCTCGCGGCCACGGTCGATGGGGCGAAGCTCGTCAGCATCAGTGCGATGTCCAACGTGTTGGGCACGGTCACGCCCGTGCGCCACATCGCCGACATTGCTCACGCGGCAGGCGCTTTAGTGTGCGTCGACGCCTGCCAGTTCGTGCCCCACCTGCCGTGCGACGTCATCGCTCTCGGCGCCGACTTCGTTGCGTTCAGCGCCCACAAGATGTGCGGGCCTACCGGAGTTGGCGTGCTCTGGGGTCACGAGGCACTGCTCGACGCCATGCCCGCGTTCCTCGGCGGTGGCGGCATGATCCGCGACGTCACGCTCCAGGGCTTCAAGCCGGCCGAGCTGCCCTGGAAGTTCGAAGCAGGAACGCCAGCCATCGCCGAGATCATCGGCCTCGGTGCCGCAGTCGATTACCTCAGCGCGATCGGCATGCCGGCGGTTCGCCAACACGAGGTCGAGCTCGCGGCGTACACGCTTCGCACCCTCAAAGGCCGCTTCGGTGATGGCATCAAGATCTACGGTCCGTCCGAAGCGAGCGAACGCGGCGCGGTCTTCTCGTTCGGTTTCGGCGATCTGCACCCGCACGACATCTCGCAGGTGCTCGATGAGCACGGGGTGTGCGTCCGGGCCGGGCACCACTGCGCGAAGCCGCTGATGCGCAAGTTGGGCATCGGGGCCACCGCGCGTGCTTCGCTCTACCTCTACAACGACGAATCTGATGTCGATGCGCTCGCTGACGCGCTCGCCGCGGCCGCCGACTTCTTCGGACTCTGAGGCCGACACGTCCGACGGGCGAACGCCTCGCTCTATCCTTCGTCTTCTCTGAACCACAGGACGCCTGCCATGCCCGGACTCGAAGATCTCTACCGAGAAATCGTGCTCGATCACTACCGCAGCCCGCGCAACCGCGGGGAGCTGCCGGTGCCGCCATCGCATCGCGCCGAGGGCTTCAACCCGCTATGTGGCGACGAGATCGTGGTGTACGTCCAGGTCGACGGCGACACCATCACCGACGTCAAGATCGGAGGCCAGGGCTGTTCGATCAGCCAGTCTTCCGCCTCGATGATGTCGGCGGCGATCAAAGGCAAGACCATCCACGAGGCACGGGCACTCACGCGGGCCTTCAAATCGATGATGTCCATCCACGAGACCGCGCTCGAAGGTGACGACCCCGAGATGGCCGCGGCCAACCTGGCGGTGAAGCTCGGGGATCTCGAAGCGCTGCGCGGGGTGGCGCGGGTCCCGGTGCGCATCAAGTGCGCCACGCTCTCGTGGAACACGCTCGCACAGGGCCTCGACGAGGCCGAGGCCGAGGCCTAAGGCCAGATATCAGATCTCGCCGAGCGCCTTGTCGATCGCGGCGGCGAGCTCGAAATCGATCTCGGTGAGTCCCCCTGCATCGTGGTTGGTGACGTCGATGACGACCTTGCTCCACGAATTGGACCAGTCGGGGTGATGGTTCAACTTCTCGGCTACCAACGCGACCATCGTGAGGAAGCCCCACGCCTCGGTGAAGTCGCGGAACGTGAGCTCGCGGTGCAAGGTGGCCCCGTTGCGCTCCCAGCGCGGCATGCCAGGAAGCCATTCGATGATCTGATCCTCGGTGAGCAACGTTTTGCGATCGGCCATGGCCAGCACGTTACGCGAACGGGTCGGCAAACGGATCGTCTCCGAAGCCCGCGATGCTCACCGATGTCTCGACAGTGTCCCGCTCGATCCACTGGCTGTAGCCAGTACGCTCGAGCTCCTCGGCCAGCTCGAGGCCACCCGTGACCTGGATGGCGCCCTTCGCCAGCACGTGCACGAAGTCGGGGCGCAACTCGTCAAGAAGCCGCTTGTAGTGCGTGATCGCGAGCACGCCGAGCCCGGTCTCGTGAGTTGCCGCCTCGACCCTGCGACTACACAACCGCAGCGCGTCGACATCGAGGCCCGAATCGAGCTCGTCGAGTATCGCGAACTTGGGCTGTAGCACGGCGAGCTGAAGTGTCTCGTTGCGCTTCTTCTCGCCACCGGAGAAGTCGACGTTCAACGACCGATCAAGGAAACGAGTGTCGAACTCGATGCGCTCGGCCTCAGCCTCGAGTCGCGCCCGAAGTCCACCGTGGGGATGACCCGTGGCCACGAGCGCCTCGGTGAGCATCTCCTCGATCGAGACGCCCGGCACTTCGGTCGGGTATTGCATGGCCAAGAAGAGACCGGCATGCGCGCGCTCGTGCGGCTCGAGCACCAGCAGATCGACGCCGTCGAGCAGCACCGAACCTGCGGTGATCTCATAGCCCGGCTTTCCCATGAGCACGTGGGACAGCGTGGATTTGCCCGCGCCGTTGGGTCCCATGATCACGTGCACCTCACCAGAACGGATCACGAGGTCGAGGCCGCGCAAGATCTCCTTGCCCCGCACCGAAGCGTGCAAACCCGAGATGACCAGTTCGCTCACGGCAACACCACTTTCACCTGGTCGTCCTCGATCACGACTTCGTACACCGGCGTCGGACGCGTGGCCGGCAACGTCAACGCTTCACCGTCGGTGAGACTGAACAGCGCACCGTGCTTCCAGCACTCGATGGTGCGCTCCTCGCAATCGACCTCGCCGTCGGACAGCAAGAAGTCGGCGTGCGTGCATACATTGCCCAACGCGAAATACGAGTCGTCGATTCGCACCAGCGCGATTCGATGGCCCTCGACCTCGAATCGGTCAGCAGTACCCGGATACAACGAGTCGTACGCGCACAGCGCCACCTTGCGGCTCATCGCACACTCTCGCCTTCTGGCGGCTGACGCCGCACCGTGCGGCTCATCGCACACTCTCGCCTTCTGGCGGCTGACGCCGCGCCGTGCGGCTCATCGCACACTCTCGCCTTCTGGCGGCTGACGCCGCGCCGTGCGGCTCATCGCACACTCTCGCCTTCTGGCGGCTGACGCCGCGCCGTGCGGCTCATCGCACACCTTCATGAGCGTCGAGCTTCGCCGCGATGGAGCCGGCCAGCGCGACACGCGCCTCGGGCACCGGGAGGCGGGCCAGCACTTCGTCGAAGAACCCGGCCACCACCAAGCGCTCGGCCACCTGCGGCGGCACACCTCGGCTCTCGAGGTAGAACCGTTGATCGGCGTCGATCGGGCTGACGGCCGACTCGTGTTTGCATCGCACGTCGTTGTTCTCGATCTCGAGGTTGGGCACCGACTCGGCCCAGGCCTGCTCCGACAGCTTTATGTTGCGGTTCGTCTGCAACGCGTTGGTACCCCGGGCGTTCTTTCGCACGCGGATGAGGCCCGTGTACACCGAGGCCGACTTATCGTCGACAACGCCCTTGAACAGCAAGGTGCTCGACGTATCGGGCGCTGCGTGGTCCTGGAAGGTGCGGAAGTCGAGCATCTGCTCGCCGCTGCCGAAGTACAACGAGGTCAGCATCCCCGTGGCGCCACGGCCGATGAGGCGGCAATCGGTGCGCACGCGGGCGTAATCGCCCCCGAGTCCGGCGGCCGACACGTGCACCGTCGAGGAGGCCTCGGCACGGGCGACGACCGAACCGAGCTGCCACGTGCTTGCGCCAAGCTGCTGCACACCCAAATAGCCGACACGGGCAGTGGGCGATGCCACGATCTCGACGATAGGCACCACGAGAGCGGTGCTCTCGCCACTGCGGAAGACCTCGAGCACGCGAACGTCGGCGTCGTCATGGGCCAGCACCACGAGGCGCGGGAACACGGCCGCGCCTCCCCGTGCCACATGATGCTCGATTACCACCGGCCGCTCGACGGTGACACCGCGCGGCACCACGATGGCGATGGGTTCGCGGGCGAACGCATCGTTCATGAGCGCAAACACGTCGGTGGGCTCGGTCATGACGGAGCCCAGGAGCAGGTCGGCACCAGGAGCATGGATCAGGCGGCCGACGTACACACCGGCTGCGGCAAGTGCGGGGTCGATCTCGGAGTCGACGAGGAACCCGTCGACGAGCACCAACCGGGCTGCCGGTGACGCGACCGACGAGGCGGCAACGTGGCGATCGGCCGGTGCCTCGGCGACCGTGGCGTAGCGCTCAAGGTCGAGCTCGCCGATACGGCTGTAGCGCCAGACCTCCTCCTCCTTCGAGGGGAGCGGCGACGCGGCGAACGCCTCGGCGGCGGCAATGCGACGAGCGAGGAGCCAGGACGGCCCACCGAGCGCAGCGGCAGTGTCAGGGGTGAACGTCGGCGAACTCATACGGGAATTGATCCTACCGCCGTAGGAGAAATTCGGACCGAGTTGAAGACCTGGGCCGGTGGGGGTCAGTCGGACTTGCGGCGCCGACCGAACCAACGACCGAGCCGGCCGCGAACCACTCCTGCGCCACCGCGGCGATAGCGATCAGCATCGACCTCGGCACGGATCCGGGGCCCAGCCTCGTTCACGATGTCTTCGGCCTCGTCGAGCAGCTGGGCGATCGACGGGTCCTCGCCCAGGCCCTTGGGCTCGGGCGGGGTCGGCGGCCTGATCAGCGACCCGTGATGCCAGTTCACGTCAGCGAGACGGGGCGTGTACGCCGCGCAGTTGTCGGGGCAGCGCCACGGAGCCTCAGGCGCGAGGTCGAGATCGCACTTGCGGACGGTCTCACCGTTCGCATACGTACGGCTCTCGAAGAACTTGCACTCCTCACGCATCGGCATAGGCCACATTCTGCACGCGAGAACGCCCCTCGGGACGCGCCGGCGGTTGTCAGGCAAAATGCGGCATGACCTGTTCGGCGAAGATCGCCAGCTCGTCGAGCTCATAGGGCGGGCGAAGCGCGACGATGATCCAGTCCGCGCCGGCGGCCACGTACTGCCCGACCTTGTCGGTGATCTGTGCGACCGACCCGGCGAGCGCAGCTGGCTTCTGCTGGTCGGCTGTCGCGCCGTAGCGGAACTGCATAACCTCGTCGACCTTGTCTTCGTCGGCGACGATGAGCGGAACGCTTGCTGCAACTGCGAAGTTCGCCGGGTCGGGAGTGATGTCGCGCAACATCATGACGCGGTCGGCGAACTCGGATGGGCCGAGGAAGTTGGCGTTCCATCCGTCGCCTACCTCGGCGGCGACCCGCAGCGCTTTGGGCCCGGCCGCGCCGATCCAGATGCGCGGCGAGGTCTGCACCGGCTTCGGATCGCACCGGGCGTTGCGGAGCCGATAGAACTCGCCGTCATAGTCCGTCGTGTCGTTGACCCACAGCGACCGAATCACCTCGACCGATTCACGCAGGCGCCGCAAGCGGACCGGGGTGGGCTCCCAGGGCAGCCCGTAGTCCTCGAACTCGGCCTGCAGCCACCCGCCGCCCATGCCGACCTCGAGGCGCCCGTTCGACAGGTGGTCGATCGTGACGAACGCGTTGGCCATCACCGCGGGGTGTCGATAGCCCGCGGCGTACACCAGGCAACCCACGCGGGGCCGCGACGTGAGTGCGGCCAACGCGGCGTGGGTGGCGAGCGCCTCGAACGAACCAGCTTTCGGCGCGCGCATCGTATAAAAGTGGTCCTGACCGCTGATCCACTCGAAACCGAGCTGCTCGACTCGGGCCCACGTGGCCCGCAGCTCATCCATCTGGACCATCGCGGTCGAAACCTGTACACCGAAGTGCGTCATGCCGGTCTCCTCACCCTGGGTGGGCGACCGTAATCCGCGCTAGCCGACGCTGCCTTCCATCTGCAGCTCGATGAGCCGGCTCCACTCGACCGCGTACTCCATGGGCAACGTGCGGGTGATCGGCTCGATGAACCCGTTCACAATCATGCCCATGGCCTGCTGCTGGGACAGGCCTCGGCTCATCAGGTAGAAGAGCTGGTCGTCGGCGATCTTCGAGACGGTGGCCTCGTGCCCGATGATCGCGTCGCGCGAACCGACTTCCATGTAGGGGTACGTGTCGCTCGTGGACTGATCGTCGAGGATGAGGGCGTCGCACTGGACGTGGCTCTTGCACCCGTAGGCATCTGGTTCGACGCGCACGAGGCCTCGATAGCTGGTGCGGCCACCGTCCTTGGAGATCGACTTCGACACGATCTTCGACGTGGTCTCGGGTGCCGCGTGGGTCATCTTGGCGCCGGCGTCTTGGTGTTGGCCGGGGCCGGCGTAGGCGACAGACAGCACCTCGCCTGAAGCCTTCGGCCCGACGAGCACGATTGCGGGGTACTTCATGGTGAGGCGCGACCCGATGTTGCCGTCGATCCACTCCATGTGGCCTTCGGCCTCAACGCGAGCGCGCTTGGTGACCAGGTTGAACACGTTGTTCGACCAGTTCTGGATGGTCGTGTAGGTCACGCGAGCCGAAGGTTTGACGATGATCTCGACCACGGCGGAGTGCAACGAGTCGGTGGTGTACACCGGCGCGGAGCAACCTTCGATGTAGTGAACCTCGCTGCCCTCGTCGGCGATGATGAGAGTGCGTTCGAACTGGCCCATGTTCTCGGCGTTGATACGGAAGTACGCCTGCAGGGGCATCGGCACCTTGACCCCGGGCGGCACATAGATGAATGAGCCACCTGACCACACGGCCGAGTTGAGCGCGGAGAACTTGTTGTCGTTCGGCGGGATGACCCGACCGAAGTACGCCTTGACGATCTCGGGGTACTCGCGCAGCGCGGTATCCATGTCGCAGAAAATGATGCCGAGCTTCTCGAGGTCTTCGCGGTTGCGGTGGAAGACGACCTCGGACTCGAACTGTGCCGTGACGCCCGCGAGGTACTTGCGCTCTGCCTCGGGGATGCCCAGCCGCTCGTAGGTGTTCTTGATCGCGTCGGGGAGGTCTTCCCACTTGTCGACCTGCCCCTGCGTGGGCTTGATGTAATAGAAGATGTCGTCGAAGAAGATCTCGGACATGTCGCCACCCCAGTTCGGCATGGGGCGCTTCAGGAAGTGGCGGTACGACTTCAGGCGAAAGTCGCGCATCCACTGCGGCTCACCCTTCATCCACGAGATCTCGTTGATGATGTTCTCGTCGAGCCCGCGCTTGGGCTTGTAGACGTAGTCGACCTCGTCGTTCCAACCGAGCTTGTAGCGACCGAGGTCCAGACCGAGATCCGTGGATGCCATGTTGGTAAGGGACATGGTGTGCTCCGGTGAGTCGAGGGTGGTGGATTTCTCCTACGTGGATAGTAACAAACCCCTCCCACCGAGCCACCCGCCGACCCGACGTTCTCCCGGCATCGGCCGGTTATTTTCCACCCGGTGGCACGCTCAGCCGACGAGGGCGGGTGCCAGCTCGCGCCAGGCCGGCGCAGGATCGGGTGATCCGACCACTTGGATGCACACGTGGTCCGCCCCCGCCGCATGGTGCTCGCGCAAACGGGACGCGATCTGATCGACGGTGCCGTAAGCGACCAGGGCATCGATCAGCTTGTCGCTCCCCCGCTCGACGAAGTCGTCATCGCCGAAACCGAGGCGGCGCAGGTTGTTCACGTAGTTCGGTAGACCGAGGTAGGTCGACAGGTGGACCCGGCCGGCCTCGCGGGCCAGCGCAACGTCGGTAGTGAACGCCACGGCGTGCTCGACCGCGACGAGCTTGTCGGGGCCGACGATGGCCCGGGCCTCCGCGGTGTGCTCCGGGGTGACGTTGTAGGGGTGGATGCCATCGGTCGCCGTCGCGGCCAGGGCGGTCATCTTGGGGCCGAGCGCCCCGATGCATCGCCTCGTCGGCGAGGTCGGGGCCGCACCGAGGTACAACGCCTTGTCCATCGCTTCGAGGTAGGCGCGCATCGTCTTGACCGGCGAGCCGTACTCATGGCCACGCATGCCCTCGACCATCGGCGCGTGCGACACACCGAGACCGAGCAGGAAACGATCGGGGAAGGCCTCGGTGAGCGTCTTGTGGGCCTGCGTCATGGCCATCGCGTCGCGCGCGTAAATGCTTGCGATGCCCGTGGCGAGCGTGATGCGCGACGTGCCCGAGAGCAACAGCGCACTGTGCACGAGCGGGTCCTTGCCGACGGCCTCCGGGATCCAGATCGCGCCGTAGCCGAGCGACTCGACCTCGGCCGCCAGTTCTCGCGCCTGCGTGTTCGGGCGTTGGTCGAACGCGAACGTCCACACGCCGAATGAGCCGATGTCCATTGGTCCCCCTCGATCAGTCGACGCGACGCATCGTCGCTCGATAACGCTTGCCCCGTTGCACGTAATTCTCGGCGTCGCGCATGTTCTGTTCGTAACTCGATGCGTCGTGGCGGATCTTGGCCGGCACCCCGAGTGCCATGGCGTTCGGCGGAACGATCATGCGATTCGTGACGACGGCGTTCGCGCCGACGAGCGCGCCGCGGGACACGACCGCTTCGTGCAGGACCACCGACGACGTACCGATGAGCGCGCCGTCCTCGACCGTGCAACCTTCGAGGTGCGCGAGGTGGCCGATGGTGCAGTTGTCGCCGACCACCGTGCGGTAGATATCGGTGTTGTGCAGCACTGCACCGTCCTGCACCGAGGTACGGGCACCAATCTCGATTCCCGCGCCGTCGCCGCGCAGCACGGCATGCGCCCACACCGTCGATTCCGCGCCGATGCGCACGCGACCGATCAGCACCGCTTCGGGATGGACGAACGCGGTCGGGTCGATGTCGGGCGTCTCGTCACCCAAGGCGTAGATAGGCACGACGCCTCAGACCTCGTACCGGCCGTAGCCGCCGCGATAGAACACGAGCGGGCCCGTCGAGTCGGCCGAATCGAGGTCGCGCACCCGGCCGACGACGATGTCGTGATCGCCCCCCGGGAGAACGGTTTCGATGTCGCAGTCGATCCACGCCAGCACACCATCGATCAGCGGGGACCCCGTCTGCTTCGTGCGGGTCCACGTGATCGACGCGAACTTGTCGGGCTCCCTGCTCGCGAACACGCGGCAAACGTGCTCCTGACTGGCGGCGAGGATGTTGACGCAGAACGAACCGGCGGCGCGGATCTTCGGCCAGCTCGACGACTGACTACCCGGGCAGAAGAGTACGAGCGGCGGATCGAGCGACAACGACGAGAACGAACCGACGGCGAGGCCCACCGGATCACCATCGTTGATCGCAGTGATGACCGTGACGCCCGTCGGGAAGTGCCCGAGGACTTGGCGATACTGAGCTGCATCGAACGGCGGCGTGGGCGAGTTCACGGATTGCTCCCTCTCTGTACCGAGTGGTACCAGCGATCCCCGGTGGGGCCGGGGCGCAGGCTACCCAACGAGGTGCCCCGTGGCGTGCCGATCGTGCGGCGGAGCGCTCTGCTCACCCGAGTCGGATCCGGAGGCCTTCCGACGCGGCGAACACCTCGGCCACCCCAAGCTCGGCGGCCCATTCCTTGGCCTCGGCCACGAGCATGTCGACCTCGTCATCCTCGTGGGCCGGGTCGTGATGGAACAGCGCGAGACGCTTGCACCCCGACTGGCGGGCCACCTCGATCGCGTACCGAACGGTGCAGTGGCCCCACGAGCTGCGCTCGGCGAACTCGTCGGGGGTGTACTGGGCGTCGTGGATGAGCAGGTCGACATCGCGGCACAGCTCGAGCGCTTCGGGCGCCACGTAACCCTCGTCGCCGACCGGCTGCTGATGGTCGCTCAAATACGCGACCGAGGCGCCGGCCCATTCGATGCGATAGCCGTTCGTCGTTCCGACGTGCGGCACCGCACGCGTGAGCACCGTGGCGTTGCCGACGGGGAACGTCTCGTCGAGCACATCAACGAAGCGGATGTCGCCGGTGAGGTCCTTGCAGTGGATTGGGAAGTACGGCGGACGCATGAACTTCGCGAACGACTCGCCGATCGAGAGACCGTCGTGGGGCGGTCCGTAGATCGACAGCGACGCTCCCTTGCGGTTGATGGGCATGAAGAAGGGCAAGCCCTGCACATGATCCCAGTGCAGGTGCGTGACGAGTGCATGTCCGACGAACGGACCCGACGATGGGTCCATCGCCTCGCCCCAATAGCGGAGACCGGTACCGAGATCGAGCACGATCGGCGGTTCGCCCGCGACTTCGAGTGCGACACACGCGGTGTTGCCGCCGTACCGCTGGTTGGCTGGGCTTGCACACGGCGTCGAGCCGCGGACGCCGTAGAACGTGACCTCGAGCACCGGATCCCCTCGTGAGCCATGAACCCTCGCGACCATGGCAGCTGCGCGGCACAAGCCCCTGGACAGTACGACAGCTGTGCGAAAAGGTGAACTACCTGTGACTGAATTCGCTCCATGCAGCGCGCATGCTCATGGGAGCAAACCGCGGCACGCATGCTCATGGGAGCAAATAGGTCTCCTCGGCGTACATCGCCAGCCCGTCGGTCACCACCGTTGCGGCAACGCGGCCGGCACGCACGGCATCGTCGGGCCATCCCATGACGACCGCAAGGTCGGCGCCATGGACCGGCCCGCGCCGCAG
>WLNW01000067.1 GCA_009699605.1 Actinomycetota bacterium | reverse complement strand
GGAGCCCAGCGAGCGCGCCGGGAGCATCGATAACAGGGAGCCCAGCGAGCGCGCCGGGAGCATTCGTCACAGGGATGGCCATGGCGCCATCATGCCCGCGCCACGGACTGCACGTCCCGTACGCTCGGCATTCAAGTGATCTCGTTCACTCCGCCTCCCCCAGGCTGGTACGCCGACCCTTGGCGAATCACCTCGCTCCGCTGGTGGGACGGGCGCGACTGGACCGGTTGGGCCTGCGCCGATCCGCCGAACGGACCGGTCGATCCACCGTCGCCGACGTGCTCGCCGTGGGCCGCGGTCATCGTAGGAGTCGCGACGGTGGTCACGATCTTCGCGGCACGCGGGGTCGGCTCCGTGTTCGACTACCGCCAGGCAGGGCTCGCCACGTTCGTGTTCTACGCCCTGCTCTTCGGCGGCATGGCCGGCTCGTGCATCGTCGCGTCACGGGTTCTCGGCACCGGTTCGATCGTCCGCGACTTCGGTTGGCGCTTCCGCACCATCGACGTTGCGTGGGGACTCGCGGTGCTGATCGCCAGCGTCGTCGCGCGCGTCGCGTTTGCGCTGGTGGTGGGCACCGACTCGGGCACGTCCGACGATCTGCGCGACGGGCTGCTCGACCACCACGACGTGCTCGCCGTGTTCCTCGTGGCCGCGCTCATCGGGGCGCCACTGTTCGAAGAATTGGTGTTCCGCGGGGTCATCCAACGCGGGCTCACCAAGCTCACCGGCAAGTACGTGGCCATCGTCGCCCAAGGCCTGTTGTTCGGCTTCTATCACGTCGTCGGAGCGTTCGACCTGGTGAGCGTGTTCTATGTCGGATCGCTGTCGATCATCGGCATGGTCTTCGGCATCGCGGCCGATCGCACCGGACGGCTGGGACCGGGCATGCTCGCCCACTTCCTGTCGAACGCGCTCGCGATGGCCGTGCTGTTCGGCATGAGCAGCTGACGCGCGCCGTTGCCGTTGCGTTGCTCAGAGCAGCGTGAACGTCTCGTCGGCGTGCACCTGAACCACAACGCCGGCCGCGTCGTCGGCGACGAGGTGGGCTGCGACGGCCCGATCATCGGACGCGACGAGCGCACGCCGGTTCTCGCCGAGGTCGACCACAGCGATCGCCCGCCGGGGGCCTTCGGTGTCCGCGTTGACGGTGTAGGTGAGCACCCTGCCTGACCCGTCGACGCCGTCGACGGTGGGCACCTCGCCCACCTCGGCGGCCACTGCTGCGCTCACGTCGTCGAAGCGGTAACCAGCGGCCGGCGGCTCGGTCGACCAGATACTGACGCCTTGCTTGGTGATCATGCCGCTGATCGCCGTGACGAGGCCGCGGCTGCCGGGGTCCGCGCGCAGCACCCGCATCATGGTGGCCGCGCTCTGCACGACGTAGTTGCCGAACGGTCCGCCCCCGAAGGCCATGCCACCGGTGACCGTCAACGGCCGATCCGTGCCGAGACCCAGCTCGAGGGCCTGTGTGCGCGCCGCGATCGGGAAGCAGCTGTACACGTCGACGTGTGCGATGTCGTCGGCACCGGCCCCGGCCAATGCGAAGGCGCGAGCTCCAGCGATGGCAAAGCCCGGGCTGCGGTGCATGACCGCCCGACGGCTGACCGGCACCATGTGGTTCGAATCGACGATGACATGGGGGAACACCCACCGATCGCGCGCCACACCGAGGGCCTCGGCGTGGGCGACCGAGCAAAACACGAGCGCGCTCGCCTGATCGACGTTCTGCTGGGAGACGTGCCACTTGTTGTACGGATACGCGATGAGACGGTTCTTCGGCGTGGTCGTCGCAATCTGCGCCGCGGTCATGGGCGTCCGGTTCCACGCATCGGGGTTGGCCTGCGCAACGCGGTTGAACCCGGCCCAGAACTCGGCCACGACGTCGCGGTGCTCGGCTACCGACTGCCCGTCCGCGATGCGGCGCGCCGTCTCGAGCAAGGCGTAGTGCGTCGGTGCGTCATACATCCGTCGGGCGATCTCCTGGGGCGAGATCAGGTGCCCGTGCCGCTGCACGACCTCGTCGGGCAACGGTGCGTCGGCGTCGTCGGTGACGGTGCCCGGCGCGCCCGTGATGTGGCCGCGAAGCTCGCGCCACTTGGCCTCGCCGCCGCACACGATGGCGAGGTCGAGCTCGCCTCGGGCGATCGCCGACAAAGCCCGGTCGAAGAGCCCCGACTGCAGCACCCCCGGAACGATGAGGTGCGTGCGCGCACCCGTGGCACCGATCGCCTGCGCGACGAGGCGCGGCGCGTTGCGATACGTCCAGCTCCCGCCAGCCACGGCGACGAGCTGGACACCGGCGAGCGCGTTGCTCACGCCGGTGTCGCGCCCCGCGGCACGCACCGCGTCGACGATGAGGCGGGCAGCGTCGACACCCGCGTCAGGGTCGTCGGAGCGCTGTGAGACGAGGGCTGCGCCGATGCACACCGGCGTTCGCGGATCAAGAGGCACCGGAGAACGGTAGTTGGAGTCCGGGATGGAAGGAAAGGTGCCAGGCCGTCAGAGGTGGGCATAGGCCATTGCCGCCCGGCCGGCCGGTAGCGACGAGATCGCGCCCCACGGAGGCGATGCTCCGACGACGGCCGGGCGGTAACCTCGGGCCTCACTCGTACTCGTCGCCCCGCTGGAGGAACCGTATGAGCCTGCTCGGCAACCGAGTTCTGCGAACCGAAGACCCGAAGTTCCTCACCACGGGCGGCGACTACGTCGGCGACGTCGTGCTCGCCGGGGCCGCGGTCGCGGTGTTCGTGCGGTCGACCATGGCCCATGCCCACATCACGTCGATCGAGACCGCCGACGCGCTCGCCATGCCGGGCGTGTTGGCGGTGCTCACCTTCGACGACCTCGGCCTGCCCGACATGCCACCCCCGTTCGGTCCGGGCATGTGGCCCGAGGCATTCAGCCGGCCCTTGCTCGCACGGGGCACCGTCCGATTCGTCGGCGAGCCGGTCGCAGTGGTCGTGGCCGACGACATCTATGCCGCGGCAGATGCGGCCGAAGCGGTCATCGTCGACTACCAACCGTTGCCCGCGGTGGTCACCCTCGAGCACGCCCTCACCGACGAGGTGCTGCTGTTCCCCGAGGCCGGCACCAACAAGCCCTCGGGAATCCCCACAGGCATGGTTGCCGACACCTCCGGCTGCGACGTGGTCATCCACCAACGCATGGTCAACCAGCGCGTGGCCGCAGCACCGATCGAGCCGCGGACGTCGGCTGCGTACTGGGACGGCGACCGGCTCGTCCACTACGCGTCGAGCCAGGGTTCGCACATCGTGCTCGGCGCGCTCGCCCAGATCTACAAGCTCACGCCCGACAAGATCCGCGTGATCACACCCGACGTGGGCGGCGGTTTCGGTGCGAAGGGCGTGCCGAGCCCCGAGGAGGTCCTCGTCGGTGAGCTCGCGCGGCGCGTTGGCCGGCCGGTGCGCTGGAGCGAGTCGCGCACCGAGAACATGACGGCCATGGTGCACGGGCGCGGTCAGGTGCAACAGGTCACCATCGGCGGCACGCGCGACGGCAAGGTGCTGGCGTTCGGCCTCGAGGTGCTGCAGGAGGCCGGGGCCTACCCGGCGCTGGGCACCATCCTCCCAGGTGGCACCTTCCTCATGCACTGCGGTGTCTACGAGTTCCCGAGCACCGGATTCGACTCGAAATCACTCGTCACCAACACCACACCCGTCGGTGCGTTCCGAGGTGCCGGCCGCCCCGAGGCTGCAGCCGCGATCGAGCGTGCCATCGACCTGTTCGCCACCGAAATCGGCATGGATCCGATCGAGGTCCGGCACCGCAACTTCATCGCCCCCTTCATGAATGGCCACACCACGCGCAGCGGCGCGAAGTACGACTGTGGCCGCTTCGGCGACGCGCTCGATCTCGCGGTCGAACAAGCGGGCTACGCCGCGTTGCGCGCCGAACAAGCGGCCCGCCGTGCGACGAGCGACCGCAAGGTGCTCGGCATCGGTATCTCGTGCTACGTCGAGGTCACCGCTATGGGTGGTGGCGCAGGCGGCATCACCGAGTCGGGCTCGGTCGAGCTTCAGGCCGACGGAACGATCATCGCCAAGACGGGCTCCACGCCCTACGGCCAAGGCCACGAGACGACATGGGCCATGCTCATCAGCGACGCGACAGGCGTACCGATGGACCAGATCCGCGTGCTCCACGGCGACACCGACGTGATCCCGTCGTCGGGGCTCACCGGCGGATCGCGCTCGGTGCAGATCGCCGGCTCAGCCATCAGCGACGCGGCCACCCGACTCGCATCGAACGCTCGTGCGGCGGCGGCCGAACTGCTCGAAGCCGCGGCGGGCGACGTGGTGCTCGACATCGCGACCGGCCAGTTCCACGTGCAGGGCACGCCGGCCAAAGCCGTGTCTTGGGGTGCAGTCGCCGCATCGGCCGCCGAGACCGGCACGCTGTTGTTTGCCGACAACGAGTTCTCCCAACCCGGCCCGAGCTTCCCGTTCGGTGCGCACATCGCCGTCGTCGAAGTCGATCTCGACACCGGTCTCGTCACCCTGGTTCGCCACATCGCGGTCGACGATTGCGGCACCATGATCAACCCGCTGCTCGTCGAGGGCCAGGTGCACGGCGGGTTGGCGCAGGGCGCAGCCCAGGCCTTGCTCGAGGAGGTCCGCTACGACGTCGACGGCAACCCGCAGACCGCGAACTTCGCGGACTACGCGGTGATCTCAGCGACCGAGTTGCCCAACTTCGAGCGCGTCGAGATGGAGACGCCGTCGCCGCTCAACCCGCTCGGAGCGAAGGGCATCGGCGAGTCGGGCACGATCGGTGCCACACCGGCGGTGCACAACGCGGTCATCGACGCACTCGCCCATCTCGGTGTACGCCACATCGACATGCCGTGCACCCCCGAGAAAGTCTGGCGCGCCCTCGGCGAGGCGGCTGCCCGCTGAGCTCGCGTCAGGGGTCTCGGCCGAACCCGCGACATCTGTCGCGGAGGGCATTCCTCGCGGGTACTGCCTGCACCCCACTGCTCGGCGTGTTGACCGCGTGCAGCGGGTCATCGGCCGATGACCGTCCGCCGGTGGCCGAGCCGGATGGCGTCGTGCGCACGCGATGGGGATCCGATCCCTTTGCCCGCGGCGCGTTCTCGTTCCTGCCGATCGGAGCGACGACCACCGATCGCCTCGCGCTCGCTGCGTCGATCGACCGATCGATCTTCTTTGCCGGCGAGGCGACTTCGACCACGCATTCCGGCACGGTGCGCGGTGCGGTGGAATCGGGGCGGCGAGCAGTGTCGGAGATGCTCGCCGCGGGTGCCATCGCCTCGAGTCGTATCGTGATCATCGGTGCCGGTGCGGCAGGGCTGGCCGCGGCTGCCGAGTTGCGGAGCGCCGGCCTCGCGTCCGTGGTGTTCGAGGCCCGCGACCGCATCGGTGGCCGGGTGCACACCGATCGTTCCCTCGGCGCGCCGGTCGACCTCGGCGCGTCACTCGTATACGACCCGACCAGCGGGAACCCCTTGGTCACATTGGCGCGCCAGGCCGGCGTCACGCTCGACGACGTCGATGATTCGATCGTCGTGCGCGACCAGCGGAGCCATCGCCGCTACGACGCAGCCGAGATCGACACCCGTCTCACCGCAGCGCTGGAACGGGTCGGCGCGGGCTCGCGGGCCGACGCCGAGTTAGCCGGCGCACTGCGTACCGAGGCCGCTGCTTCGGGTTTGCGCGACCCCGAGCTCACCTATGCGGTCGCGTCGCGGATCGATGGCATCGCCGGAGCAGCCGCCACCGAGTGGGCCTGGCGGGGTTACGACGAGGCGCTACGCAGCCACGGCGGCGGTGTCGGCGCCATGACGACGCAGGCGCTGCCGCGCGGCGGCTTCGGCGCGTTACTCGCGCCACTCGCCGATGGCATCGACATACGCCTGGGGCAGGTCGTCTCGCGGCTCGAATGGTCACGGGCGCGCCCACGCGTCGTGACCACCTCTGGCGAGGCACCCTTCGACATGGTGCTCGTCACACTGCCGGTCGGCGTACTGCAGGCCGACTCGGTGGTGTTCGATCCGCCGTTGCCAGCCTCGACCAGCGCAGCCATCCGCCGACTCGGCATGGGACTCGTCGATCACCTGGCGCTGCGCTTCCCGCGGCCGTTCTGGGACTCCTCACCCACCTGGCTCGGCTTCATCGGCACCACGCCCGGCGAGTGGACGACCTGGCGAAACCTCGGGCCGAGCACCCAGCAGCCGATCATCGTGGGCCGCAACGCTGCACTCGTGGCCCGCGCCTTCGATGCCCGCTCCGACGCGCAGGTCGTGGCCAGCGCGATGTCGGCCCTGCGCCTCCTCCGCCGCTGAGGTTCGTCCGTCTCAGACGGGGTCAGACCGCCCGCACGGTGACCTTGCTCGCGGCTTCCTTGGCCCGAGCGCGCGCGGTTTCGACATCGGTGTCGTGGGCCAGGGCGACGCCCATGCGCCGGCGGACGAAGCTCTGTGGCTTGCCGAACAACCGGATGTCGGTCTGCGGCACGCGCAGCGCGTCGGCGACGCCCTCGAACACCACGGCATCGGCCTCGACACCGCCGTAGATGACCGCCGACGCTCCGGGCACACGGAGCGAGGTGTCGACCGGTAGTCCGAGGATCGCCCGGGCGTGCAACTCGAACTCGCTCTGGGCCTGCGTGACGAGCGTGACGAGCCCGGTGTCGTGCGGGCGCGGGCTGACCTCGCTGAACCAGACGTGATCGCCCTTCACGAACAACTCGACCCCGAAAAGGCCCTGACCGCCGAGGTCATCGGTGACCGCCTTCGCGATGGCTCGCGCCCGGAGGAGAGCCTCGGCGCTCATGGGTTGAGGCTGCCAGCTCTCGATGTAGTCGCCGTGGACCTGCACGTGGCCGATCGGCTCGCAGAAGTGCGTGTGGATCGCGCCGTCGGCGCCGATGGCCCGGACGGTGAGCTGGGTGATCTCGTAGTCGAAGTCAACGAACCCTTCGACGATGATGCGCCCGCCGCTGACCCGCCCGCCGTCCATGGCGTACTGCCAGGCCGCCGCGACGTCTTCGGACCCGTCGATCTTCGACTGGCCCTTGCCGGACGAGCTCATGACCGGCTTGACGATGCACGGATAGCCGATGCCCCCGTCGATCGCGGACTGGAGTTCGACGAGCGAATCGGCGAACACGTACGGACTGGTCGGGAGACCGAGGGTCTCCGCGGCCAAACGACGGATGCCCTCGCGATCCATCGTGAGGCGAGCGGCCCGCGCGGTAGGGATGACGCGCACAATCCCCTCGGCCTCGAGCGCTTCGAGCGTGAGCGTGGCGATCGCTTCGATCTCTGGCACGACGAGCGCTGGGCGATCGCGCAGGATCAACGCGCGGAGCTCGTCGGGGTCGTTCATGGCGATCGTGCGTGCGTGGTGCGCGACCTGCTGGCCCGGCGCACCCTCATATCGATCGACGGCGATGGTCTCGACACCGAGTCGCTGCAGCGCGATCAGCACCTCTTTGCCGAGCTCGCCCGAGCCGAGCAACATCACGGGTCGCGCGGCGGCCGAGTTGGGTGTGCCCAGCGAGACCGACGCCGGAGCGGTGGGCGAAGAGCTCGGGGGGGGCGGCGTTGTCGTCATTGCACCTGCTGAGGTCGGGAACGAACCACGGACACTAGGCGTCGGCGCCGGCGTCGGCCTCGGCGAGCGGCCAGTAGACCGGATCGGTCCGGTCGCGCATTCCTCGGCGATGCGAGTCGGGCGCGTCGAACCAGCGTTCCGGGTCGGTGTGCAGTGTCCACTCGAGCGTGCAGATGCGCCGGGCGATGCGCCACTGGCCGTCGCGGCGGGCGAAGTCGTCGACGTAGCGGAAACCGGTGCGCAGGTTGTGCGTGGGCTTGTCGGACACGACGCGGTGATACGAAATTCCGTACGCCTCGGAGCGGGCCAGCGCACCAGCGGGGTCGACCTCGATGAGCACGTTGCCGACGAAGTGCATGGTCATCGAATAACGCGGCAGCATGCGATCGAACACCCATGCGACGTACTCATCACGGGTGCCGGTGAAGCTGCCGTGCTCGTCGGTCGCGTCGGGCCAGTAGCAGTCGCGCACCATCTCGCGATCAGACCGATCGATGCCCCGGCAGTAGCGGAGCACCACGTCGTGGATGGCCTGCGTGTCGAGAAGCCGCTGGATCTCGGGATCGCGCGCCGCGCCGGGCACGACTCAGGCCACCGGCCGGAAGTAGGGCAGCATCACGCCGTCGGTGATGGGATGGAACTCGACCGCGACCCGCATCCCGATGGTGGCGGCATCGTGCTCGCAGCCAATGAGGTTCGACAGCATCTGCCATCCCTCGTCCATGTCGATGACCACGGCGGTATATGGCACCGTGAAGTCGGGGGTTTGCGGCCGCCACACGGTGGTCCAGCTGTAGACGGCACCCGTGCCCGCGGCACGTTCCCACGCAAGGTCGCGCGCCGAGCAGTGGGCGCACATCACCGCGGGAGTGTGCGTGATGCCGTTGCAGGCCGCACACCGTTGGAACATCAGCTCACCGCGAGCACACGCATCCCAATAGGGCTGCGAGACAATGCTCGCGAACGGCCGGGGAATGTTGCCAGTCTGGGGAATCAGCTGAGTCATCGTGGAGCCTCGTTTGGCGGGCGGGTGATGCGGACGATGGTCGGTACGGCGCTCATGTGTCTCACGCCTGCGATGCGCCGAGGAGCATGACGTCGTTGAAGAGCGCACCGGCACCGCCGCCCGAGGCGAGAGCGATCTCGACATCGGGCACCTGCTGGGTCGCACATTCGCCGCGCACCTGTTGCGTGGCCCGGATAACTCGTTGCAGCAACTGAACCGTGGCGCCGCCGTGGCTGAACGACATGAGGCCGCCGTCGGTGGTGATGGGAAATCGGCCATCGATCTCGATGGTGCCGTCCATGACGAAGTCGCCGCCTTCGCCCTCGCCGCAGAAGCCGAACGCCTCGAACTGGCGGATGATCTCGAAGCTGAACGGATCGTAGAACTCGCATACGTCGACATCGGTCGGCGCGCAACCCGCCATGGCGAACGCCATCTGCGAGGCTCGGCGGCCGGCATAGCCGTTGATGAACTTGGGGTCGCGTCGACCACCGAGCTCGAAGGCGGGTGGGTGCTGATACGACGGGCCGTAGTGATCGGTGTTGCCACCGAGCACGTACACCGGATCCTTCGCCAGGTCCTTCGCGATGTCGGCTCGGGCGAGCACCAGCGCGCAGCCGCCTTCGGCGGTCATCGCACAGTCGAGCAGGTGGTACGGATCGGCCACCATGCGACTGTCGAGGACGTCCTGCGCGGTGAACGGGCCGCGGCCGAAGTACACGGCTTCGGGGTTGACGTGACCGTTGTTGCGAATGGTCGCCGCCACGTGCGCGAGCGCCTCGGGCTTGGTGCCGTGCATGTGCATGTGGCGCCGCGCGATCAGCGCGAACTCGGCGGCGGTGAACATGCCGTAGCTCACCACGAACTCGTTGGTCGGGCGGGTCCACGGAGCGGTAGATGTGCGCTCGGTGTAGATGCCGGCCGAGCCAGCGCTGACCAGCACGACGCTCGCAAGCCCAGTCGCGATGGCGGCGCTCGCTTCGAGAAGCGCCGGGATGCCGAGCTGCGACATCGAACGCCACACCGGACCGATGCGAGCTTGGTAAATGAAGTCGGCGCCGTGCACACCGACGACGCCGTCGATGTCGAGGGGCGTGAGGCCGGCGTCGGCCACTGCACCGAGCCCCGCCTCGAGCGTGATGGAACGGGAATCGTGGCCTTCGAGCATGCGCGCCTGTTGCGTGTTGTGCACGCCGACGATGGCCACGTCGTGGAACGGATGTTTCGCCATGCTGCCCCCGGTTTCGCGCCGCAGGCGGTGCGGCTCGAGGAACTTACCCCAGAACGCCGAAGGCACCGCTACCCTCCCCGATCAGTGACCATCAAGGGGGACTCGGTGCCACACGGCCTATCCACATTGCGGGTGCTCGATTTCAGCTTCGGCATCGCTGGCGGGTACTGCACGAAACTGCTGGCCGACGCAGGCGCCGATGTCATCAAGATCGAGCCAGCCACCGGTGATCCGCTGCGCACGTGGTCGGTGGGTGGCGCCTCACCCGACCGTGATGAGGGTGGTGCACTGTTCCGCTTCTTGCACCACGGCACGCGCTCGGTCATCGGCCAGCCCGGTGACGCCCACATCGAGGCGCTCCTCGCGTCCGCCGACGTGGTGGTCGAGTCCTTCCCGGCGCACGTGTTCGACGCGCTCGACATCCGCACCCGACACCCGGGTCTGGTGTGGATGTCGATTACGCCATACGGTCGCACCGGCCCCTACGCCGAGCGGCCCACCACCGAGTTCATCGTGCAGGCCGAGTCCGGCGGACTCGCCGGCCGCGGCGCCCCCGACCAGGTGCCGATCATGGCCGGTGGACGAATCGCCGAATGGGTGGCCGCGACCTTTGCATCAGTCGCGGTAACCGCGGCCGCTCGCCGCGCCGAGCGCACGGGCCACGGCGAGCACATCGACTATTCCATCGCCGAGACCATGACCATCGCCGGCGGCAACTACGCCGAGTTCAGCTACGCGCTCAGCGGGCGGCCGCCCATTGTGAAAGTGCACCGCACCTTCGAGACGCCTTCGATCGAACCAACCATCGACGGCTACGTCGGGGTCTGCACCAACAGTCGCCAGCAGTTCGACGACTTCCTGCTGCTCATCGACCGACCCGACCTCCTGGGCGACGAACAGTTGGCGCGCGCCCCCGGACGCCAGGAGCGCTGGGACGAGTGGAATGACATCGTCCACGCGTGGTCGATCACGCACACCACAGCCGATGCGGTTCGGCTCGCGTCCGAGCTGCGCATCCCCGTGGCCCCCGTGCACAACGGCGCCGACATCCTGCAATGCGATCACTTCGCGGCCCGCGGCATCTACGTGGACGACCCCACAGGCACGTTCAAGATGCCGCGGCGCGCGTGGCGCATGAACGACGTCGACCCGCCGCCGCCTACGCCTTCACCACGCCTCGGCGAGCACACCGGTCGCATCGAGCACCGTGTGCCGTCGCGCCCCACCGCGCCGAACACCGCGCCCGAGCTGCCCCTCGTCGGCGTGCGCATGCTCGACCTCAGTGCATGGTGGGCCGGCCCCGTTGCCGCCGGCATGATCGCCGCACTCGGCGCCGATGTGATCCATGTCGAATCCACGGTGCGCCCAGACGGCATGCGCATGACCGGCGCGATGTTCGGTACCGATGGACCTTGGTGGGAACGCAGCATCCACTACCTCTGCGCGAACACCAACAAGCGCAACCTCACCCTCGATCTCACCTCGCCCGAAGGCTTGGCGCTTCTCGAGCAACTCATCGCCGAGTGCGACGTGATCCTCGAGAACTTCACCCCGCGCGTGATGTCCAACTTCGGGCTCACCTGGGAGCGCATCCATGAGCTCAACCCGAGGTGCGTGCTGGTGCGGATGCCGGCGTTCGGCCTGTCGGGCCCGTGGCGTGACAACACGGGATTCGCGCAGACCATGGAGCAGGTCACCGGGCTCGCGTGGCTCACCGGTCATGCCTGGGATCAGCCGCGTATCCAACGCGGACCGAGCGATCCGAACGCCGGCATGCACGCAGCCTTCGCGATGCTCGTCGGACTCGCCGAGCGCGACGCGACCGGCGAGGGCGCGCAGTTCGAGGTAACCATGGTGGAAGGCGCCTTGTGCGCCGCGGCCGAGATCGTTCTCGAGTACTCCGCGTACGGAAACCTGCTCGAACGCAACGGCAACCGGGTGCGCAGCGCCGCACCCCAGGGCCTGTACGCCTGTGCGGGGTTCGACCGTTGGCTCGCCATATCGGTCGAGACCGACGCTCAGTGGCAGGCGTTGCGGGGGGCGCTCGGCAACCCGGCGTGGGCCGCCGACGAACGGTTCACCACGCACGAAGGACGCTTTGCCCATCACGACAACCTCGACGAACACCTCGCGGCCTGGGCGGCCTGCGGTGACGCGCGCGACCTTGCCGAGCAGCTCGTCGCGGCGGGCGTGCCGGCGGCCCGCGCCCGCGACCCGCGTACCTCGCACGACAACCCGCAGCTGCTGGCCCGCGGCTTTCACGAAGTGATCGATCACCCCGTGGTGGGCGCCCTGCCCACACCTGGTGTGCCGTTCCGCTACGCCAGCGTCGACCGCTGGTTGCGCACGCCGGCCCCGCTGCTCGGCCAGCACAACCACGACATCCTGCACGGCCTCCTCGGCCTCGACGATGCCACCCTCGACGACCTCACGGCAAAGGGTGTCATCGGCACCCGCCCCAAAGGCGCATAGCGCTTCGGGCGAGCGCAGGGCCGCCGGAAACTCGCACTTCTGTCCGGTTTCGACCGTTCACGCGTCGAAACCGGACAGAAGTGGAGAACCGGCGGCGTTGTCACACCCCGGCGGAAGAATGTGCGCCATGTCTCGTGAGCTTCGACTCCAAGGCATCGCAGCCCGCCAGCATGGGCTCGCCTCCCGTCCGCAACTCCTCCAGCTCGGGTTCACCACCCGTGAGATCACGGGTCGCGCCGCCCGAGGAACCTGGGCGCACGCGGCGCCTCGCGTGTACGACGTTGCGCCGGCATCGTTCGACCCACGGCGAGCGCTTCACGCAGCCGTGCTCTCCGCCGAGGGTTGGGCGTCGCACCGCAGCGGCGCCTCGCTCCTCGGATACGTCGACCGCGTGCCCGAGCGGCCTACGGTGGTGATCGCCGAGGGTCGACATCTGCACTCGATCGCAGCCGACGTGTTCCGCTCGCGCCACCTACAACCGCGTGAACGGACCACCGTCGACGGCATCGCATGCACGTCAGCGGTGCGCACGCTACTCGACCTCGGGTTCCTCGTTCCGGAAGCAGATCTCGACGACGCGTTCGGTCGCGGACTCGTGTCGGGTCGGATCACCCTGGGGCGTGTCGACCGCTACCTCGAGCAGTCGATGATCGGACGCCGTGGTGCCGCGGCGCTCCGAGCGGTGGCGGAGGCGCACCGCGATCGCGGCGCGGCCACGCAGAGCAAGCTCGAGGTCATCGTGAGTCGCGCCGTGGCCGCAGGGCACCTGCCGGCTCCGCGCCATCAGCACCCCGTCACCCTCGACGGCCGGACCTTCCATCTCGATCTGGCCTGGCCGATCGAACGGGTCTTCCTGGAAGCGGACGGGTTCGCCTATCACCGCACGCGACGAGAGTTCCTGCACGACCGCGAGCGGCAGAACCTGCTGGTGGTCGCCGGGTGGCAGCCGCTGCGGTACACGTGGCCGGTGGCGACGGATGACCCCGGTCGGGTCGTTCGCCAGCTCCACATCGTGCTGGCCGATCGCGGGCGCAACACGGCCTGACACTCGCACTTCTGTCTGGTTTCGACCCTTCACGCGTCGAAACCAGACAGAAGTGGGCCTTCGGCGTCACTGCGCGGTGTAGCCGCCTTCGACCGGTAGGGCGATGCCCATGACGAAGGAGGACGCGGGCGAGCACAGCCAGATCGCAGCCTCGGCGATCTCGCGGGGTGCGGCGATGCGGCCGATCGGGTGCAGCGCGACGACCTGCGCGAGGTTCTCCGCGGAGTCGCCCAGCCATTCGTCGACCATTCCCGTGCGCGCGGTGCCCGGGCAGATGGAGTTGATGCGCACCCCTTGTGCGCCGAACTCCAGTGCCGCCGTCTTGGTGAGCCCGATCACACCGTGCTTTGCCGCGACGTAGGGACACATGCCGGGGAATCCGATGAGCCCGGCCCCCGAAGACGTGTTGACGATCGCGCCGCCGTCACCGTGTTCGAGGATGCGCGGGATCTGGTACTTCATGCCGAGGAAGACGCCCGTGAGCATGACCCCGATGCCGCGGTCCCATTCCTCCTCGGGGTAGTCGGGGATGGTCAACCCGAGTCCGGGAATGCCGGCGTTGTTGTGCGCGAAGTCGAGCCGGCCGAACGCTGCGACGGTCGCGTCGACCATGCCACGGACGTCGGCCGATTTCGCGACATCGGCGTGGACGTACTCTGCCGTGCCGCCGGCTTCGCGCACGAGTCGCACGGTCTCGGCACCACCCGCGTCATTGACATCGGATGCCATGACCGCGGCCCCGTGCTCGGCGAACAACTGCACCGACGCTCGGCCGATGCCCGATGCTGCGCCGGTGACCAGAGCGACCTTGCCGTCGAACATGCCCATCGTCTTCTCCCCCGTCGATACGACGCGCCGCGTCGATGGCGGCACAGTACGCGCCGCGTCGATGGCGGCACAGTACGCGCCGCGTCGATGGCGGCACAGTACGCGCCGCGTCGATGGCGGCACAGTACTTCGCCCCAGGAACGACGAGATGCCGCTCGCCGCCGCGTCGGGGTAGCGTTTCGGTCATGGACGAGCAGGAGACCAGCGCGCCGAGGCGTGCTGCATTGTGGCGCCGAGGCCTCGCCCGGTTCATCGACTACTTCGCTATGCTGTGGGCGCTGTTCGCCCTGCAGGTCATCGGCGTCACGTCATGGGTCGACTCCACGACCACCGCGTTCCTCACCATTGCCGGGCTCTACGCCCTCCTCGAGATCGTCTACGTCGCGAAGCGGGGCCAGACTCCGGCCAAGGAGTTGCTCAAGATCCGCGTCGTGCACCCCGATCAGACCGGCCAGCTCGGCTGGGGTGTCGCGGTGAAACGTTGGGCGGTGCCCGGCCTCGCGATGGCGTTGCCTTGGTGGAGCGTGCCCATCGCGCTGGTCGTGCTCGGCCTGCCGGCCCTGTTCGATCCGCAAGGCCGCACTGTCTATGACCGGCTCGCCGGCACGCTCGTCGTGCCCTACGACGCCACCGAGGTCGAAGGTCAGATCAAGTCACGCAAGCAGCTCGTCCGCAGCGTCATGGATCGCAACATCGGCGCGATCACCGGTAACCCGAAGCTCCTGAGCGACGACGACGGGCCGAACGTCTAGCTCGGCGATCGAACCCCGCTGTCGGCAGTCAATGCGCCGGGAGCAGACCGACCGGTGCGGCCG
>WLNW01000066.1 GCA_009699605.1 Actinomycetota bacterium | reverse complement strand
GCACGTGCCGTGATGGAAGCCAACGACGTCGACGTACTGCTCTTGTCGGTCGGTGCTGACCTGCCGTACCTCATCGGATACGAGGCCATGCCGCTCGAACGCCTCACCATGCTGGTGCTGCGCCGCGACGGCACGCCCACGCTCGTCATCCCCAAGCTCGAAGCACCACGCGTCGTCGAGCGGCCCGGCGTGTTCGACATCGCCACCTGGACCGAGACCGAAGACCCGGTTGCGCTCGTCGCGAAGCTGATGGGCAACGCGCTCGCGGCGGCCATCGGCGATACCACGTGGGCTCGCTTCCTCGTCGATCTGCTCGCGCGGACGCCGGGCACGTCGTACCGGCGCGCATCCACAATCATCGGGCCGTTGCGCGCGGTGAAAGACGCGGTCGAGATCGACGCGCTCCGCCGCGTGGGCGCGGCAGTCGACCGCATCGCGGCCGAGCTGCAGGCCGGTCACATCCCGCTGGTGGGTCGCACCGAAGCTGAGGTCTCCGCCGAGCTCGGCGCGCGCATGCTGGCCGAGGGTCATCACCGCGTGAACTTCGCGATCGTCGCCGCGGGCGAGAACGCGGCGAGCCCGCACCACGAGGCCGGTCACCGAGTCATCCGCGACGGCGAGGTCGTGTTGTGCGACTTCGGTGGCTCGATGCTCGGCGCCGACGGTGTCGGCTACTGCAGCGATATCACGCGCTGCGTGCACGTGGGCGAGCCGTCGAACGAGTTCGCCGACCTCTACGCCGTGCTCCACGAGGCGCAGGCCGCGTCGGTGCGCGCGGCCACCGTGGGCACACCGTGCGAGGACATCGATGCAGCGGGGCGCCGGGTGATCGAAGCCGCTGGGTACGGCGAATACTTCGTCCACCGCACGGGTCATGGCATCGGCGTCGAAGCGCACGAGGACCCGTACATCGTGGCCGGCAACACCACGCCGCTTGCGCCGGGCCATGCCTTCTCGATTGAGCCGGGCATCTACATACCGAGAAGATTCGGGGCGCGACTCGAGGACATCGTGGTCGCGACCGACGCCGGGCCCGAGGCGTTGAACAACGCAGTGCACGCCCTCGCGGTGGTCGACGGCTGAGCGAGCGCTGCCGCGTCAGGTCGCGACGGGCGGTGTGGGGTCGGGGATGAGGCCTGGCTTCACGAGCACCTTGCACTGATCGGTCGGATGCTTGAGCGCGGCGAACGCCGCGGCGAAGCCATCGAGGTCGACCTGCGACGTGATGAAGGCGTCGATGGGCAGCCGGCCTTGTGCAAGGTGATCGATCGTGAGCGCGAAGTCCTGGCGTCGGTAGTACACGACGAAGTGCAGCGCGAGTTCTTTCATGAGCGCGAGCACGGGCACGAAGGTGTCGGGTTTGGTGCACACGCCCGCCACGATCAGCCGGCCGTGCACGGCCGTCATCGACACGCAGGTCGCGATCATGCCGGGTGTGCCCACGCACTCGAACACCACCGGGAACGTTCCGTCGGGTCCGCCGTCGTTGGGGTCGGCCACGTGTGTGGCCCCGACCTTGATCGCGGCGGCGCGGCGATGTGCAACGGGATCGCTCACGACTACCGTGCGTGCGCCACGAGTTCGCGCCCACATCGCAATGGCGAGCCCGACGGGGCCACCGCCCACCACGAGCACGTCGTCGGCCGGGGTGAGTGCCGCCCGTTCCACCGCGTGCAGACCGACGGCAAGTGGTTCGACCAACGCGCCGACATCGAAGGCGACGGCTTCGGGCAGCAAGAACGACTCGCGCGCCGCGACCCGGACGAACTCGGCGTAGCCGCCTGGCGAGCCGCCGACACCGATCATGTCGAGCGTGGCGCAGTGCGCGACGTCGCCGGTGGCGCACGGGAGACACACGCCGCACCCGATCAGGGGCAGCGCACTGACCCGCGAGCCGATCTCCCAGTTGGTCACGCCTGCGCCGATGGCCACGACCTCGCCACAGAACTCGTGACCCATCACGAGCCCGGTACGCATGTTGTCGACCGCTTTCAGGTCGCTGCCGCAGATGCCGCACGCGTGCACGCGCAACACCATCTCGCCGGGCCCCGGATCGGGGTCGGGCACGTCGACGATGTCGAAGCTGTGCCCTTCGTTGACCACTGCTGCGCGCATGCGAGGATCCGTTCGTCTGTTCGGAGCGTAGACGTGTGGTCCGGTGGCTGACGATCGGGCTCGATTGCGGGGCCGGGGGAGCCGTCACCTACGGTTCACCGAGTGATTCGTCTCGACGCCGCGACGGTGATGCAGCAATGGGCTGTTGGTGGCCTGTTCTTCTTGTGGATCACCACACGTCGCCGTGAGGTGGGCATCGGGTACGGGTGGCTCCTCCGAGCAACGTTCGCGATCTTCGCCATCGGATCGCTCGTCCTGGGTGTCGCCTTCGACTTCGTCGCCGGTCGCGAGATCGGGTCGGCGATGGTCGTCGCCGCGACCCTCGTCGCGCTTGTCGTCTCGGTGCTGCGCCGCCGTGCAGGGGTGAGCGGGCAGCGCGAGGTGCAGGAGCGTCGCACCGCCCGGGTGGCCGCCATGACCGGAATCGACCGTGATCGCCAGGTCTTCGACAAATCGACGTCCGAGTTCCCGCCGTGGCTCGACCTCGTCGCGCCGCTGGTCGGCGTCATCGGGCTCGTCGCAGCGGGCATCGACGCCGGTGACCCCGCCGCGCTGTCGGTGGCGCGCGTGCTGGTCGGCGCGGCGTTCCTCGGGGCGATCACCGACGCGATGCTGCTTGGCCACTGGTACCTGGTGCAGCCCGGCCTCCCGCGGGCGCCGATCCTCGAGCTGGTCCGCTGGAACGCGATGGTCTGGCCGTTCGAGCTCGGCGTGCTGCTGTGGCCCACCGGCATGGTCTCGGTGCTGAACGGCAACATCGACGACCACTACAACGGTCTGCTCGGTTGGTTCTGGATTGCCTCGTCGATCACAACGATCATCCTCATCGGGGTCACGCGCGCCGCGCTCAAAGAACGTGCTTACTCTGCGGTGATGGCGGCCACCGGCCTGTTGTATCTGGCCATCCTCACCGCATTCGGCATGGACGTCGTCGCCCGGGCACTGCTCTCATAACCTCGAGGAAACGGGCGCCGGCGTATCGCTGCCAGGGCAGAGCACAGGCTTGTGCCCGCGGCCAAGCCGCACACCCACGAGCACGCGTCATTGTTCGTGCTGGCCCAACTGCTCGAGCCGGTCCTGTCGAACCCCTCGCGATGACCCTCGCCGCAGCCAGCGGCGGGTAGCGTCCGTGAGGTCATGACTGCGCTTGCCTTTCCGGGTCGGAACCTGATCACCGCCCTGCGCTACAAGGGCCGCGACATGCGCTCGGGCGCACTCTTCGATGCGTTGCGGGCCCAACCTCGGGGTGCGGTGCTCGATGTGGGCGGTGGTGCGTTCGTCACCACGGCGGTCGAGGTGGGGGTCGACTTCACGGCATGGACCATCGTCGAACCGAGCGCGGCCGATCTGCCGTCAGTCGACGATCCGCGCGTGATCGGTGTCGAGGGCGACGGTTGCGCGCTCGACTTCCCCGACGGCACCTTCGACACGGTGTTGTCCATCCAGGTGCTCGAGCACGTCTTCGAGCCGATTCGGATGTTCGAGGAGCTGCATCGCGTGGCGCGCCCCGGCGCGACGATCATCGTCATGGCCCCACAGACCGCCAACATCCATCACGCGCCGCACCACTATCAGAACCTCACGCGCTACTGGCTCGAGGAAGCCGCCCGCCACGTCGACGCGGAGATCGTGAGCTATGTGGCCATGGGCGGTGCATGGTCGAGCACCGCGTCGCGGCTCTTGTTGCAGTACCCGGCCGCGTTCGGGGTCGGTGGATACGCGCACCCCGGCGTGCGACGCGGGTGGAAGTTCTGGGCGCTGTTCCCGCTCGGCGTGGTCACGAGCATCATCACCTTTCCGCTTGCGATGCTGCTCTCCTTGGGCGATCTCGAAGAAGAAGCGAACAACCACCTCATCGTGCTGCGCAAGCGCACCGGGGTACCTGAAGCGGCGTCTTAACCATCTCTTTGTCGTATACGCCGATTGCTGCCTCAAGGTGACGGTCCGACGCGACGTTGTCACTACCAAGGTCCGGTGGTGGCAGGAGAACAAGATGCAACGAAGGAAGATCATCGCTGCGGCGGCGTCGGCGGCACTCCACGGGTGGTAGGTCTCGGCAACGGCTGACCGCGCCGGTGGGTTCAGCGGATCGCCGCGGCCACGCTCGTGCGCATCGCGTTGAGTGAACCCGCGCGCGCATCGCGGACCGAGAGCAGGGGATCAGCTGGTTGCCAGGCGAAGCCGAGGCCGGGGTCGTCCCACCGGCACGCAAACTCGTCGGCCGGTTCGATGGCGCGGCCGGATGACAGTGCATGCACCGTCGCGGTGGTGCACCAGATCGCGTAGGCCATGCCCGCCGGGAGGCGCACCGCAGCGAACTCGTGCCGATCGCCGAGGTCGAGGGTCAGACTGCGCCCGTAGGTGGGCGACGACGGGCGAAGGTCGTGCAGGCCCAGCATCGCCGCGCCTTCGACGATCGCGAGCGGGTGCGCGCTGGCCACCTCGGGGAACATCGCGGCGACGCTACCGTTCGCAGGCTACCGCGACGAAAACCGCTGTTCGGACCGCTCGGGAGCGAAGGAGTACTGTGCCTTCAATGGGGGTCACCATGTCATTCGAACATCTGCTTGCGCCCGGTCACATCGGAACGCTCAAGTTGCGCAACCGCATCATCATGGCGCCCATGGGCGACTGCCTGTCCAACGTCGACGGCACGGTGAGCGACAACCAGGCGGCCTACTTCGAGGCACGGGCGCGCGGCGGTGCGGGCCTGCTCCTCGTCGGCTCGGTGTCGGTCTCGTATCCGTACGGTTCGTTCGATGAGCGCCAGACTGCCGCGTCCGACGACATCTACCTCCCCGGTCTCATCGACCTGACCACGCGCGTGCATCGCCACGGCGCGCGGATTGCGGCGCAGATCACCCACAACGGCCAGATGTCGTTGTTGGACACCGCGAACGGGCGCCCGATGCTGGTGCCTGCGCCGCCGAAGGCCCCCAAGCCCGATCACATCTCGACAATGGTTACCGAGGGTGAGGTCGCGGCGATGATGTGGGCGTACACCCAGCCGACCTCGCAGTTGTCCTACCAGGCGGCCACCGAGAGCGATCTCGCGTGGGTGGTCGAGCGCTTCGTCGACACGTCCGAGCGTTGCCAGCGCGCGGGCTTCGACGGCGTCGAACTGCACGCCGGACACGGTTACCTGATCGACGAGTTCCTCACCCCATCGATGAACACGCGCACCGACGGTTGGGGCGGCGCGGTCGAGAACCGGGCGCGACTCCTCGTCGACATCCTGCGGGCCATCCGCGCCCGGCTCGGGCCCGAGTTCCCCTTGTGGATCCGCATCAACGCGGTCGAGCACCACAAGACCGATGGCGAGACCTTCGAGGAGCAGCTGCGGGTGATCGAGCTCGCGATCGAGGCGGGCATCGATGCGGTGCACCTCACTGCATACGCCAGCACCGACGTCGCGACCGGCCCCACCGACGGGTATGCGCCGCACCGGTACGTCAAGGACGCTGTGGGCTCGCTCACCGAGTACGCCCGCATCCTGCGCTCGCGTGTTGCGGTGCCGGTCATCACCTTTGGCCGCATGGAACCCGACGAAGCCGAGGAGGTCCTCGCCGAAGGCAAGGCCGACTTCATCGTGATGGGCCGCAAGCTCCTGGCCGACCCCGACCTTCCCAACAAGCTCATCGCCGGGCGTAGCGACGACATCCGCCCGTGCATCTACCAGTACCGATGCATCGGCAACATCTTCGTTCGCGATTCCGTGCATTGCGTGGGCAACGCGCAGACCGGTCGCGAACACGACCTCGCGGTCGGACCTGCGGCGTCACCGAGGAGCGTGCTGGTAATCGGTGGCGGTCCGGCCGGTCTCGAGACCGCGCGGGTGCTTTCCCAAGCAGGCCACGCGGTGACGCTGTGGGAGGCGGGTACACGGCTGGGTGGCATGCTTGTCCACGCTGGCGCGGCCGATCCGTTGCTCGAGCGGTACCTGGGTTGGCTCATCCGGCAGGCCGAACAGAACGGTGTGTCGTTCACGCTCGCCAAGTCGGTCACCGTCGACGATGTCCGTGCCGCCGCGTTCGACGAGGTCGTCGTGGCCACGGGGGCCACGTGGGGCCGGCCACCTCTTCCCGGCGCAGATCTCGCGCACGTGTTCACCGTGCCCGAGCTTGGCGCGTGGTTGCGCGACGACGGCGACCAGGTCGGCGCGCGCGTGGCGGTGATCGGCGGCGGCAAGGCCGGGCTCAGCCTGGCCGACCTGTGTCACAAGCGCGGCCGCACCGTCAGCGTGATCGAACCGACGCACGTGTTCGCTCCCGAGCTCGGCATCCCCGGTCGTTTCCGGCTGGTGGCCGACGCCGAGGCGAACGGCATCGACCTCGTCGCGCGCGCCACCGTCACCGGAATCGGCGAGGCGACGGTGCAGGTCCGTGTCGACGAGTCCGACCGCAGCATCGCGGCCGACACGGTGATCATCGCTTCGGGTGCGTCGCCAGCTCCCGGGCTCGCCGATGCGCTGCGCGCCGCGGGCATCCATGCGCACGTGGCCGGCGACTGCCATCAGCTGGCGCGGATCGAAGGCGCCAACCTCGACGCCGCCGCTATAGCGCTTTCCCTGAGCTGAGCCGCCACTACCTCGCGACGAAGTACTTCGACTTGGGGTGGTGGCAGATCAGCGCCGAGGTGGTCTGCTCGGGCTGGTACTGCCAGCTCGTGTCCTCGCCGCACTCGACGCCCATGCGATCGGCGCCGAGAAGTTCTGCGACCTGTGCGTTGTCCTCGAGATCGGGGCACGCGGGGTATCCCCACGAGTAGCGGCCGCCGCGGTACTGCTGGCGGAACAGCCCGGCCAAGCTGGGCCCGTCCTCATCGGCGTAACCCCACTCCTCGCGGATGCGACGGTGCCAATGCTCGGCCAGTGCTTCGGCCATCTCGACGCCGAGGCCGTGCAGCAGGAGGTAGTCCTGGTACTTGTCGGCTGCGAACAAGGTGGCTGTCTCTTCGCTCACCCGCTCGCCCATGGTGACGATGTGGAACGCCGCGTAGTCGACCTCGCCCGAATCGAGCGGGCGGAAGAAGTCGGCGATGCACAAGTACGGCGCCTTGGACTGGCGTGGGTAGGTGAAGCGCATGCGCTCGGTGGTGCGCGATTCGTCGGTCCAGATGACGAGGTCGTTGCCATCGCCGTTGGCCGCGAAGTAGCCGTACGCCACCTGGGGGATCAGCAAGTTCTGCGCCTTCGCGTCTGCGAGCTGTGCCCGCAGCGTGGGTCGGATGCGTGACTTGAACTCGTCGTCGTTCTCGGTGCCCTCGGGGCGGAACTGCCACTGGTTGCGGAACAGCGCGGTCTCGTTGATGTACCCGGCGATGTCGTCGAGCGCGACGCCCTTCACGATCTTCGAGCCGAGGAACGGCGGTACGAACACCTCGTTGTCGGTCTCGACCTCGGGGGAGCGCCTCGGGATATCGGCCGGGTCGATGACGGCTGCGGGCGCGCGAGGTGGGAGGTTGCGCCCGCCGAGGACACGGCCCCAATCGGCGTCGTCGGTGCCGGTGCGCTTCATGTTCATGAGGCGATCCATGACGTTGAGGCCTTCGAACGCATCCTTGCCGTAGAACACGCGGCCTTCGTACACGCCGCGAAGATCGCGTTCGACGTAGGTGCGCGTGAGCGCGGCGCCACCGAGGAGCACCGGGATATTCGACAGTTGGCGCGCGTTGAGTTCGTTGAGGTTGTCGCGCATGATGAGCGTGCTTTTCACCAGCAGGCCGCTCATACCGATCGCGTCGGCGCCGACCTCAAGTGCCTTGTCGATCATCTCGGTGATCGCGACCTTGATGCCGAGGTTGTGGACCTCGTAACCATTGTTGGTCAGGATGATGTCGACCAGGTTCTTGCCGATGTCGTGGACATCGCCCTTGACCGTGGCGAGCACGAGCTTGCCCTTGGCGTTGCTGCCCGCGTTCTTCTCCATGTAAGGCTCGAGGTAGGCGACCGACATCTTCATGGTCTCTGCTGATTGCAGGACGAACGGCAGTTGCATCTCGCCGGTGGCGAACAGCTCGCCGACGATCTTCATGCCGGCTAGCAACGTGTCGTTGATGATGTCGAGCGGCGGCGTGGTGGCCAGTGCGGCGTCGAGATCGGTATCGAGGCCGTCGCGGTCGCCGTCGATGATGCGTTGGGAGAGGCGACGTTCGAGTGTCCAGTCGGTGCGGTCTTCCTTGACCGCCGTGGCCACCTTGACGTCGGCGAACACTGCGAGCAGCTTCTTCAAGGGGTCGTAGTTCGGATCGGTCTTGTCGCCGCCTGCCAGACCGCGTCGATCCCACACGAGATCGAGGCACACGTCGCGCTGTTCCTGCGGCACCCTGGCGAGCGGCACGATCTTTCCCGCGTGCACGATGGCCGAGTCGAGTCCGATCTGCACGCACTCGTGAAGGAACACGCTGTTGAGCACGTGGCGCGCCGCGGGGTTGAGGCCGAACGACACGTTCGACACACCGAGCGTGGTGTACACGCCCGGCATCTCAGCCTTGATGCGTTGGATGGCCTCGATGGTGGCGATGCCGTCGCGGCGCAAGTCGTCATCGCCGGTCGAGAGGGGGAAGGTGAGCGCATCGAAGATGAGGTCGCTCGGCTCGAGGCCGTAGCGGTCGACCGCGAGGTCGTGGATACGGTGCGCGATGCGCAGTTTCCACTCGACATCGCGCGCTTGGCCCTCTTCGTCGATGAGTAGGCAGATGACTGCGGCGCCGTACTGCTTCGCAAGCGTGAAGACGCGGTCCAGGCGTGAGTTCGGCGCTTCGCCGTCCTCGAGGTTGGCCGAGTTGAGGATGGCGCGGCCACCGATGTGTTGCAGCCCGGCTTCGACGACCTCGGGCTCGGTGGAGTCGAGCACCAGTGGCGCAGCAACCTGGGTCGCGAAGCGCGAGGCGATCTCGTGCATGTCGAGCGTGCCGTCGCGTCCCACGTAGTCGACGCACACGTCGAGTACGTGAGCGCCTTCCTTGACCTGATCGCGTGCCATCTGCAGGCACGTGTCCATGTCGCCGGCGAGCATCGCGTCGCGGAACTTCCTCGAGCCGTTCGCGTTGGTGCGTTCACCGATGATGAGGAACGACGTGTCCTGATCGAAGGGCACCAACGAGTAGATCGACGTCGCGCCAGCCTCGTGTTCGGGATGCCTCACGGCCGGTGTGAGGTTCTTACAGCGGTCGATGACGGCCTTGATGTGCGCGGGCGTGGTACCGCAACACCCACCGATGACGCTCACCCCGAGGTCGGTGACGAAGCGATAGTGGAACTCCGCCAGCTGGTCGGGGGTGAGGTCGTAATGCATTTGGCCGTCGACCACCGACGGCAGACCGGCGTTGGGCAAGCACGAGATGGGCACGCGGCTGTGCCGAGACAGCACGCGGAGGTGCTCGCTCATCTCGGCCGGGCCAGTGGCGCAGTTGATGCCGATCACGTCGGGTCGGAGCGGTTCGAGCGCCGCGAGCGCGGCCTGGATCTCCGTGCCGGGCAGCATGCGCCCGGTCAGCTCGATCGTGACCTGCAGCTGGATGGGCACCTCGCGGCCGGCGTCGGCCATGGCGTCGCGGCAGCCGGCCATGGCGGCCTTGCACCCGAGCAGGTCGAATTGGGTCTCGATGAGGAACAGGTCGACGCCTCCTTCGAGGAGACCCTGACCCTGGCGGCGGTAGGCGGCGCGCAGCTCGGCGTAGGTGATCTGGCCGAGCGACGCGAACTTCGTGCCCGGGCCGATCGAACCGGCGACCCACACGTCGTACTCGTCGGCGACCTTGCGGGCGATGGCGGCGTTGGCCCGCGTGATCTCGATGTCGCGATCGCCGATGCCGTACTCGTTAAGGGGGATCGAGAATGACCCGAACGTGTTGGTCTCGATGGCGTCGACGCCGAGCTCGCAGTAGGTGCGGTGGAACTGCTCGATCACGTCGGGGCGGGTAACCCCCAAGATCTCGTTGCAGCCCTCGAACTCGGGTCCACCGAAGTCGTCGGCGGTGAGGTTCTGTTCCTGCAACCAGGTGCCGGTGGCGCCGTCGTAGATGACGACGCGCGTCTTGACGGCCTCGAGAAAGGATTCGCGCATGGCCCGAGGCTACCCGTGGCGCGCGCGTGGTCAGCCGGTTGGTCCACGTCTTCCCGTCGTGCTCGTACCGCGCAATCCGCGAGGTCGTTCGGCGTCCATGCCGCCGCGCCTACCGGGTAGAGCGGAGCGCGTGGCACGAAGTTCCCCGGTGAATCCGTACGCCTCCTCCGCCGGGCCTCATAGGATTTCCCGCGGATGAAGATCTACACGCGCACCGGCGACGACGGAACCACTGGCCTCCTCTACGGGGGTCGGGTGCTCAAGGACTCCGACCTGCCCACCGCATACGGCAGCGTCGACGAGGCGCAGGCCTTCCTCGGGCTGGCCCGCGCCGAGGCACTCGGTTCGGGCGTAGCCGGTGCCGAGCTCGGGGAGATGCTCCTCGGTCTTGGGCGCGACCTCTATGTCGTTATGGCCGAGCTGGCCACTCTGCCGGCGAACCGCCACAAGCTCACCGACGGAACCTCGCGCACCTCGAAGGACATGGTCGACGCGCTCGAGCCGCTCATCGATGACATCACCGGTCGCTTCGCCATGCCCACCGAGTTCGTGGTGCCCGGCGGCTCGCGCCCCGGTGCATTGCTCGACGTCGCGCGCACCGTGGTCCGCCGAGCCGAGCGCGCCACGATCGTCGCGGTCGATGAAGGATCGTTCGCGCTCATGTACCTCAACCGGTTGTCCGATCTGCTGTGGGCGCTTGCCCGGTGGCAGGACGGCGTCTCCGATCTCGCGAAATCGTCCGCTCCCGCCTCAACCCACATTGGTTCTCCCCCTCCGAAAGGGTCCTCATGACGATCTCGTTCAGCGCCGCTGCGAAAGCACCGGCGTCTGCCGTGGTGGTGCTCGGCGTCTTTGCCGACCGGACCGACTCGCGACCGGCCGACCTCGACTGGGTTGCCATCGAGGCGCGGGGGTTCGCATCCAAGCTCGCACAGGTCCAGTTCGTCGAAGGAGCATCGAAGGACCGCACGGGCCTCACCGCGATCGTGGGCCTCGGTGACTCCGCCGAGCTCGACCTGAACGGCATCCGGCGCATCGGGGTCGCGCTGGGTCGCGCGCTTCGCAAGCACGCGGTGATCGCCACGCCGATGCTGGAGGACCTGCCCAATGGGCTCGTCGCAGCCGCGGCCGCGCAGTGCCTCGCCGAGGGCGTGGTCCTCGGCGCCTACGGCTTCGAGAAGTACAAGAGTGACGCCACGCCGGCGTTGCTCAAGAAGGTCGTTCTCGTCGGTTCGAGTGCACGCGCGTGGGGCCCGGCCGCGGTGCGCGGCGCGGCCATCGCCGATGCGGTGTGCTGGGCCCGCGATCTCGTGAACGAGCCCGGCGGCACGCTCACCCCACCGGAGTTGGCGAAGGTGGCGGCGGCCAAGGCCCGTCGCGTCGGGCTCACGGTTCGTGTGCACACCGAGGCCGCCATCGAACGCATGCGACTCGGCGGTCTGCTCGGCGTCAATCGCGGCTCCACCAACCCACCGCGCCTGGTCGAGGTCATCTACGAACCGACCGGCCGTCCCACCGGCACGCTTGCGCTCGTGGGCAAGGGCATCACCTTCGACTCGGGTGGTCTCTCGCTCAAGACCGGCCCCGGCATGATGACCATGAAGTGCGACATGGCCGGCGCGGCCGCGGTCTTCGGTGCGATGATCGCGCTTGCCACGGTAAAGCCGCGAGCGCGCGTGCACGCATGGGTGCCAATCACCGACAACATGCCCAGCGGCGATGCCGTTCGACCCGGCGATGTGCTGCGCATCCGCAACGGCAAGACCGTTGAGGTGCTGAACACCGATGCCGAAGGCCGCCTGGTGCTCGCCGACGCGCTGTCGCTCGCCAGCGAGACCAAGCCGGATGCCATCGTCGATTTGGCCACGCTCACGGGCGCCTGCATGGTGGCCCTCGGTTCGTCGATCGCCGGGCTCATGAGCAACAACGACGAGTGGTCGGCCACGGTGCGCGCCGCGGCCGACACGGTCGGCGAACGGGTGTGGCCGCTTCCGCTGCCGGCCGACTACAAGAAGCAGCTCGACTCTCCGGTAGCCGACATGAAGAACATCGGCGGGGCATACGGCGGCAGCCTCACGGCGGGCCTGTTCCTCCAGGAGTTCGTGGCCGCCGACATCCCGTGGGCGCACCTCGACATCGCCGGTCCGGCCTTCCTCGAGGCGGAGGATGCCGATCATCCTCGCGGCGGTACGGGCTTCGGTGTTCGCCTCCTTGTCGAGCTGGCCCAGAACTTCGTGCCCGCCTGAAGTTGGCTACGACACCGTGGCGCGAGCTGCTTCGTGACGTTGGAGCTCGGCGCGGGTCCAGTCGTCGTGGGCGACGAGGAGCGACGAGGGCAGGCGCAGCACCTGGGCGCGGTTGAGCGGCGGGAGACGGCGGCGCACGTCGAGGACGTGGTCGTTGTGGGCGCGAGCCACGCCGAACTGCACGGTGCGGCGCAAGGTTCGTTGCATGGCCGAGCGGCGACTGGACGCGCCGCCGATGCCGAGGGCCGCGGCGCATTCGTGCACGTCGAGGGTGAACCCGTCGGGCGCGTGGTCGAGGGCATCACCGAGCCGCCGTAGGAGCCACACCGTGGACGGTCCGAGGACGGCCAACCAGAACCACTCGACGTACTGCGAGCGGGGATCGTGACCCAGCTCGTCGATGACCGGGTCGGTCCAGGCGTTGACATGGATCTGGTCGGTGAAGGAGTCGGGGATCATGTGATCCTCCCGTGGCCGGCGAAGGGCCCGATGGTGCGTTCCTTAAGGGAAGGAACTCCCATGCTATGTCATGTTATATCAAACAGTCAAGAGATGGGCCTGTTGCTCGGTACAGTGCGGGCATGAGCATCCCGGTGACGGCGATCCAGGTGGCCGCGGCGGCATCGCTGATCGACACGGCGAGTGCCGTGATGGTGCTCACCGGCGCCGGGATCTCGACCGACAGCGGCATACCGGATTTTCGGGGCCCGAACGGGTTGTGGACCCGCGACCCCGCAACCGAGAAGGCATCCGACATCCGTTACTACGTCAGTGAGCCTGATGTCCGCATGCGCAACTGGCAGCGACGGGTCGACGGCGAGCTGTGGGCCGACCGTGAGCCCAACGATGGGCACCGGGCGCTGGTTCGCCTCGACGCGCGCGAGAAGCTCTCGTTGCTCGTCACCCAGAACGTCGACGGCCTCCACCAGAAGGCCGGCACGGATCCTCGTCACCTCGTCGAGATACACGGCAACACCCGGCGCGCGATGTGCCTCGAATGCGAGTGGCGCGACGACATCGAAGTCGTCCTCGAACGGGTGCGCGGGGGCGAACCCGACCCGCGGTGCACCATCTGCGGCGGCATCCTCAAATCGGCGACCATCTCGTTCGGCCAGCCATTGGTGGCCGAGGATCTCGAACGTGCGCAGCGCGCCGCCGAGTCGTGCGACCTGTTCCTCGCCGTCGGTACGAGCCTGGCGGTGTACCCCATCGCGGACACCGTGCGCATCGCGAACCGCAACGGGGCGCGGCTCATCATCGTGAACGGCGAGCCCACGCCCTTCGACGATGTGGCCGACGTGGTGCTCCACACGTCGATCAGCCACGTGTTGCCCCAGATCGTCGGCTGAACCCGCTGCTTCTCGGTCGCGCCGACTGCGCGGCGCTCCCTGCGGGCCGTTGCCGAAGCCGAGGATCCAGCGGCCAGCGACCTCATCGCACGCCGTTTGGGCGACACCACCCGGTTCGGTTCCGGGGCCTCGCAAATGCCCGAGGTGAGCGACGAATTCGTGCGGCGCGGGCTGCGCAGCACGGTCGACGGCATGCATCTGGCCTTCGTGCACCCGGCCGCCCGGAGCTTCGTCCTCTCCGGGGAATAGCCGAAGCGTCCAGGAATGAGCGGCGACACCGGGCGGTTTGATGAAGCGAATAGACGACTAACTACGTAGGATTTGCGCATGGCCAGTTTCCGAGAGCTTCTGAAGGCAACCCGCGCCGAGATCCGCGAGGTCGACACCGCCGAGGGCGAGCGTCGCCTGGCGGATGGAGCGCTGCTCCTCGACGTCCGCGAACCCGACGAGTACGACCAGGGTGCGATCAGCGGGTCGGTCCACATCCCGCGCGGGCAACTCGAGTCCAACATCGAGAACCGCGTCTCTGACCACGACCGCGAGATCGTCGTGATGTGCGCGGGCGGTGTGCGGTCGGCGTTCGCGGCCCGCACCCTCACCGACCTCGGGTACACCAACGTCGTGTCCATGGACGGCGGCTTCAACAAGTGGAAGGACGAAGCTCGCGACTGGGCGCGTCCGAAGTCGCTCACCCCCGAGCAGCGCAACCGCTATCAGCGGCACCTGCTGCTGCCCGAGGTCGGCGAGGAGGGCCAGCTCAAGCTGTTGAACGCTCGCGTGCTCCTGCTCGGCGCGGGTGGTCTCGGTTCACCGGCCGCCATGTACCTCGCCGCGGCGGGCGTGGGCACGATCGGCATCGTCGACATGGATGTCGTCGACGACTCGAACCTGCAGCGTCAGATCCTGCACAACGTCGATCGCGTCGGCCACCGCAAGGTCGATTCCGCCAAGCAGACCCTCACGTTGCTCAACCCCGAGACGAACGTGGTCACCTTCGATACCCGCCTCGGTGCCGACAACATCCTCGAGATCCTCGGCCAGGGCTGGGACGTCGTCATCGACGGCGCCGACAACTTCCCGTCCCGCTACATCCTGAACGATGCCTCCGTGAAGCTCGGCATCCCTGTCGTGCACGGCTCGATCTTCCGTTTCGAGGGCCAGGTCACCGTCTTCGACCCGAAGAACGGCCCCACCTACCGCGACATGCTTCCCGAACCGCCTCCGGCGGAGTTCGCCCCGAGCTGCGCCGAGGCCGGTGTGCTGGGCGTGCTGCCCGGCATCGTCGGCACCATCGAGGCGCTCGAGGCCATCAAGATCATCCTCGGACTCGGCGACGTGCTCCGTGGACGGTTGCTGGCGTTCGACGCACTCGAGATGAGCTTCCGGGAGTACAAGCTTCGGATCGATCCCGAGAACGAGGTCACCTGGGCGAATCGTGACCGCATCGAGATCGTCGAACTCGACGGTCTCTGCATGCCGCACATGGCCGGCCACTGAGGCACCGAGCGGCGCGACCCGGAGGCACCGAGCGGCGCGACCCGGAGGCATCGAGCGGCGGCGCGCCTAGGGTTCTTCCGATCCGTCTTTCGGGAGCGCGAGCGCTGAATTCTTCCACCACCTCGTCATCGCCGCGAAGCGGGCCGCTGCCGAGCGGAACTGTCGCAGTCGGTGCCGGCCTTGCGGTCGCCGGCCTCGCCGCGTACGCGTACCAGGTGCTCACCGCGCAGCTGCTCGGCGAGCAAACCGCGGCAACGCTCGCCGCGATCTGG
>WLNW01000065.1 GCA_009699605.1 Actinomycetota bacterium | reverse complement strand
CTCGACGACACCGAGGTTGGAACCGAGGTGGCCTCCGTTGCGTGAGACCGTGTCGACGATGAACTGGCGGATCTCGCGGGAAAGCTGTGCGAGCTCAGTCTTCGACAGCGCCCGCAGGTCGGCAGGACCGGAGATCGTTTCGAGCAGCGACACGCGGTCAGGTTAACCCCGCGACGACACCCTCCGACGTCACGGGGCGTTCACCTGAGTGTCAGACAGCTCGTCCGGCGCGCCCTGGTGGAAGCGGGCGTCGGACGGCTCGCGGCGCAGCAGTGGGGCGAACCGCAAGCGGTTCTCGATGCGGGACCCGAGGCCGCTGAAGACGAACCCGGCGGCCAAGGCGAACGCTCCGCCGGCGGCATCGAGCCAGTAGTGGTTCGCCGTGACGATGATCGCGAAGAACGTCGCCCATGGATACAGGACGAGGGCCACGCGAGCGACGCGGCTGTGGATCAGGGGATACAGCGCGAGGCAGCACCACGACGCCCACCCGAAGTGCAGGCTTGGCATGGCCGCGTACTGGTTCGAGACCGACTGCATCGCTCCCGAGTCGAAGGACCAGAGGCCGCCGTAGCGCGACAGGGAGTCGACGAACCCGTGGGGATCGCATCCGCCGTAGACCGACGTGCAATCGTCGAGCAGGCGAGGCGGCATCAGCGGGAACAGGCTGAAGCCAACGAGTGCCAAGCCGGTCGTGGAGGCGAGCACGTTGCGGTACTGGGTGTAGCGCCGCGGTTGGCGCCGATACAGCCACACCATCGCGAAGATCGTGACGACGAAGTGGAACGTGCCGTAGAAGATGTTCCACGCCCGCATGAACCAGTCCCAGCCGAGGAACAGCGACTGGAGGTGCTGTTCTTGGAAAAGGCCGAACGCTCGCTCGATGTCGATGATCTCGGTGGCGTTCTGCAGCGCGCGCTGGGGCGACACCGTGGCCGAGCCGAACTGGTTCCGCACCGCAGAGTAGATGCCGTAGAAGAACAGCACGAGGGTGATCTCGACCCACCAACGAAGATGGGGGTGCGACGAAGTCGGCGCAGGCGGCTGTGGCTTACTCGTCTGCATCACGGGTGCCATCGCCTCCCTCACCGAAGTGTCCGAGACTACCGATCGCACCGGACCCTGCGAGCCGCACGACCGAATGCGGGCTCGGCCGACACCGCGTAACGTTCGGTCGTGGTCGACCCCTCGTCTCGAGACTCCTCAATCCAACCCCGGCCGGGCCCAGTTCGCTCCGTCGTCGGCCACGGCGGTGATCTGGCAGTCGACGCGCTCGTGGCCAATGGCGTCGATGCACTGTTCACCCTGTCAGGCGGGCACATCTTTCCGCTGTACGACGCCGCCGTGAAGCGGGGTGACGTCCGACTGTTCGACGTAAGGCACGAGCAGACCGCCGTGTTCGCGGCCGAGGGCTTCGCCAAGCTCACGCGGCGAGCCGGAGTCGCCGCGCTCACCGCTGGCCCCGGCGTCACGAACGGCGTCAGCGCGGTCACTGGGGCGATGTTCAACGGGTCGCCCGTCGTGGTGCTCGGCGGCCGATCGTCCGACGGTGGTTGGGGACGAGGCGCCCTGCAGGAGTTCGACCACGTGCCGATGATGACGTCGATCACGAAGCATGCGCACACGGTGCACGACGTCGACGCGATCGCCACGGCCACCGCCGAAGCAGTCGTCGTCGCGCTTTCGCCGCATCGGGGCCCGGTCTTTGTCGACTACCCGCTCGACACACTGTTCGCCCCGGGGTCGGCCGACTGGACCCCGACCCCCGTGCCGCGCGCCGGCGAGCCCGACCCCGAACAGGTCGCCGCCCTCGCCGGACGCCTCGCGAGCGCGTCGCGCCCGGCCATCATCGCCGGCACCGACGTGTATTGGGAAGGGGCGTGGGAGCACCTCACCGCCGCGGCGGAGCACCTGCGCGTCCCGGTGTTCGCGAACGGCATGGGCCGCGGCTGTCTTCCGGCCGACCACGAGCTCGCGTTCAGCCGCACGCGAGGCCTCCTCAAGCGCGAGGCCGACCTCGTGGTGGTCATCGGCACGCCGCTCGACTTCCGGCTGAGCTTCGGGGACTTCGGCGCAGCCGATGTCGTGCACGTGGTCGAGTCCCCCGAGCGCGCCTGCACCCATCGTCCGTTGGCCGCGACGGTGGTCGGTGATCTCGTGACCGTGCTCACCGCGTGCGCGCAACACGGTGGCCAGCGTGCCGACCACGAACCGTGGCTGGAGCGCTTGCGCGACGCCGAGCTCGCGGCGATCCACGCCGAAGCCCCGCTGCTCGCGGCCGACGCACCGTTGATCAAGCCCACGCGCATCTACGGCGAGCTCCGACGCGTGCTCGATCGCGACGCGGTGGTCGTCTGCGACGGTGGCGACTTCGTCAGCTACGCCGGCAAGTACCTCGACAGCCACTTCCCCGGGCGTTGGCTCGACGCGGGACCCTTCGGGTGTCTCGGCACGTCGATGGGGTACGCACTCGCAGCCCATGCCGCCACGCCCGACACGCAGTGCGTGGTCATGCTCGGCGATGGCGCGGCCGGTTTCAGCCTCGGCGATCTCGACACGCTCATCCGGCACGACGTCGCGGCCACCATCGTGATCGGCAACAACGGCATCTGGGCGCTCGAGCGCGGCCCGATGCGCGCCCTCTACGGCTATGACGTGCTGGCCGAGCTCCGGCCGGGAACGCGCTATGACCAGGTGTGTACCTCGCTCGGCGGCGGCGGCGAGCTCGTGACCGATCCGCGCGACATCCGACCTGCGCTTGAGCGGGCCTTCGCTTCCGGCGTGCCCTACGTCGTGAACGTGCTCACCGACCCCGACGACACCTACCCGAGGGTGTCGTCCCTCGGCTGATTTGCGCGCGAGTCAGCTCATCTTGTCGAGGAAGCGGGCGGTCTCGACGAGGACGCGGGTGACCCGGCCTGCGGCAATGAGGCCCCGCTCGTCGTGAGCGTTGACCGTGAAGGTGAGCCGGCGGCCTTCGACTTTTTCGAGGGTGGCCTGGGCCGAAACGGCGCCGCCGATGGCGGTGGGCTGCACATGGTCGATCTGCACCCGCATCCCCACGGAGGTCTCGCCCTCGCGCAGGGCATCGCCAAGGGCGGCGACGGACGCTTCCTCGCACAGCGCGATGACACGAGGGGTGGCGAGAACGGGGACGCTTCCGGATCGCCATGCGATTGCGGTGTCCGCATCGGTGACCGTCATCGACACTGTTGCCGTGGATCCAGGTTTCGGGGGCACACCGGTACGATAAGCGCCTCGCCTCGGTGACCGTCAATCGGCCTACGCCTGGGCGGTCGCTCAACGGAAGGTGGCGCCCGTGACCACAGGTGATAGGTCATCTCATGGAGCAACCCTGCTCGACGAGTCGATCATCCGCTCTACGCTCGACGCCGCGTTGCGGCGCGGCGGTTCGTTCGCCGAGATCTTTGTCGAGGACCGGCGTTCCTCGTCGGCCTACCTCGACGACGGCAAGGTCGAGGAGCTGACGTCAGGCCATGATCGAGGCGCCGGTGTGCGGGTCGTTGTGGGCGAGACCACAGGATTCGCCCACACCGCCGACCTTTCGCCCGAGGGTCTGAGCGCCGCAGCCGATGCCGCCGCTGCCGCGGCGCGTGGTGGTGGTGGAGGCGTGCGAGCCGTGGCCCTCACCCGCCGCCCTACCCACAACGCGAGCACGGTGCGCATCTCCCCGTCCGAGGTCGCGAAGGCCCGCAAGGTCGAGCTCCTCCAGCGTGCCGATCACGCGGCCCGGGCGTCCGGTCCGGCCATTCGCCAGGTCGCCGCGAACTACGGCGACAGCCGCCGCCGCATCCTGGTCGCCAACAGCGACGGCCTCCTGGCCGAGGACCAAGTGGTGCGCACGATGTTCAGCGTCTCGGTGGTCGCCTCCGGCGACACCGGCATGCAGACCGGTCGCGAGTCGGCTGGCCACACCGTCGGCTTCGAGCTGTTCGACACCTACCAGGTCGAGCAGCTCGCCACGCACGCCGCGGAGCGCGCGCTCACCAAGTTGCGGGCCCGCCCTGCGCCGTCTGGATCCATGCCTGTCGTCGTCGGGCCCGGCGGCGGCGGCGTGCTGTTCCACGAAGCGTGCGGTCACGGCCTCGAGGCTGACCTCATCGCGAAGTCGGCGTCGGTTTTCGGCGGTCGGCGCGGCGAGATGGTGGCAAGCCCCCTCGTCACCCTCATCGACGACGGCACCATGGCCGGCGAGTGGGGTTGCTTCGGCATCGACGACGAAGGCCATCCTGCGGCGCGCAACGTGCTCATCCAGGACGGCGTGCTCACCGACTACATGTGGGACCACCTCCGGGCACGCAAGGAAGGCCGACCGACCTCGAGTAACGGCCGCCGTCAGAGCTATCAGCATCTGCCCATGGTCCGTATGAGCAACACCGTCATCGCCAACGGCGCCGAAGATCCAGCCGACATCATCGCGAGCACCAAGCGGGGCGTCTACGTCGCGCAGCTCGGTGGTGGCCAGGTGAATACGGCGACCGGCGACTTCGTGTTCGGCATGCTCGAGGCGTACCTCATCGAGGACGGCAAGATCACCGAGCCGCTGCGCGAAGGAAACCTCATCGGAAACGGCCCGCAGGTGCTCGGCGACATCGACGCGCTGGGCAACGACTTCGCGATGGGGCACCCGGGTACGTGTGGCAAGGACGGCCAAGGCGTGCCCGTCGGTGACGGTACGCCCACGCTCCGGGTCACCGCGATGACCATCGGCGGAACGGCTGCGTGACCCGACACCATGGCTGAGCTCGTCGACATTGCAGAGCGCGTCCTTGGTCTGGCGCGCGACAACGAACAGGTCGAGATCTACGCGGTGCACGATCGCGAGACCGAAGTGCGCGCGTACGGCGGCGAGGTCGAGTCGTTCTCGTCCGCCGAATCGCAAGGCGTGGGTGTGCGCGTGGTGGTCGGCGGACGCCAAGGGTTCGCGTGGGCTGGCACGCTCGACGCCGACGTGCTCGCCGAGACGATGGCCGACGCACGCGACAACGCGCAGTTCGGCACGGTCGACGAGCACGCCGGCATTGCCGAGCCCGACGGGGTCGAGCCGGCCCTGTTCGAGCTCTTCGACGCCGCACTGCTCGACTTCGCCACCGATAAGAAGATCGACCTCGCCATCGAGCTCGAACGGCTCACGCTGGCCGCCGACTCGCGCATCATCGGCATCGAGTCGGCCGAGTACGTCGACACGGTGCACGAGTATGCGATCGTGTCCACCTCGGGCATCCGGCGCACCGGCCGCGAGACCGGTTGCTTCGTCAGCGTCTACACGCTGGCCGAGGAGAACGGCGAGACGCAGAACGGCTTCGGTTGGAGCGTCGGCCGTGCCCCAGCTGAGCTCGACATCGAGCGTTGTGCACGCGAATCTGCTGAACGCGCAACACGCCTGCTCGGGGCGAAGAAACCCAGCACCGAACGCCTCACCGTCGTACTCACCCCGTGGGTGACGGCGCAGTTCCTCGGCATCCTCGGCTCGACACTGTCGGGCGAGTCCGTGTTGAAGGGCCGGTCGTTGTTCGCCGATCGCCTGGGTGATCTTGTTGCGCCCGAGTTCTTCACGCTCGTCGATGACCCCACGTGGCGCGATTCGTACACCGCCACCACGGTCGACGGCGAAGGTCTGGCGACCCGACGCAACGTGCTCATCGGGGATGGTCGCATCGAACGGTTCCTGCACAACGCGTACACGGCGCGGCGTACGGGTACGCGCTCCACCGGTTCTGCGGTGCGCGGTGGTTTCAAGTCGACACCGGGAGTCGGCCCGATGTCGCTGCAACTCGTTCCGGGCACTGCGACCCAGCCCGAGCTCGTGGCGGGCATCGACCACGGGCTCTTGGTGCAGGACGTTTCAGGTTTGCACTCGGGGGTCAACCCGGTCAGCGGAGACTTCTCCACCGGCGCCGAAGGGCTCATGATCCGCGGCGGTGCGCTAGCCGAACCGGTGCGCGAGCTCACCATCGCGTCCACCATCCAGAAGATGCTCCTCGATGTCGTGGCCATCGGCGGCGACGTCGAGTGGTTGCCGATGAGTGCGGCGGGTGTGTCGATGGTGGTCGCCGACATCACGATGTCGGGCGCGTGAGCGCCGACGAGGGACTCGTCGGCATAGCGTCGCGGCTGCTCGATCGGGCGCGTCCTGGGGAACAAGTCGAGGTGTACGCCTCGCGCGGGTCGTCAACGAGCGTGCGCGCGTACAACGGCGAGATCGAGGCGTTCACCCAGGCGGGCTCGGCCGGCATCGGCGTACGCGTGGTGATCGACGGACGTCAAGGTTTCGCGTCGGCAGGATCGCTCGATCTCGATGTGGTGGCGCTGCTGCTCGACGATGCGCGCGACAACGCGAGCTTCGCTCAGCCCGACGAGGCAAACGGTCTGGCCGTGCCCAAGGGTCCCACGCGTCACCCACTCGATCTGTGGTGCGCCGACGTCGTCGAGCGCGATGCCGACTGGAAGATCGCGCAGGCCATCGCGCTCGAAGCACAGGTGCGCGCCGCCGATCCGCGAATCGTCGGTGTGCGCGCCGCGAGCTATTCCGACTCGATCGGCGAGCGCGCGATCGTTTCGAACATGGGCGTCGAGGTCCACGATCGCGGTACGTTCGCGTCGCTCTCGGTGAGCGCGCTGGCCAAGGATCAGTCGGGCACCACCACGGGTGCTGGTGCCACGTACGGTCGCAGCACGCACGACCTCGACGCGAACGTCGCGGCTATCGATGCAGTGCGTCGGGCTACGCAGTGCCTCGGTGCCACCAAGCCCCCCACCATGCGGCTCGCGATCGTGCTCGAGCCGCGCATGGCGGCCACCATGTTCGGCCTCATCGGGGGCATGCTCTCGGCGTCGGCCGTGTTGAAAGGCCGTTCGCTGTTCGCCGGTCGCATCGGCGAACAGATCGCGTCGCCGTTGCTCACCCTCGTCGACGACCCAACCGATGTCCGGTCCTTCGGCGCCGACTCCCACGACGGCGAGGGCCTCGTGTGTCGCCGTGTCTCGCTGCTCGACGCGGGCGTGCTCGGTGGGTACCTCCACAACACCTACACGGCTCGTCGCATGGGCACGACCACCACTGCATCGGCGGCGCGCGGGGCGCGCTCCACGCCCGGCGTCGGTGCCGCGGCGCTTCAGGTCGTACCGGGCTCGGGTGCTCTCGAAGATCTGCTCGCATCGGTCGAGCTCGGCCTGTTCGTGACCTCGATGTCGGGGCTGCACTCCGGCGTCAACGCGGTCAGCGGTGACTTCAGCGTGGGCGTCGAAGGGATGATGATCCGCGGCGGAGCGCTCGCCGAACCCATCCGCGAGGCCACGCTCGGCTCGACATTGCCGCGGCTATTGACTGGTATTTGCGCCGTTGGCGCCGATCTCGAATGGCAACCGAGTGGAACCGGATCGGTCTCACTGGTCATCGCCGAGGTCACCCTCAGCGGCAGCTGAAGCCAATCGATCGGCCTTGCGGCCCGCGCATCCGGCGAGAGGGACGGTCGACTCGCGTGGCGTCTCGCGCGCTCGGCAGTGCCCGCAGCGCTCGTCGGCGCCTTCTGCTTGATCGCCGCCTGCACGCGGCGCGCCGGTCCGGCATGGCGATCGGTGTCGGTGTCGATGTCGATGCCGATGCCGATGCCGTGGCCGCGGCCCACGAGTTGGGCCAGGCGATCGATCACCGGCCGCACCGGTCCAGTGGGCCCAGGCCTAGCTGGAGGAGTCAGGCGTAGCCGAGGAGGTCAGTCGCTGGACTTGGTGGCGGCCGGAGCCGGCGTGGCCGGCTTCGCGCTGGAGTCGCTACCCGAAGATGAGGACGACGACTCGCTGCTCGAGGACGTCGATGAGGACGACGAGGATGAGGACGACTCGCCGGATGAGGACGACTCACTGGCGTTGGTCTTCGAACGGCCGCCGTGATCGTTCTTGTAGAAGCCGCTGCCTTTGAACGTGACGCCGATGTTGCCGAAGATCTTGCGCAACGAGCCTGCACACTGTGGGCACTCGGTCAGGGCATCGTCGCTGAAGGACTGCACGGCTTCGAAGTCGTAGCCACAGTCCCGGCAGCGGTATTCGTACGTGGGCATGTGCGGACGGCCTCCGGCGGCAGCCTCGGGGGAACCGACGAGCACAGTTGTCTCGTTGGCACTCGCGGGTTTGGAGTGCCAACGATCGTAGCGGCGTCGGTGCACGCCCACCACCTACCATGGTCCGAATGGTCGTCGGTGCTGTGGCTGGGATCGTCGCGTCGTATCTGGTCGGTTCGTTTCCGACCGCGCACATCGTCGGTCGTCGCATGGGCCACGATCCGTTGCGAGAAGGCTCGGGGAACCCAGGCGCCTCGAACGTGTACCGCACTGCCGGACGTGCAGCGGGCGCGTTGGTGCTGGTCGTCGACCTGGCCAAGGGCGCCATTCCCACGGCGACCGCGCTGGCCGTGTCGGGCCGCCCGCTCGCGACCTGGTGCTGGGTGGCCGCCGTGCTCGGCCATGTCGTCGCCATACCCGGCGTGCGACGAGGCGGCAAGGGCGTCGCAACCACCGGCGGGGGAGCGGTCGTGTTGCACCCCGTCGTCTCGGCGGCGTTGATCGTGGTGTTCCTCCTCGTCGCCCGGCGGTGGCGTGTTGCGGCGATCGCTTCGATCACCATGGCCGCGCTTCTTTCGCCGCTCGTCGCCCTCTCTGGGCGGGGACTGCGCGAGACCGCGCTCACCGCAGCGGTAAGCCTGCTCGTGATCCTGCGCCATCGGGCGAACATCAGCCGGCTCCTCCGCGGCACCGAGCTGCCGATGCGGGCACGGTGATCTCGCCGCCCGTGGGTAACCTCGGCCGGTGATCAGCCTGGAAGATGCTCGCGAGTACGTGCTGGCTGGGTGCCGGGTGAGCACCCCTTCGGTCGTCGCGCTGCGCGCGGCTTTGGGCCTGGTGCTGGCCGAGGAGGTCGTGGCGACCGAGTCGATCCCGCCGTTCGCGAACACCGCGGTCGACGGCTTCGCGGTGCGCTCCGCCGACGTCGCCGCGGCGCCGGTCACCCTTCGGGTCATCGGCACGCTCGCCGCCGGAGCGGCGTTCGCGCACCCAGTCGGCGCGGGCGAGGCGCTGCGCATCATGACCGGCGCACCGATGCCCAACGGTGCGGACGCGGCGGTCATGGTCGAGCTCACGGAGCTCAGCGCCGATGGCACCACGGTGCACGTGAGTCGCTCGGTCGAGCCCGGCGCATCGGTGCGCAACGCAGGCGAGGACGTCCGCCCCGGCCAGCTCGTGTTCTCGCCGGGTGTTGTGCTGTCCGCCGGTCATCTCGGGGTTCTGGCGTCGCTCGGGCGGTTGTCGGTGCTCGTGCACCCCCGCCCGCGTGTCGGCGTGATCTCCACCGGCGACGAGTTGATCGAAGGCGACCAGCCCTTGTTGCCGGGCCAGATCCGTGACTCGAACCGCCACACGTTGTTGGCCATGCTCGACCAGTCGGGATGCGTCGGGGTGGACCTCGGCCTCGTACGCGACAACGAAGCCGACATCACCGCGGCGATCGAGCGGGCGGTCGGCCAGTGCGATGCGCTCGTCACCTCCGGCGGGGTGAGCATGGGAGCATTCGACTACGTCAAAGTGGTCCTCGACCGCATCGGTGACATGCGGTGGATGCAGGTCGCGATCAAGCCGGCGAAGCCGCTGGCCTTCGGCACGGTGCAAGGCGTGCCGGTGTTCGGATTGCCGGGGAACCCTGTGTCTTCGATGGTGAGCTACGAGCTGTTCGCCCGGCCTGCGCTGCGCAAGATGATGGGCTTCGCTCCCCGGGCCTGGATGCGGGCCCCGGTGAGAGCGGTGGCCGACGAGGCATTCGTGCGCCGCCTCGATGGCAAGGTGCACTTCAATCGGGTCATCGCGACGCTCGAAGGCGACGGTCGCTACCACGTCCGCTCCGCCGGGGGGCAGGGCAGTCACCATCTCACCGCGATGGCCAACGCGAGCGCGCTCGCGGTGCTCCCCGACGGCGTGGGTGTCGCGGTCGGCGGCAATGTCGACCTTCTGCTGCTCTGACGCGGCCGACGTATCGAAACACTTGCCCCGCAACGTCAAGTTGCTTGTGGCGGTGAGTCTGGCGCAGGACGCCGGCACCGGCGAGAGAAGCCGCGCCGCTCGCGTCGACGGCCGGGATGACATCGGCCGGCAGGATGTCTAGCCTCACCTCATGGAACGTCCGCTGATCGACACCTTCGGGCGACGCCACCGTGATCTCCGCATCTCGATCACCGACCGCTGCAACTTCCGTTGCACCTACTGCATGCCCGAAGAGGGCATGCAGTGGCTGCACCGCAACGACATCCTCTCCTTCGAGGAGATCGAACGGTTGGCGCGGCTGCTCGTCGAACGGCACGGCATCGAGAGCATCCGCCTCACCGGAGGCGAGCCCACCGTCCGGGCCCACCTCCCGGTGCTCGTCGAGAAGCTGGCCGCCCTTCCGGTCGATCTCGCGCTCACGACCAACGGCGCCACGCTGCGCCTCGTGGCCCACGACCTTGCGGCGGCGGGCCTCAAGCGCATCAACATCTCGCTCGACACCTTCGACCGCGACCGCTTCATTGCCATCACCCGTCGCGACGAACTGGACAAGGTTCTCGACGGCATCGATGCGGCGCTCGAAGCTGGGCTCGCGCCCGTCAAGATCAACGCGGTCATGATGCGCGGCGTCAACGACGACGAATTGCTCGACTTCGCCCGCTTCGGTCGCGAGAAGGGCGTCGTGGTGCGGTTCATCGAGTTCATGCCGCTCGACGCCGACCAAAACTGGACCAACGAGTCCGTCGTCACTGCGGCCGAGATCGTCGAACGGATCGGGTCGGTGCACCCGCTCGAACCGATGCCCTCCTCGAACGCGCCGGCCATGCGGTATCGCTACATCGACGGTCAGGGCGAGATCGGCATCGTCGCCAGCGTGACGAACGCGTTCTGCGACACGTGCGATCGCGTCCGGCTCACGGCCGAGGGCAAGTTCCGCAACTGCCTCTTCGGTTTGGAGGAGTACGACGTGCGAGGGTTGATGCGCAGCGGTGCCTCCGACGACGAACTGTCGGCATGCATCGAAGGCGCGGTGCTCGCGAAGTGGGCCGGGCATCAGATCAACCAGGTGCAATTCATCCGGCCTCACAAATCGATGAGCCAGATCGGCGGCTGAGCCGACCAGCTGCGAGGCTGTCGCCCCGTGCATACCCGACGCCCCCTCCCGCCGATCATGTCGCCGATGCGCGTAGGCACGCTCGACACCCGCCGACGCCGTCGTCCCGGCATCCCCCGGGGCCGCGGCCGAGTCGTGTTCGCGGCGGTCACGGTGTTGGCGCTGCTCTACGTGATCGGCCTGGCCTCGGGTGATGACGAGCGGGTCGCCACCGCGGTCAAGGACGCGGTCGAGACCACGGGCACCGTTGCCCCCACCGCGACGATCGCGTCCCCCACCGAGGTGAACGCGTCGATCACCGCGACTCTGCTGCCCGCGGCGCTGTCGCGCTCCGCGGTCACCGTCGATGGCTCGACGATCGCCCTCTTCGGTGGTCGCAACACGAAGGGCGCATCGCTGACCCAGGTGCTGCGCTACGAACCATCGACCGGACTTTTCACCGCGCTCGCCCCGCTACCGGAGCCACTTCAGGGCGCAGCAGCGGTCACCTTTGCGAACCGGCCGCTGTCCATCGGCGGCGGCGACGCGAAGCCCACGGCCAACGTCGGGGCGTTCGTCGACGGCAAGGTGTCGATCGTCGGGCGGCTCCCCGAAGCACGCACCGAGGCTCAGGCCGTCGTGCTCGACAAGACGCTGTACATCGTGGGTGGTTACGACGGAGCGAAGGAACCATTGACGATGCTCGCGTCGGCCGACGGCACGACCTTCCGCCAGATCGGGGTGCTGATCCAGGGCAACCGGCGCGGCACGCTCGTCGGGGTCGGCGCGTTCCTCTACCTCATCGGCGGGGAGGAGAACGGCGTGGCCTCGGCGCGCATCCTGCGCATCGACCCCACCGACGGGGCCGTCACCCAGATCGGCCTGCTGCCGGCACCGCTTTCAGGTGCGGTCGGGTTCGTGCTCCAAGGATCGGTGTTCGTCGCCGGGGGTCGCCACGGGAACGAAGTCACCGACCAGATCCTGCACATCGATCTGATCACCGGCGCGGCGACGCCGGCTGGGTTGCTTCCTGAGCCCGCGTCGAGCTCATCGGTCGCCGTGCTCGGCGACACCGCGTTCGTGTTCGGGGGCGAAGCTGCGGTGGCCAAGGCAGGCGTTGTCGCGATCCGCGCCGCGCGCTGAGGACCGGGCGCGTGCCTAGACTCCCGACCATGTCGGATCACGGGTTCACGCACCTCGACCCGCTCGGCCGGGCGCGCATGGTCGACGTCACGCCGAAGGAGGCCACGCATCGCCGGGCCAACGCACGGTGTCGGGTCTACATGAAGCCCGAGACCGCGTCCGCCGTTGCGCGCGGCGCGATCTCCAAGGGTGATGTGCTCGCCGTGGCGCGGATCGCCGGTATCCAGGCCGCGAAGCGCACGTCTGACCTGATCCCGTTGTGCCACCCGCTGCTCGTCGGGTCGGTGTTCGTCAACTTCGAGATCGAGGACGATTACGTCGAGGTCGAGGCGCAGGTCGAAACCGTCGACCGCACCGGCGTCGAGATGGAAGCCCTGACCGCCTGCTCGGTCGCCGCGCTCGCCATCTACGACATGTGCAAGTCCATGGACCGCGGCATGGTCATCAGCGACCTGGCCCTGTGGGAGAAGATGGGCGGCAAGTCAGGCACGTACCGGCGCGACCCGGCGAGTTGACGCTACTCCCCGCGGCGCGGTTCGAGGCGCTGCCGCGCTCTGCGCTCGCCGAAGTGGTGGGCGTGCCGTTCGGGATCTACGTTCACGTGCCTTTTTGCGCGTCGCGTTGCGGGTACTGCGCGTTCAACACCTACACCACGTCCGATCTTGGCGGTCGCGATCTGCGCCGCGGCTACGCCGAAGCCGCTCGGCGAGAGATCAGCCTGGCTCGTGCCGCGCTCGGCCCCGACGTACCGCCCGTGAGCACCGTGTTCTTCGGCGGCGGAACGCCCACCGCGCTCGAACCGGCCGAGTTGGTGTCGATCCTCGCCGCGGTGCAAGCCGAGTTCCCCACGGCCCCCGACCTTGAGGTCACCGTCGAGGCCAACCCCGACTCGGTCGACCGTCGGGCGCTCGACGAGCTCCGCGCCGGTGGCGTCACCCGGCTGTCGTTCGGTATGCAGAGCGCTCGGGCAGCGGTTCTGGCCGTGCTCGAGCGGTCCCACACCCCGGGTGCGGCGACGCGCGCAGTTCGTGACGCACATGCCGCCGGCTTCGAGCATGTCAGCCTCGATCTGATCTACGGCACCCCCGGGGAGACCGATGCCGACTGGCAGGCCAGCCTCGATGCGGCGATCGCCGCCGACCCGGATCACGTCAGCGCCTACGCCCTCACGATTGAACCGCGCACCCGACTCGCGGCGCAGGTTCGCCGTGGCCTCCTGCCCGAGCCCGACGAGGACGTGCTCGTGCGTCGATACGACCACGCCGACGACGTGCTCGCGGCCGCCGGGTACGGGTGGTACGAGCTGTCGAACTGGGCCAGGTCTGCCGGGGCGCGTTGTCGCCACAACGTGTTGTACTGGCATAACCATCATTGGTGGGGTATCGGTCCGGGCGCGCACAGCCATGTCGGGGGCACCCGTTGGTGGAACGTCGCCCACCCCGACACCTACGCCGCGAGTGTTGCGGCAGGTCGGCTTCCTGTTGCGGGCCACGAGACGCTCGACGTCGGGGCGCGCGTCGCCGAGCGGGTGCTGCTTGGGGTGCGGCTAGCCGACGGGTTCGCCCTCGACATCTCGCCGTCGGTCGTGCGCGAGCTCATCGATGATGGCCTTGTCCAAATCGTCGAGTGGGGAGATCCTCCGGTTGTGGTGCTTTCGCGCCGAGGGCGTTCGTTGGCCGACCTGGTGGCTCGACGGGTGATCGACGCAACTGTCCTACCGGTCGCTTCTTTGCGTCCGTAACCATTTCGTAGTAAAACCTTCTGACGACTTCCGCGACATGGCGGACCCGCGCCCGACCCCGTGCACCGCGAAGAACCAGGCAGGATTGACGAGTGGGACTTACGTTCATCGCCATCGTGTTGCTCGCCAGCGCGTGGGCCGCGATCTTGCTGCCCGACCTCCGCAACCGTGCTGGCGCCCCGCGCCGGAACAACTCGGTCAAGTCGTTCAACCAGCAGCTGTCGGGTCTCGGCCGCACTCGGCCCTCGGGATCGCGCCCCCTGGGATCGAGCTCCCGGGCGACGCTCGCTCGGCCCGCATCGGCCGTGAACTCGCCGCGTCCCCGCACCGGCGCCACGGGTCAATCCCCCATGGAGGCCGCCCATCCCGGCGCACCGGCGGCCGCGGCACAACGTCGCCCCGCCCCCCCGGTCGAGGTGCGTTCCACGATGATGCCGCGAACCCGCGCCGAGGCCGCGATACGGCGGGTGGCCGCGGTGTCCGTGCTCGTGACCCTCGCATTCGTCACGCTGATCGGCGGCCTCGTGGCGAGCCGTGCGTTGCTGTTCGGTCACCTGGTGGTCGATGCGCTGCTCGTCGGGTTCGTCTACCTGTCGTGGGAGCGCTCGAACCGGGCCGGTATGCGGCGCTCGTCCCTCGTCACGTTGTCCAACGAACGCAAGGGCGCGGTGCCCCGTGGCGTTGACGGGCGACCGGCCCCAATGCTTGACGATGACATCGCATCGGTCAGCTCTATGGACCGGCGCGCCGCCGGCGGCTGAGCGCCGTTCAGTAGTAGCAGAACAGCTACACGACACGTACGGCGCCGTTCGAGGGACGGGCGATTCCGGCGCCCGCCCAGCTCCACCGGGGATCGCGCAGATTGGCCCGGTGCTTCGGCGACTGGATGAACGTCCCGTCGACTGACGGCCCCTGGCCGATGTTCTCGCCGGTCGCGTACCCGCCGAAGGGATTTTCCGTACCGGGCACGACTATGAGGCGGAGGGCCCGGTAACATCTGCACTCGCCCATGGGGGTGTAGCTCAGTTGGCTAGAGCGCTTCGTTCGCAACGAAGAGGTCGGCGGTTCGATTCCGCTCACCTCCACCAGGTCAGACCAGGTTTTCGCTCCGACAGGTGGAACCTGGGGGGCTCAAGTGGTGGCTTACGCCGCCCATAAGCCCCCGATGGACCCGGCTACGGCCGGGGCGGGGTTGTCGGCGCTGGGTTGTCGGCGCTTGCGGTGCCTCGGACCTCGTGAACCCGCTCGTCGGCGAACGGATCTAGCCCCAATCCACGAGCTCGACGATGCGGTCGAGGCGCGGAGGGCAAGCTTTACATGTGCGCGATCAAAGACGTGTGGTCGACATGCATCGTCGGCTACTCCATCGGACAGCGGATGACCGCGGATGACCGCTGAGCTCGCGGTGTCAGCCCTGTCGAACGCGGTCACGTTCCGCGTTCCGGCCGGGACGATCGTTCATTCGGACCGCGCCAGCCTGGTCCTCGAGTGATTCATATCACTCAGGTGTCTTCCGCTCTGCTGGGCCGAATCGACGAATCATTCACATCATTTGACGCTTGTTGTGTCTGCTCGTACTCTTTCGATCCACTTCGGTCGGCTACTCGAAGCCGCCAGTCGCACGCGCCCCCCGAGGGTAAGAGGATCGTGAATGAGCAATCACGGCAAGACGACGAAGCCATCAAGGCGTAAGAAGATCGCCACCGCCGCGATCCTCGGTTCGGGGCTCATCGTCCCCGCGACCGGCGCGCTCCTGCCCGAGGCTGCGTCGGCCCATGCCGGCTCCGGCGGGGACTCATGGCTCCACCTCTGCATCCGCACCGGGAGCTTGAACCT
>WLNW01000064.1 GCA_009699605.1 Actinomycetota bacterium | reverse complement strand
TTGGCCGCAGACCAGGAGCCGATCGCGAGGAGCTCGTCCCACTGGATGGTCTCGGCGCGGATGAACCCACGCTGGAAGTCGGTGTGGATGACGCCCGCGCACTCGGGGGCCTTCGCCCCGGCGCGGAACGTCCACGCACGGGTCTCCTTCTCACCCGTGGTGAGATACGTCCGTAGCCCGAGTGCGTGATAGGCGGCGCGGATGAAGCGGGGTAGTGCGCCCTCGCCGAGCCCGAGCCCTTCGAGCATCTCGGTGCGATCCTCGTCGGACAGCTGCGACGCTTCGGCCTCGAGTTGGATGCACGCGCCGACCACGTCGTCGATCTGCAACTCGGCCTTGACCGGTGCGACGATGGCGTCGAGATCGGCCAGTTGATCCTCGCCGACGTTGACCACGGCGAGCACCGGCTTGTTCGTGAGCAGGAACACCGGCTTGAGCAGCTCGCGTTGCTCGGCAGTGAGCTTGCTGCGGTACACGGGCACGCCACGCTGCAGGGAGTCGACGGCGGCTTCGAGCGCCGCCACCTCGTCGAGGACCGCCTTGTCGCCCGCCTTGGCCATGCGGCGCCGCTTGTCGAGCTGCTTCTCGGCGCTGTCGAGGTCGCCGATGGCGAGCTCAATCTCGAGGACGCCGAGCGCATCGAGCGGATCGGACGGGCCGGGCACGTCGTCGTCAGGGAACGCCCGTAGCACGTAGACGATGGCATCGACCTCGCGGATGTTGGCCAGGAACCGGTTGCCCAGCCCCTCCCCCTTGTGCGCGCCCTCGACGAGCCCGCCAATGTCGGTGAACTGCACGCTCGCGTGGATGACCGACTTCGACTTCGAGAACGCAGCGAGTTGATCGACCCGGTCGTCGGGGACCTTGGCGACCCCGACGTTGGGGTCAACGGTCGCGAAGGCGTAGGGCGCGGCGAGCGCACTGGCGCCCGTGAGCGCGTTGTACAAGGACGACTTGCCGGCGTTTGGGAGACCGACGAACCCGAAGCGTTCCACGAAGGAGGGAGGCTACGAGCTTTCGCCACCATCCACGTGGGAAGAGGGCCAGCCCGGCTACATCGTGCTGCGACTCGAACGACAATCATCAGGTTGGATGGGTAGCGACACCCATGAGCGTCGAGCGATGCAACTGGTCGACGCGCTGAACCGGGCCATCCAGTACCTCGATCGCGAGCTCGCGCCGTCCACCAAGCTCCGGGCGTTCCAGCAGGCGACCAACGCGGTCCGCGAGATTCCGGCCGAGGAGCTCCTCGCCTTCACCGCTACCCATCCCACTTTCGGAGCTGCCGCAGCGGCGATCAGTCGAACTTGGGCGACGCCAACTTGGCCCAGCACCCGCCGTCGACGGGGATCACGGCGCCATTGACGTACGAGGACTCGTCGGAGGCCAACCATGCCGCAGCGTCAGCGATCTCTTCGGGGCGGCCGAGACGGTTCTGGGGGATCTGGGCCTCGTAGCCGGCCAGGCCCACCGGCATCGAGTCGAGCCACTGGCCGAACGCGGGGGTGCCCATCGACCCGGGGGCGATCGCATTGATGCGCACACCGGTGTGGGCGTACTCGACCGCCGCGCATCGCGTGAGCATGATCACGGCGGCCTTCGCAGAGCCGTAGGCAGCGAGCCCGGGCACCGCACCGAGCCCCGCCCCCGACGAGGTCGAGATGATCGAGCCGGCGCCCTGGGGCACCATGACTCGCAGCGCGGCACGGATCCCGAAGAACACCGAGTGCAGGTTCAGCTCGATGTCGCCAAGGAAGTGCTCGTCGCTCATGTCGAGGATGGGCACCGTGGTACCCCCGCCCGCGTTGTTGTGGACGATGTCGAGGCGTCCGTGGCGTTCGACCGCCCCGTCAATCAGCGTGTCGACATCGGTGCGGATCGTGACGTCGCCAAACGCGGCCTCGGCACGACCACCCGCCGCAAGGATCTCGGCGACGGTGCGCGCCGCGGTCTCGGGATTGATGTCGTTGACGACGACGACGGCACCTTCACTCGCCATCTTCTTCGCCGATGCCCTGCCGATGCCGGACCCGGCGCCAGTCACGATCGCGATGCGTCCTTCGAGCCGTCCGTCCATCATTGCCCCCTTCGATCGAGCGCAGTGCAGCAGCTCGTCGCGGCGAGTGTAGAGAAGCAACGTCCGGCGGGTGGTCGACGGCGCCGTGCGTACGTTGCGGCCGAGGGGGCATGCGGCCACGTGAACGCCGGGTGCAGTTTGGTACCGTGCGCCATGGTCGACCGACGCAAGAACGCGCGCTTCCAGAAGCGATTCAACCGATTCTTCGTGTGGCTCTTCAAGATGCGCAAGGGTCGCCTTTCGTTCCGTGGCGCGCCGAGCCTCGTGCTACACACCGTCGGGCGGCGCAGCGGGGAGCCGCGACTGACCCCCCTCCTGTATCTCGAGGTCGGCGACGGCCGGCTCTCGGTCGTTGCATCCAATGGCGGCGACGATCGCACACCGGCGTGGACGCACAACCTGCTCGCCCGCCCCGAGGTCGAGGTCGATGTCGCGGGCGAACATCGCGCCTATCGGGCGGCGCTCGCCACCGCCGCGGAGCGAGCCGACCTGTGGCCCCGCGCGGTCGCGATGTACAAGTCGTTCTCCGACTACCAGGCGAAGACCGACCGCGAGATCCCCATGGTGGTGCTCACGCCGCGTTAGCGGGCCGCCGTGTCACCCGCCGCCTGCTGCGCGTTCGACGAGGAATTGGGGTGCAGCAGCCATCCACCGTCGACGTAGAGAACTTGGCCGGTGATGAACGACGCTTCGTCGGAGGCGAGGAACACCGCGGCGTCGCCGACGTCGGTGGGTGTGCCGAAACGTGCGAGGGGCACACCGCCCAGGACCGCCTGGCCGAGGCGCTCATCGTCGCGGATAGCAATGGTCATGTCCGTCGCCATGTACCCCGGCCCGATGGCGTTTACGCGCACGCCGTGGGGGGCGAGCGCGAGCGCCGCGCTCTGCGTGACGCTGATGACGCCAGCCTTCGCCGCGCAGTAGGCGGCGGTGTTCGGGTTCGAGCGTGCACCCATGATCGATGTGATGTTGATCAGTGTGCCGCCGGTGCCCTGAGCGACGAAGCGACGGCCCGCGAGCTGGTTGCAGAGGAACACACCTCGCAGGTTCGTGTCGAGGACGGCATGCCAACGCTCGTCGGACAACTCGAGGAAGGGCCCACCTCCCGTGATGCCGGCGTTCGCGACGAGCACGTCGAGACGACCGTGCTCGGCAATAGTCTCGTCGAGGAGCCGCTCGACCGACGTCCGATCGGTGACGTCGCACACGCGATGTGATGCACCGATGGCATCGGCCGTCACGCGCGCGGCGTCAGCATCACGGTCGGCGATCACGACTGTCGCGCCCTCGGCAACGAAGCGGGTTGCGATGCCCGCGCCGAGCCCTCGGGCGCCGCCGGTGATGATCGCCACACGTGCACGCAACCGCTCGGTCATCTGGTTCCCCTCGCCATCTGTGTCAGCCATTCTGGTCTGCCCAGAGAGCTCGGACAACGACGTTCCGGCTCGCGTGGGCCGCAACGACGGCTGGTTGGCCGGTGACGGGGATGACCCCGCTACACTTGCGGACATATGTCGAAGCGCACTGCGAAGAAGAAGAAGAAGGCCCGCACCTCCAAGGCGAACCACGGCACCAAGCCGAACGCCGGCCGCGGCTGACCCTCGGGTCGCAAGCTCGACCTGAGGCCCTCGCCGCTGCGGCGAGCGGCCTTTTGTCGTTTTGCCCGCAGGACGACGGCGTCAGAACATCGACTCGTTCTTCTTGAACGGGCCGCCCCGCTCGAACCGGCGCTTGACGGCCTCCCAGTCGCCGACCCGGGAGCTGATGTCGAACACGCCGGGGATATCGAGCGGACGCGTATTGGTCACGAACCCGTCAGCAGTAAACAGGTGCAACTGCAACGACGGTGGCTCGAGGGTCATCAGCGCGGGAGCGTCGCGCCCGAGCGACAGACCCACCTGATGTGCGGTGCTGGGGCACACGGTGAGCATCGTCGAACCCCAGCTACGCGAAATCGATCGGTGGATGTGCCCGGCGACGACCTGCACCACCTGCGGGTGGGCGCGCACCACCGCTTCGAACCGGGCGCGATCAGTGGCCTCGATGCCGATCGCGTCCATCCACCAGATTCCCGTCGCGAACGGTGGGTGATGCATCGCGACGAGCGTGGGGCGATCAGGCTGGCTGCGGAGCACGCGATCGAGCCATTCGGCCCGGGCAAGCGGGAACACGCCGTCGTGGCGTGACGCGTCGGTGGTGTCGACCAGTACGAGCCGAACCCGATGCGAGTCGATGACCGCGCCGAGGTGGCCTGCTTCGTCCGCCCGGAGGTAACCGTGCAGATGCAGGTGCATACGCAGCAGCGCCGCGTCATCGTGGTTGCCCGGAAGGATGTAGAGCGGAAGTTCGAGCGCTTCGAGGATCGTGAAGAGGATCTTGTATTCGGCATCGGTGCCGTTGTCGACGAGGTCGCCGGTGGCGAGCACGCAATCAGGACGCGGCTCCATGCTGTTCAGCACCTCGACCGCACGACGCAACGTCGCGCTGGTATCGACGCTCCACGCCGACGCATCCTCGGTGGTGATGTGCAGGTCGCTGATCTGCGCGATGAGCATCGGAACTCAACTCCCCGTTTTCTTTGCTGTGAACTGTTTCAACAATGCACCCACGTCGAGAGCACTCGCGCCGGGCAGCGGCCCGTTGAGCACCGGGTCACAGATCCGGTCGACGAGCGCCGAATCTTTCACGCGTGCCAGGATCTGCGCTCGCAGTGGTTCGGCGCACAAGATCGAGCGGTGCACGTTGAGCGCGTTGAGCATCGGCCCGACCCCGAAGCCGGTTCCGTTGCCGCCAGCGGCACCGAACAGCCCGACAAGCCGCTCGAACGGCAACGACGTCGACGGGTTGGCACCGGTGGCCGATGTCGCTGGATCACTGATGTCGGTGTCGATCGGTTCGACCCCGAGGTAGATGCGCGCGTACTCCCCCTCGACGTGCTCGGCGAAGGGACCACCGGGAACGGCGATCGTCCACACGTGCATCATCTCGACGCTGGACTCGCCCGGACGGGCGAACGGGAACCCGTGTCGGTGCCATGGCGTGAGGCACCCGCCAACGCGCGGCCCTCGCTCCGTAGCCGAGCCGGCCATGAACATCATGCCAATCGGATACAGCGAGCCATCGCGGCTGCGGCCGTAGAGGATCGACTCGGGATGCTGAGGGTCGACGATGCGACCGTCGTGGAGATACGCCTCGTTGATGTAATGGTTGACGCCGTTCGGCTCGAAGCCGAGCGGGCGATAGCCCTCGGCGACGGCAGTGGTCACGTCGCGGTACTTCACCAGAGCGAGCGTCGACGCGGCCACGAGCGCATCGGCCGCGTCGACCTGACCATCGCTCGGTGCGCACGCCGCACCGACCTGGTCGTCGTGCGTCGCGTTGCCTGAACCGCCGGCGTGCACCGCGGCAGGTGCAGTCGCGAAGATGCCGGTGAGCGACTTCGCGACGACATCGCCGTTCACGCCCGACTCGGCGTTGGCGTGACCGTGCCCGGCCGTGGACGCGGCACCATCGTGCTGATGATCGGCTGCCGTGGCCACGCCCGGGATGGCCAGCAATGCGACGACAACCCATGCCGCGGCGGGCGCCCGCCAGCCACCGCGCCATGCAGCGACCGGCGCAGCACCTCGTTCGGCCGAAGCGCCGAACGTCAACCCCGCTGCTGCTGCAGTGACGGCCGCAAGCTCGAGCATGGTCGCGACGGCGCTCGCCATGCCGATGGTCTCCTTCTCGTCACCGGGCAGACCTCGATTGGTCGCGAGGAACCACAGCGCGAGGATCGCCACGTTCACCGCAATCGTGAAGACCATGCCCCGCCTCCACTGCGGCAGCATCGGAGTGATCGTGGCTGCGGTGCCGAAGATGGCCATGACCAAGAGCGCGACCCCATAACGCGTGCCGTGGTCGAAGTGCACCGGGATGGCCGCCGCGTGGACCACCGCGGCACCGAGCGACGCCGCAGCCGCGGTCGACCGAGCCCACGCCAAACCCGGTGATGAGGGAACGCTCGGCGACATGGTCGCGCTCAATGCCATTCCCTATTGTCCACGATGGCACCCCGGAATGCTGATCGGCGATCTTTGCCCTCACCCGACAACGTGCCAATACTCTCTGTAACACCAAGATCAAGGGGGCCAAGCCATGCGCGGCATCGTGTTCAACGGAGAGACCGCAGAGATCCGGACCGACGTCGAGGTGCGCGACCCGGGCCCCAACGAGGTGTGGGTGCGCGTCGCCGCAGCAGGCGTGTGTCATTCCGACGTCAGCGTCATCAACGGCACCATTCCCTGGCCCGCCCCGTCGCTCATGGGTCATGAGGGTGCGGGAGTCGTCGAGCGCGTCGGCGCCGAGGTCAGCCGGGTCAAGGTGGGCGACCACGTGGTCATCGCCACCCTCGCCAACTGCGGCATGTGCAAGTGGTGCAACACGGGCAAGCCCGGCTGGTGCCGCGCCTCCATCGGCAACCGCACCGAACCGTTCACCGTCGGTGGGGTCGCAGCAGGCAACTTCGCGGCCACGTCGTCCTTTGCCGAGGTCACCGTGGTCAAAGAGATCCAGGCCATACCCATCCCGAAGGACATTCCGCTCACCAGCGCCTGCCTCATCGCGTGTGGCGTCGTCACCGGACTCGGCTCCGTGTTCAACCGCGCCAATGTCACCCCCGGCCAGACCGCAGCAGTGTTCGGCGCCGGCGGCGTCGGCCTGTCCGTGATCCAGGCGCTACGCATCAAAGGCGCCGGTCGCATCATCGCGGTCGACACCGTGCCCGCCAAGGGAAAGCTCGCCATCCAGCTCGGCGCGACCGACTTCGTGAACGCCGCCGAGGTCGACGCCGTCGCGGCCATCCACGAGCTCCTGCCCTACACCCCCACCCAGACCGTCGGTCCGTTCGGTGCCGGCGGCGTCGACTGGTCGTTCGAATGCGTCGGCGTCGCGCCCGTCACCGCGGCCGCCGTCGAAGTGCTCGACTGGGGCGGCACCTGTGTGCAGGTCGGTCAGGCCGCGCCGACCGCGACTTACGCGATGCCCATCGCGCACTTCACGCAGGTGGAGCGATCGATCGTGGGATCGCGCGCCGGGGGCGTGCGTCCGCAATACGACGTCCCGATGATCGTCGACCTCTACCAGCGCGGTCTGTTCGACCTCGACTCCATGGTCAGCAAGACCTACCCGATGGAGAGCTTCTTCGAGGTTGTCGACGACATGCACCATGGCCGCCTCGCCCGCGGCGTGCTGGTGTTCTGAACGTCTCCGGTCTGGTGAACCGTCGGCGTGGCCCCGCTCAGGCGAGGCCGCGCCGACGCAAGTACTCGGAATATCGGTACAAGTGACCGAGCGCCGTGACCGCTCGGTCGGCCGAGCCGTAGCAAACCCGGCCGGTAGCGCGCACGGTCCGCGGTCCGGCGTTTGTCGGGTCGGCCACGGCGAGCTCGGTTGCGGTGAGGATCGGTTTGCCGGTCGCCGCCGAGACGTCGTGCGCCGCCTGCGCGAAGCGGGCGTCCTGACGCTCGTGGTAATCGACGACGCGCCCGATGCCGTGATCGGGGAAGAACCGACCGGCCCGCATCAGGCGAGCCTGATTCGCCTGGATGCCGAGCCCGAGGTACAGGATCGAGTGCACGTCGCGATGACTCGCGAGGCGCGCCAGCACGTCCGGAATCGTGTCGCGAGTCTCGCCACCCGCGAGATCGACCGGGTTCGCCCTGCTCCAGCGCGGCGGGAGAAAGGCATCGATGATCTCGACGAGATCGGGCGGCAACGGCATCAGTACGAGGTGGCGGTCGCGCGTGATCGCATCTGCGGCGATGACGCCCCAGCCCCCGGCGGTGGTCATCACCACGACGTTCGGCCCGGCAGGTAGCGGCTGCGTCACGAACGTGGCTGCGGCCTCGAAGGCCTCTTCGATGGTCGACGCGCGGGTCGCGCCGATCTGGCGACACACGCCGTCGAACACCTTGTCGTTCGCGGCGAGCGCACCCGTGTGACTGGCCGCCGCGTGCGCGCCGCCGTCGGTGGAACCGCCCTTCACGAGCACAACCGGCATGCGTGCGGTCACCGCTCGCACCCGATCGGCGAAGGCCCGACCATCCGTGATGCCTTCGACGTAGGCCAAACCCACCCGTGACGATGCATCGTCGGCGTAATACTCGAGGTAGTCGGCCACACCGAGCGACGCGGCATTACCCGCCGACACCGCACGGGCCACGCCGACACCGGTGACCGTCGACCAGTTGAGGAAGCTCGCCACGAAGTTGCCCGATTGACTGGCGATGCTGATGCCACCAGCCGGCGGATAGGGCGCCACGATCTGTGCGCACAGCCCCGCTGGCGTCGACACGACGCCTTGCCCATTGGGCCCGGCGAGGAGGATGCCCAGCTCGTCAGCGAGCGCAGCCAGCTCCCGCTGCGCGACCGCACCGGCCTCGCCCGCTTCGGCGTAACCACCCGACACCACGAACGCTGCGCTGATGCCCTTGGCCGCGCAAGCCCGCAACAACGCCGCGTTCGTCGCCGCGGGAGTACAGACCACGACGAGGTCGACGGCGTCGTTCGGAAGCTCGTCGATGCTGCGCAGGGTCGCCACACCGAGCACGTTCTCGCCCTGCAGGTTGGTTGCAAATACTCGCCCGGCATACCCACACGAGAGGATGTTGTGCAGCGCGACGAAACCGAACTTCGCCGGGTGCGTCGACGCGCCGGCCACCACCACGCCGCGCGGATCGAACAGCGCCCGGAAGCGCTCGTTGCTGGAGTCGCTCATGGCTCCTGCACGGTTCACGTGGTCCGCTCGACCAGCGCGTCGACCGCGATTGGTCTGCCGTCGCACACGATGAGCGGATTGATGTCGACCGATCGGATGTCGTCGCGGCTCACTGCCAGCTGCGACAGCGCGAGCAACACGGACGTGAGCGCCACGCGGTCGATCGGCGGCTCCCCCCGCAGCGGTCCGAGGATCGCTTGCGTCGCAAGGTCATCGAGCATCTCGTCTGCGTCGAGTTGTGTGAGCGGTGCCAGCCGGAACACAACGTCACCGATCGCCTCGGCGAGCACCCCACCCATGCCGAACATCACCGTGGGCCCGAACTGCGGATCGCGCACGATGCCCATGATGAGCTCGCGCGCGCCGTGCACATGTTGGGCGACGAGCAGCGACACGTCGCCGTCATCGGGGCGTGCGGCCGCAAGCAACGTTGACGCGGCCTCGCGCACCGCAGTCGCATCGCCCAGGCCAAGTCGCACGAGACCTCGTTCGCTCTTGTGCGCTATGCGATCGCCGTTCAGCTTCACGACGACCGGGAACCCGATTTTGTTCGCCGCGGCAACGGCATCGTCGACCCCGTGAACGACGGTGACAGTCGCAAACGGTACGCCGTACTCGGCAAGCAGCACCCTCGAGTTGGCCTCGGACATCGTCGACATGTTCACCGACGCACCTCGCTCGGCGCCTTTGGCTTCGAGATCTTGTAGGTGAGGATGCCCTTGGCCACCAGACGATCGGAGGTTGCGCTTCGCACCTCGGCCTCGCAGAACGCGATCGACGACCCACGCTGCACGACCCATCCCTCGGCCACGGCATCCTCGTCTCGCAGTGCGCCGAGGTATTGCACGCTCAGATCGATGGTGGCGAAGCCCACTGGCTCTTCGTAGGCGGCCCCGATCGCCGGCACGACGACCGCGTCGATCAAGGATGCCAGGGCGCCGCCGTGCGCCACGCCGAACGGCTGCGAGATCTCGGTGCGCCACGGAAGGCGCATCCGGCAGTAGTCGCGCCGTACGTCCTCGACGATCAGTCCGAGATGCTCTGCGAAGTGGGTGGTAGACCCACGCCCCACCCGCTTCCAACGCTCGACGCGATGCGCCGGGAGCAGCTCGAACAACTCACCTCGTTGGGCTGTCACGTCCGGTGACACTAGCCAGGGCAAACTGACCGGCGTGATCCTCGGTCGACGAACGACCCACCACAGGGGCTGCGGCCTCCTCGTGTCCGTCGGCGTCGTGTGCGGCTCGACCCGGGACACGGTGGCCTCGACCCTGGGGCGAAGGCCGAGAACGGCATGGCCAAAGCCGAGCTGAATCTCGACGTCGCCCAGCGCGTGCGCGCCCGCCTGCTGGCGGCGGGGCGGACGGTCGAGATGACCCGCGACGCCGACTACTTCCGCACCATCATCGATCGTGCACTGCTCGCTACGGCCATCGCGCTGCGGTTCGTTCCTGAGCGACGCCACACCTAGCCTGGCGGCAATGGCTGACGTGTTCGACGACATCCGCGCGGCGTGCGCTCTGGTCGCAGACAGAGCGAGCTTCGTGCGCATCGACCACGAACGTCTTGCGTCGTACGCCGAAGAGATCGCGACCGACGTGCTGTGCGTCGTCGAGAGCGACCCTGGTCGTGAACACTTTGACGATCTCGAGACGACCGTGTCGTTTGTCGTGAGCCTCGACGCGGTGAACTTCGGTTCGGGGTACTTCCCCTATCTGCGCAAGCGGCCGGGCATGTCCGGCTACCACACCATCGCAACGTCGTTGCGCGAACACGTGGCCGACCACGGCGCACTCGATGTCGACACCTTGCGTGCCATGACGTCCGCACGTTGCGCAAAACTGTTCGGTCAGGTGCTCGGCGAGGGGCCGGCGAGCGAGTTGATGTCGCTGTTCGCGACGGCGTTGCGCGACCTCGGTGCAGCGGTCACCGATCGACACGACGGTTCCTTCACGACGCTCGTCATGTCGTGCGATCACCGCGGTGCCGCACTCGTCGACGAACTCGATCGGATCCCCTTCTTCCACGACGTCTCGCGCTATCGGGGCATCGACGTCCCGCTGTACAAGCGCGCGCAGATAACCGTGAACGACCTCGCGCATGCGCTCGGTGGCCGCGATCACGACGACATGGCGGGCTTCGAAGACCTGGCACGTTTCGACGACATCGACCGGCTGACGATGTTCCCCGACAACCTGGTGCCGCACGTGCTTCGAATCGACGGTGTGCTCACGTTCGCGCCCGAACTCCTCGCGCGCATCGAACGAGTCGACGACATCACCTCCGGGTCAGAACCCGAGGTCGAGATTCGCGCCGTCAGTCTGCACGCGGTCGAGTTGCTCAGCGAGGCCCTGCGCGCCGTCGGTACACCCGCGCACGCTCGCGACCTCGACACCTTCTTGTGGAACCGGGGCGCCGGGAGCATTTACAAGGCGGCGCCCCGGCATCGCACCCGATGCGTCTACTACTGACAGCGACCTGGCGGTAGGTCCCTGGCCCAGGCGACCCGGTAGCCTCCCTTGCCATGCTCGACCACGTGTTCACCGATGCCATCGGCGCGCTGCGCGAGGTCTTCGAGGCGGCGATGCTCGAACGTCAGGCCTTCGAGGAACGCTTCCAAATGGACTTCCTCCTCGGCGACGTCTCGTGGGAGACCACCTACGGCCTGCCCGGCGAGGGTCTCCCCCCTCGGGTTCGGGCCGACATCACGCTCGAGTGGCCCACGTGGGCCCAGACGGCATACCGCAACTGGTACATCGGCGAGCAGTTCGACGAGCCGCCACGCATCGAGATCGAGATCGTGTTGCGGGTGCAGGGCCTCGCCGCGTCCCCCGACCCGCGGGCCATGCTCGATGCACTGCCCGAGACCAGCCCACCGATCGGCAACGAGTGCCTCACCCGCTCGGGCCCAACCGTCGAGACGATCTTCGAGACCACACTCGACGACCCCGAGTACGCGATCGAGGTCTCGTACGAGGGCATCTACGAGTTCGACGAAGAGGCACTCGCCGACGGCGCCAGTCTCGACAAACACTTTGCGTCGATGGGCGGCTGGATCAGTTCCACGCTCGTGCGGCTGGGCGACCTCAAGTACCAGTACCGCCCGCCCGAGGTCGAAGCCGACGAGGACTAAGACACCGACGAGGACCGACCGGTCACCGACCGCGCGTCATTCGAGACCGCGGCGGACCGCCAAGAGGTCGGGGTGTTCGGTGGACCGCTTTGCGGCCTTGGCGGTGAACTCCTCGATCATGTCCTGCGAGTGGAACATGCCGGCCTGCCATGTCGCCATGTAGTTGAGGCCGTCGCCCACGGTGTGGTCGCGCGCATAGGTGATCATCTCCTTCGAGCCCCAAACCGCAAGTGGCGATCTGGCGGCAATCTCCGCCGCGATCTCGTGCACCCCTGCGAGCAGTGCATGGTGATCGACGAAGACCGCGTTGACGAAGCCGAGCTCATGGGCGCGCGCAGCAGGCATGCGCCGCCCGGTGTAGGCGTACTCGCGAACGATGCCCTCGGGAATGAGCTTGGGGAGCCTTTGCAACGTTCCCACGTCCGCCGTCATGCCGATGTTGATCTCTTGAATGCAGAAAAACGCGTCGGCGGTGGCGTACCGCATGTCGGCTGCGCAGACCATGTCGACCGCACCGCCGATGCATCCGCCCTGCACGGCCGCGAGGACCGGCATGCGAGCGCGCTCGAGCGCAGTGAACGCCTCTTGCAGGTGCAGCACGTTGAGCCGCAGATTGGCGCGGGTGCGGCCCAACTCGGCCTCGGCCGGCGCGGCGGGATCCGGAGACCGGCCCGGGCCGCTCGTGACGGCGTCGAGGTTGGAGCCGCCGCCGAACACGGCAAGATCCATTCCGGCGCTGAAGTGGCGACCGGTGGACGACAGCACGAGCGCCCGCGCCGAACCACGATCGCTGATCTCGGCCACGATCTCGGGCAGTTCGCGCCAGAACGCGGGGACCATCGTGTTCAGCTCGTCGGGGCGGCGCAGCTGGACGTGTGCGACGTGGTCGGCCTCGTCGACATCGAAGCAGGTGTAGCTCATAGGTGCAGGCTAGTCACGCCTGCGGACGAGCCTTTGGTGGTCGCGACTGTCAGGCCGCGGCAGTCACGGACGCCTCGGGGTCAAGGAGGCGACCGGCGGCGATTGCTTCGGCAAATGCGTCGTCGTCGATCTCGTCGAGGACATCGGATGGCCAGAGGTACGCGGGGTCAGCGGATGACGACTTGACGGTGTCACCGTTTCGGATCTTGAACGTGACCATTGGTCGGCCTCCCCGGGGTAGAACTCATCCAGTTGTACTGCCGCTATTTCACCACGAGAACGAGGCCGATCGGTGACAAAAAGATTGCGAATCTGCGCACGATTCGGAAACTCTTCGAGCGCCCTAGATCGGCCCACCTACGAATCGGGCCCCGAGTCCGTGGCGCTGCTCCGTGCGGTCACCGGCGGTAGCGTCCACCCACTCGAGAAGGAGCCTGCGACGTGACCGAATCCGACCCGCATCGTCTACCCCGCGTCGCCCGCCCCAGGCACTACGACCTGACGCTCGCCCCCGACCTCGAGGCCGGTACCTTCACCGGGCTCGTCGCCATCGACCTCGACATCGACGAACCGACCCCGTCGCTGTGGTGCAACTCGCTTGAGCTCACGATCACGTCGGCCACCCTCGAGGTTGACGGGTCCTCGATCGATCTGATCACCGTCGACGAGGCCGACGCACAACGGGTCCGCTTCGATGCTGGACGTTCCTTCGCTGCGGGTCCGGCCCGCCTGAAGATCAGCTTCTCTGGGGCGCTCATCGAGCAATTGCGTGGCTTTTATCGCAGCTCGTTCACCGGCGCCGACGGCACGACGCACACCATTGCCACCACACAGTTCGAGGCCACCGATGCGCGGCGGGCGTTCCCATGCTGGGACGAGCCCGAGTACAAGTCGTCATTCGCGATCACTCTCGACGTCGCGGGCGACCTGCTCGCGGTGTCGAACGGTCCCATCGTCGACGAATCACCATTGCCCGACGGGCGAAGACGAGTGCGGTTCGCACCGACCATGGCCATGTCGACCTACCTCGTGGCCTTCGTCATCGGGCCGCTCGAGGCCACCGAACCGGTCGACGTCGACGGCGTGCCGCTACGTGTGGTGCACACCCCGGGCAACGCCCACCTCACCGCGTTCGCGCTCGAGTCGGCGGCGTTCGCGTTGCGCTACTTCCGCGAGTACTACGGCATCGCGTACCCGGCGGAGAAGCTCGACCTTGTGGCGGTGCCCGACTTCGCCTTCGGCGCTATGGAGAACCTCGGCTGCGTCACGTTCCGCGAGACCCTCCTGCTCGTCGACCCGGTCGCGGTGCCCCAGCCCGAGCTGCAACGGGTGGCCGACGTGATCCATCACGAGCTCGCCCACATGTGGTTCGGCGACCTCGTCACCATGCGCTGGTGGAATGGCATCTGGCTCAACGAGGCCTTCGCCACCTTCATGGAGATGAAGTGCACCGACGCGTTCCGCCCCGCATGGCGCCGCTGGAACGACTTCGGACTTTCGCGTTCTGCGGCCATGGACGTCGACTCGCTCGCGGCGACCCGACCGATCGAGTACCCCGTGCACTCCCCCGCTGATGCCGAGGGGATGTTCGATCTACTCACCTACGAAAAGGGCGCAGCGGTCGTCCGCATGCTCGAGCAGTTCGTCGGCGAAGGCGCGTTTCGCGACGGCATCCGTGCATACCTCATGGCGCACTCCTACGGGTCCACCGAGACACACGACCTGTGGGACTCCATCGAAGAGGCCACCGGCCAGCCGGTGCGTCAGATGATGGACACGTGGATCTTCCAGGGTGGTCACCCTATGGTCAGCGTCGAAGCCTCGGGCGACGGCATCGTGCAGCTCCGCCAGCAACGGTTCAGCTACCTGGAGACACCCGCCCAGCAATGGACGGTGCCGGTGCGTCTTCGCGCGGCGGGGGTCGAGCATCGCGTGCTGCTCGGCTCGGACCCGGTTGCGCTGCCCGTCGACGTGAGCACTGTCGAGTCAGCCAACGTGGCGGGCTCCGGCTTTTATCGGGTGCGTTTGAGCGGTGAGCAACTGGCCCAGTTCGCGGCGGGCGGCCCGGGATCCGACGACGCTATCGAACGCTACGGACTGGTCGACGACACGTGGGCCATGACGCTCGCCGGCGAGTTCTCCGCCGAACGATTCCTGGCCTTCGCCGAGGGTTTCCGCGACGAGACCGACCTGTCGGTGTGGCAACGCATCATCACTGCCCTCGATGGCATCACCCGGGCCCTCGAGCCCGGCAACCGCCACGCACTCGACGCCCGCATCCATGCGCTCCTCGCACCGATGCGGGCCGAACTCGGAGATCGTCCTGCAGCGGATGAACCCGAGCGAACGTCCGAACTGCGCGCCGCGCTGCTCGAGGCCGACGCCATGGTTGCTCGCGACCCCAACTCGATCGCGGCGGCGCGCGCGCTCCGCACAGCCACGGACACCGGGCCTGCGTTGTCCGCGGCGGCCATCGACATCGCCGCCTCCGCCGGCGACGGCGCGCTCTACGACGAATACGTCGAGTCCATGCGCAATGCCGTCTCGCCGCAGGACGCAGAACGTTTCCGGTTCGCGCTGACCCTGTTCCCCGGCGAGGCCGAGATCCGCCGCACGATCGGTTATGCGCTCGATGGCACCATCCGTTCACAGGACGCGGCGTTTGTGCTCCGCTCCGTGTTGCGCAACCGCCACCAAGGCCCGATGGCGTGGACCTATCTCACCGAGAGTTGGGACACCGTCCGGCGCGTGGTCCCCTCTAACCTCGTCGCCCGCTTTCTCGAAGGAATCAGCGCACTCGCCGAGCCGCAACTCGTGCCGGGCATCGAGACGTTCCTCGACGCCAACCCTTTGCCACAAGGCCAGACCGTCATCGCGCAGCACCGCGAGCGCATGCGGGTGCACCTCGCATTCCGCGTGCGCGAGCGGGGCGAGCAATCCATCGGCTGAGCGCGAGCGTGCGGTCAGTTGAGCTTGGCGCTATGCAGGCGGGGCCGCGTCATGTGGTCGCTTGCGCGGCCGCGAACGCGAGCGCTTCCTGCCAGGTGGCCCGGTCGACGATGAGTTGGCGGTATTGCATCACGTGGCGGGGCCGGTTCATGCCGAGCACCGCGACGATCTTCCCGCCGCG